>JASFUX010000020.1:0-22605 GCA_050050115.1 Maricaulaceae bacterium | reverse complement strand
GGGGTCGAGGCGCTCGCGAGCGCGCTGCCACCTTCTATAGATGGTGATGAACACCTGATCGCCGCGCGAATAGTTGAGCCCGCGCACCTCGCCGACGATCACCGCTCCTGCGCCGATGGCTGCAAGTTCGGCTTCGAAGGCCGGTCGGTCGCGGGCTTCGACCAGGGTCGCCCGGCCCGCCTCCGCGCCCGCCAAGCGCGCGGCCTCGACGGCGTCAGTGAGCACCGTGTCGGTGTCGGTGAGGAAGATCAAGCTGGGCTCATTGTAGCCGACCGAGACCAGCGGCGGCTTGGCGTTCGGCGAGACGCGCGGATGCAGGCTGTAGGCCTCGAGCCGCTCGGAGACGTTGGCGCTGATCCACAACGGCTCGATCGACGGGGCGACGACGTAGCGCGCGCTCCAGTGCCAGGCGAGTCCTGCGGCGACGGCGATGAGCAGCACCGCGCGTGGCGCGCGCCAGAGAACGATCGGCGCGATCAGCAGAAGTCCGGCGACGGCGGCGAGGCCGATCTGAACCTCGGGGCGTAAGAGATCGATCGTCTCGTAGAGGAACTCCAGGATCCGCGACTCGTCGACCTCTGGCGGCGCGCTGGCGCCGAGGAGCCGCGGCGCGATCAGCAGGACGAAGGCGTAAACCCCGCCGACGGCCGCGAACAGGGCGACCGAGATCAGATGTGCGAGCACCGGGATGCGTCGGAGCGCGATGGCGCTCACCGCGGCGCCTGCGATCAGCGCCAGCGCCGGGTAGAGCGGCAGCACGTAGTGGATCAGCTTGGTCGGCAGCAGCTCGAAGACGATCCAGGACGGGATCGCCCAGGCGCCGAGGAACCTGAGGCCGGCCGCCTCGCGGTCGGCGAACGGCTTGACGAAGGCGTTGACGAGTAGCCCCAGGCCGGGGACGAGGAACAGCGTGCCGGGAAAGATCAAGAACGCCAGGAAGGTGGCGTGATAGCCGATCCAGCCGTTGTGGCTCTCATGCGCGGAGACCAGCTTGGGACCGAGGTCCTCGAGCAGCGCTTCGCGCAGGAAGGCGCCGTCGGTCGCGACTTGAATGGAATAGAGCCAGCCGCCGATCATCGTTATGGCGAGGAGGAGCCCCGGCCAGAACAGCACTGGCGACAGCCAGCGCAGCCGCCGGTCGACAGCGACGAGCGCAAGGATCGACAGCCCGGCGACCATCGGCGCGATTGGTCCTTTGATCAGCACGCCGCAGGCGATCGCGAACCAGAAGAGAACCCCGTACCAGCGACTTCGCCCCTCATAGAGCGCGGCCAGCGCCGCCATGGCGACGGTCACGCAGGCGGTGAGCATCATGTCCGTCTTGGCGATCCCCGCCTCGGTCCCGGCCAGAACGCCGACCGCAAGGAGCGCGGCGCCCGCGAAGGCGGCCCTTCGGCCCAGAAGGATGCAGCCGGCCGCGTAGGCGGCGATCACGGTGATCACCAGCCCCAGGACCGAGGGCAGGCGATAGGCCCAGATCGCACGCGCCTCAGGATCGGAAAACATCTGCACTGAGGCGGCCTGCAGCCAATAGATGCCGGCGGGCTTCTTGTTGCGCTGCTCGTCCTGGAAATAGATCCGCAGATAGTCTCCGCTTTCGGCCATCTGCGTGGAGGCCTGGGCGAAACGCGCCTCGTCGCGGTCGAGCGGCGGCAGGGCGGTCAGCCCCGCGGCCGCGGCCGCAATCGCCAGCGCCGCGAGCACGGCAAGCGTTCTAAGTCGACCCAGCATGGAAGGTCCGCTATGTCCCACCCCGAAAGCGCGCTTCAACCTAGCCCAGCCGCATCGCACAGCGGGACGAATTTTTCATCTCGCGGCTGCGTCTTATGCAGGACCGGAAAGGGATTTGGGGAGGAGCCGCATGCTCAGGGGCGAGTGACGGCCGATGAATGAACCAGATGCGCGCGTCGACGTGAGCGTCGTCGTGCCGGTCTACAACGAAGAAGAGAACGTCGGCGAGCTGGCCGGCGAGATCGCCGCGGCGCTCGAGGGCCGGGCGTATGAGATGATTTTTGTCGACGACTGCTCGTCGGACGGCACCAATGACGCCCTTGTCGCCTTGAAGGCGACCTATCCGGCGCTGCGGGTGCTGCGCCATGGCGCGAACGCCGGCCAGAGCCGCGCGGTGCGCACTGGCGTGCTGGCCGCGCGGGCGCCGATCGTCGCGACGCTCGACGGCGACGGGCAGAACGATCCGGCGGACATACCCAAGCTGGTTGATGCGCTGGCGCGGCCCGACGCGCCGGCGGACCTGGCGCTCGTCGGCGGCCGGCGGGCCAAACGTCAGGACAGCTCATGGAAGCGGTTCGGCTCGAAGGTCGGCAACGGCGTGCGCAAGCGGCTGCTCAAAGACAAGACCGACGACACCGGCTGCGGCCTCAAGGCGTTCCGCCGCGAGGCGTTCCTGCGGCTGCCGTACTTCGATCACGTCCACCGCTTCATCCCGGCGCTGATGCTGCGCGAGGGCTATGAGATCGAGTTCCGCGACGTCAATCACCGCCCCCGGATGCACGGCAGCTCGAAGTACTCCAACCTTGGACGGATGATGGCGTCGTTGTCGGACCTCTTCGGCGTGATGTGGCTGAACAGCCGGGCACGCCAGCCGGGGAGCGTGGAGGAGCGGTAGGGGGCGTCGCGGCGCGTCGGCGACGGGTTGGTCAGGTTGACCGGACGCGCATTGCGAATAGGACCGCGAACAGGGTCTTGAACAGCACGGCCGGGATCGCCAGGAAAAGAACGAGCGCGGCCAGCCAGTCGACTCCTGCCGCGCTCTGCAACGGCGCGCCGAAATCGACGAGCTGGGCCGGCAGGTCGGTCAACAGGCGGCGGCCGGTCTCAAGCTGAAGCAAAAATGGCAATAGACCCAAGAAGGCGACAGCGGCCAGAATGATGCGACGCGCGCGTATCTTGAAAGTCAGTCGCGACGCGACCGCTTGCGAGAAACCCGCATCTTCAATGCCGGCCTCGACGTCTTCGAACGCCTGCGCGACGACGTCTTTGGCGTCATGCTCGTTACTCACTGTCGTATTTCTCCGTCGGTTCCTTCAAAGCGGTTTTGAGCTTGTCTCGGCCTCGATTGACCCAGGACTTCACCGTTCCGAGCGGCGCCGCCATCGCTTCAGACACCTCAGCGTGGGACATTCCGCTCGCGTAACAAAGAATCACTGCGGTTCGCTCTTCAGGCCGCAGCGTCGCGAGCGCCCGATCAAGATCGATCCGCTCCGGATTGAATGACGCGACGTCCCGGGCCGGATCGTCGTTATGCTGGCGGGCGTGCTGAACAGCCCTCATTTGCTTGCGCCGGTCCTTCAGGAATTCACGATAGGCGATCCCCCCAAGCCAGGCGCGAAACGACCGGCCGACGGTGTACTGGTCTATCCGCAAGAAGGCGCGGATGAAGGTTTCTTGCGCCAAGTCATCCGCGATTGCGGGATTGCGCGTCAGCCGCATCAGCGTCGAGCGCACCGCCGCGTGGTGCCGCTGCGTCAGCACGCCAAAGGCGCGTCGGTCCCCGGCGCTCGCCACGAGCCGGGCAAGCTCGTCATCACTGCCGCCATATTTGTCATCAGCGGTTGGAACGGCGGTCCCCGATGTGAAACCCAATCAGCGCCAGGCCGAACAAGGCGGGAAACGCGCTCAGTCCAATGAGCAGCATCATTACAGCTTGCGCCTCTCCCGTTTCGTCCGGGCCGACGCGGATCGCTAGACCAAGGAGAATGCACGCGGCGGCGCGCGTCAGGCTCACCACGCCGCGCCTCAAGTCCGATCGCATCTCCAACGCGCGGGCGAGGTCGGGGGTCAGCTCGCTGCCGTTTTGCAGGGCGATCTGCAAGGCGTCGAGAAACCGCGTTTTGAATCGGTAGTGGAAGTAGAAGGCGGCGATGAACACCGCCGCGACCGCAAGAAACAAGGACCCGGTGATGACCGCGATCGGCATGTTCGGCAGGGTTGGAGCGGCGGCGATCATCAGTTTTGTCTTCTCCGTTCGAGCTGATCGATCAGCTCCGACGACGCTGTCCTCTGCGTGTTCATTATATGATCCATGGCTCGTTCCTGCGCGTCGAGCTGCGGCTTGCGAAAGTTCCTGCGCACCGCGACGGTCTCGCCGAATTCCATCAGCTCGCCCTCTTGCGGCTGATAGCGCGGCCAGTCCGGCGCGCCTTCGCAGTCGGGCTCGCCCGTCGCGGCGAAGGTGATCCAGCAATCGTGAAGCAGCCGGGTCATGGCGCGGTCCTGATCAGTCATGATCGCTTCGAGATTGGGGACTTGGGGCGGAAGCTCTTCTTGCGGAATTTTCGACCAGCTGTCGAACACGTGAAAGATTTCGCGACCGTGTTCGGCCCCGCGCGGGGAGGAGCTGCGAGCCGCGGAGAGAACGTAGGAGAAGTGATAGAGGAAGCTCGGCGCGCCGTCTGCGGTCTGCGCCGCGATCCAGCGGGCCGGCGCGCCGTTGTGGGCGTCGGTGTAAAGGGCGTAGGCGAGGTCTTGCTCGGACATGCCCTCCCGCGGATAGGCCGCGAGCACCTCGTCGAGCGTATTTGCGATCACCTGTTCGGGAGAATAGCGCAGCGAAGAGCCGTCGAAGCTGTTCCAGCCGATAATCAGAGGCACGTCGATGATCCGTCCGGCCGCGAGCGCTTCGTGCGGACCTTCAGGCCACCAGCGACCGTCGAGCGCGTGAAAGCCGGCCCACGGAAACGCGTCTACCGGAAGCGATCGCAGCTGCGCGGCCGTCGCGTCCGCGCCGGGCAGCCCCGTCTCGCTCGCAAGCAAGCTTCCCAGATGCTCGTGCTCCTCATGCGTGAACGGCGCCCAGAAGCCGCTGCTCGATTGGATGATGGCGCGATGGAATAGACCTTCGGCGGCAGGTGTCGCCAGCAGGCCAACGACGGCCGCGCCGCCGGCGGACTGGCCGGCCAGGGTGACGTTTGCCGGGTCGCCGCCGAAGGCTTCGATGTTGTCGCGCACCCAGCGCAGCGCGGCGAGCTGGTCGAGCCGGGCGTACAAGGTCAGCGGTTCGTCTTCCGACGCCTCGGCGGTGAGCGCGGGGTGCGAGAAATTCCCCATCGTGAACATGCGGAAGTTCAGCGTGACCAGCACTACGCCGTCTTGAGCGAACCGGCTTCCGTTGAAGTAGGGCTGCGAGCCCGCGCCAGCGCCGCCGTGGAGCCAGACGATGACCGGCGCGTCTTGCGCCTGCTCGGGCGCCCAGACGTTCAGCGTCAGGCAATCTTCATTGGAGTCGGACAGAGCGGGCGTGTCGAGGATGACGATGCCGCCGCCAGCGGTCAGGGTTCGCTCGGCAAGCGCGCTGTCCCCGCCCGACAGGGCCTGCACGGCTTGGAAATCAGGCTGCGGACACCACGGGCCGAACGCGCCGGCGTCCCGGACGCCGTCCCACGTCAGCGGCGGCTCGGGCGCCCTCCACCTCAAGTCGCCAACCGGCGGGGCCGCGTAAGGGATGCTCTTGAACACGCGCACGCCGTCTTCGCGGACGCCGAGCAGAGTTCCCGTCTCCACGGCCGCCAGAAGCGCGGGATCGTTGTCAGGGGAGTCCTGCGCGTTGGCGCAAGCGGACACGGCGAGACCCAGCGCGATCGCCGCTGGAAGAACGATACCTTTCAACGTCAAGACCACACCTCTTCGAGCGGTGAAACATCTCAGTTGATCGGTATATGCCTCGGCTGTCGGTTTTGGATGCATGGCGGGCGATGTCGCCCTGCGCCGGCCGCGCGCGTTTCAGGGCGACCCGGGCAAACAACCGGCCCGTCCGATGCACGACAGGTTGCTTGAAACCCGGCGCGGAGGCTCGATCCGCGCTGGGACGCTGAGCCGGGCCCGCCTATTCGTCTTCCGGCAACGCGTAGGCGATCACCCAGCCGCCTTGCCCGTCTCCGGGATCGACCGACGGGTCCTGCGGCACGGCGACGACGACGTACTGCCGGCCGTCGACGGCGTAGGTGACCGGGGTCGAGCTGGCCGTGTTCGGCAAGTGCTCTGACCACTTGATCCGCCCCGTTTCGACGTCGACCGCGCGGAACGTGGAATCGATCGTTCCGAGCTGGAAGATCAGTCCGCCCCGCGTGGTCGTCGTGCCGCCGAGGACCGGCGTGCCGACCTCGAACGGCAGCCCCGGCTTGATTCCGAACGGACCCAGCTCGCGCATGTTTCCGATCGGGCGGCTCCAGAGCAGCGTGTTGGTGTTGAGGTCGATCACCGCGAGCCGGCCGTAGGGCGGCTCGAAGCACGGCAGGCCGGACGGGATGCCGAGGAGCGGCAGTCGCCAGTCCGACATGAAGCGCGCCGTCAGGCCGTAGCGGGCGGTGTCGGGGTCCCACTCGCCTTGCGCCAGGTAAGTGTAGGCCTGCTCCGCGCGCCGACGCTCGGCGAGTTCTTCAATCGTCTCTTCCTCGGCGTCCGCGCCGGGCTCGGCGTCGCGCGACTCCTCGACCGCCGGCGCTGCTTGCGGCCCGCCGTAGATCGCCGCGCGCTCGGCCGGAGTCGCCATCACGATGCGGTTGCCGACCAGCATCGGCTGGGCGATCAGCCAGCCGTTGTCCGGGTCGACCGAGACGCTCGGCCAGTTAAAGCCGCCGGCGTTGCCGGGATACTGGAATGAGCCGCCCCAGGTCGGCTCGCCGCTCGCGCCGCCGCCTCCGCCGCGCATCGGCGGCGTGAAATGGCCCTCGTAGCGCATCTTCCGGTACTCGATCCGGCAATAGAGCTGATCGAGCGGCGTCACGCCCCACATGTCCCGCTCGAAGCGGTCGGGGCGGAAGTTCGGCAGGCCGGAGAAGGGCTGTGTCGCCGTGACGTAGTCGCCTTCGACCGTGCCTTGCGGGACGGCGCATTCGCCGCCCGGCTGCGCCGGCGAGCCGTCCGGGCAGGTCTGCGCCGGGTAGACCGGTGTCCCGTCTCTCCGATCAAGGACGAAGATCTCGCCGCGCTTGGTCGGCGCGAGAACCACCGGAACCCGCTCGCCGTCGACCGTGATGTCGACGAGTGTCGGCTGGGAAGGAATGTCGTAGTCCCAGATGTCGTGGTGCACCGTCTGGTAGGACCACGCCAGCTCGCCGCTGTCGCCGTGGATCGCGATGATCGAGGAGGAGTAGTCGTCGTCGAACGGCCGCCGCCGGCCGCCGAAGTAGTCGGGAGACGCGTTGCCGGTGGGCGCGAACACGAGGTCGAGCTCTGGATCGTAGCTCATGATCGACCACACGTTCGGCGTGCCGCGCGTGAACTCTCCGGCTTCTCCCGCGGGCATGCCTTGATTGCCGAGGTCGCCCATGTCCCAGGCCCACTCGAACGCGCCGGAGACGACGTTGAACGCGCGCAGCACGCCCGAGACGTTCCCCAGCTCCTGGTTGTCCATCACCCAGCCCCCGACGACCGCCTTGTCGCCGGCGATCAAGGGCACGGAGGTGAACATGTAGCCGTAGGGGTCGCGCGGGCCGAGGCCGACGTTGAGGTCGACTTCTCCGTCGACGCCGAAATCGGAGCACTTCGCGCCGGTCGTCGCGTTGAGCGCCAAGAGCCGCGCGTCGGTCGTTCCGGTCAGGATGCGCTCGGGGCAGGGGCCGTCATAGCCGGCCGCCGCCTCGTAGTAGCCGACGCCGCGGCAGGTGCGGGAGAAGTAGCTGCCGCTGGCGAGCTCTTCCGGCGTGGAGCCGACGAAGGTGTTGTTCGGGACGTGCCGCCAGCGCTCTTCGCCCGTACGCGCGTCGATGGCGATGACGGTGTTGCCCGCCGTGCAGACGTAGAGAAGTTCGCCGACCTGCAGCGGCGTATTCTTGAACTCGTAGGGAATACCGGTGCGGTAGCGCCAGACCTCTTCGAGATCGCCGACGTTGGAGACGTTGATCTGGCTCAGCTCGGAGAACCGCGTGCCGCCGGGCGAATTGCCGTAGTGCCGCCAGTCGGCCGCCGCCGCCGCTTCGGCGACTTCCGCCCGCTCGCTGCGGACGAGGTGATAGGGCTGCATTGCTGCGACGGTCAGCAGCAGGACGCCGAGGACGCTCGCGCCGCCAACCCAAAGTCCGCCTGCAGAGCGATCTCGATCATCGCCGCGCATCGCCGCGGCGTGCCACGGCGAGAGGAACCAGAGGCCGACGACGATCCAGGCCGCCAGCCGCGGCAACAGCGAGACGAAGTCCAGCCCGGACTCGAAGAACGCCCAGACCACGGTGGCGAGCACGATCGCCGCGTAAAGGCGCGGGCCCCAGGCGTTGCGCAGGACGAGGAGGGCGACGACGCCGAGCAGCGCCAGCCCGGCGAGCAGATAGTACCAGCTCCCGCCCAACGAAATCAGCGTCGCGCCCCGCACGGCGAGATAGACGCCGATCAGCGCCAAGAGGGCGGCGAACGCCCAATTCGCGATCCTAACGATCATCGAGAACTCCCCACTCGATCTATGTTTCTTGCGTCCCCCAGGTTACCGACCGGCCTTTCTTTACGAGGCTCCGTCAGCGTTCCGGGGCTAGGTCCCTGCGCTTTGGGTTCTGAAAATAGCTAGTGTTTTTCAATTTCTCAAACGCTGTTCACCATTGGCGTCGAGAGGCGTGGCTTAGGCTTGCGCGTTCGGTGCAGCGACAAGCTGGCCGTCAGGTCGGTCCCACGGCGTAAAGTTGAAGCACCATCAGGACGTGCCCGGCCGAATGGGCGATGACCGTGATCCAGAGATTGCGGCCGCACAGCAGGAACGCCGTTCCCCAAACCGCGCCCATCATCGCCGTCGCGATCGCGCCGCCGACGCCCCAGCCGAACAGGTGGATGAACCCGAACAGCAGGGACTGAACCAACACGGCGAGCACGGCGCCAATCGCACCCTCGCCGAAAATCGCGGTCAATCGCCCCATCAAGAACCCGCGATATATGATCTCCTCAGGGATCGAGGCAGTGAAGGGCAGCAACGCCATCATAAGAAGCGCCGCCGGCAGATTTCCTTGAAGCGCAGCGTATCGCGACCAATCGGGCTCCGGCGTCGCCACGAATTGGGAGACGGCGAGCGGCGCGACGACGCTGACAAGAACGTACGTAAGCAGAATGCCGATCACCCACAGCGGCACGGTTCGCCAACGCCTGGGTCGCTTGAAACCGAGGTCTCGCCAGGACCGGCCGCGCGCGAAGGTCACAGCGAGCGCCGCCGCGGCCCCGGCGAGCACGGCGCCTACGCCCTGCGTGTCGTCGCCGAAGGGAACAAGCCCGGCGTCGCGCGCCCAGAGCTCGGTCGCGAATGCGCCCGCAGATACCGCGACGACGACCGCGATGTCGATGACGGCGGCGAGCTTGGAGATCGTCGCCGTCCGCTCGCGTTGTCCGGCGTCAGCCAGGGTCATCTTGGGTCTCTCGAACTCACGGGCTTGCCGCGAACGGCGAAGCACCTGAAAATAACGACGTTATCAAAATGAAATAACGATGTTATATGAGCAAAGTCAATACACGTCAGCGCCTTAAGCAGGCCGCGCTTGCGCAGTTCCTGGAGAAAGGCTTCGCGAAAACGTCGATCGCAGCGATCGAGAAGCGTGCGGGCCTCGCGCCGCGCGCGGGCGCCTTCTATCGCCACTTCGAAAGCAAGAGCGCGCTGATGGCGGAGCTTGCGCGCGAGTCGATTTCCGAAACGCCCGACGAGTTCGACTTCGATGCCCTCGCGGCGTTCGGCGACACGCGCGCAGAGCTGATCGCGATCGCGAAGGGATATCAAAAGGCGATGGAGCGGCAGGCGCCGTTCGCACGGCTCATTGAAGAGATCCGCTTGATGCAGGGCGCTCGCGAATTCGAAAACGAGATCAACGGGGCGATGCTCGAAGCGCTGATGTCGTGGCTGGCGACCAAGCCGCTCGGCGCGAGACTGCCGCCGAAGGAGCGCGCCGCGCTCGCCATAACGGTGTTTGCGGGCTGGCTGTTCTTTCTCGGCAAGGCGCAACAGGGCGTCGAACTCGAAGTGATCAGCGCCGACGAGTTCCTCGATTTTTGGGCGACCTATTGGGCCGAGCGGCTGGACGCGGCCTAGTGCTCCGCCGACCAGCGCTGGGTGACGATGTCGT
Organism: Maricaulaceae bacterium; assembly: GCA_050050115.1. Classification (GTDB taxonomy): domain Bacteria; phylum Pseudomonadota; class Alphaproteobacteria; order Caulobacterales; family Maricaulaceae; genus JASFUX01. The sequence goes on along the minus strand of JASFUX010000020.1, from coordinate 12,562 downwards.
GCGCCCTAGCTGGCCCGCTAGCCCTTCGGATGATCCATGAACCACTCGAGCGCCAGCTCGCCCCAGTGCAGCTGGACGTCGCCGATGGAGCAGTTGGTCGAGTTCACCTCGCGCGCGCCCGGCATGCAGTGACCCGCAAGGCGGCCTTCGGCGACGTAGTCGTGTTCGATGAAGTCGAATTCCATGCCGCCGTCGCCTTCCCAATGCCGGCGGCGATAGTGGTTGTTCTCATCCAGCGTCTGCCCGCCTGCGATCACCTCGCCGCCGGTCAGGCCGAGCCGCGCGACGAGACCGTCGGCGCGCTCGGTCGCCAGCTCTTCAGTCAGCGCGGGGTCGCGGATGCCATTCAAGAAGATGATCGGCACGCGCGGGGTCCAGTCCGCGTCGATCGCTTCAATGCACTGGCGCTCGCCGTCCGGCGTGCGAACTTGCGCGGCGCTCGAGCCGGTGACCACGCCGACGCTGGCGAGCCGGTCGGGGTGGTTGCACATGAACCAGAAGGTCATCGCCGCGCCCATCGAGAACCCTGTGACGTGCACGCGGGATTCGTCCGCATGAAAAGCGGTGATCATCCGATCCATGAAGTCGGTCATCGCCGCGCCGCTCTCCTCGTAGCTCCAGGAGCCGCCTTCGTCGCCGTTCGCGCTGGGATGGACGACCAGGTAGCCGCGTGGCGGGGCGAGCTCGTGCAGCTCGGTGTTCGCGCGCATCCGGTCGGCGGTCATGCCCGCGCCGTGGATGTCGAAGATCAGGCCGCACGAAAGCTGCGTGCACATCTCGTCGACCATCACTTTGAACGTCAGGTCGTTGCAGACGAAGGTGTGATCGCCGGGGCTGACGTCGGTGATGCAGTCGTCCGGTTGCGGCGCGTCGATCGCCGTCATCGTCCGGCCGGGCCCGGTCGGATCATCGGGATCGAACATGACCTCGCCGGTCGCGGCGCAGCCCGCCATGGCGCCTCCGGCGGCGAGCGCCGCGACGGCGGCTCGGAACGGGCGCGGTGTTGTCGCCATGGTGGTCAGTCTCCCCTCTATCATTGCTTGATTGCGCCTAGCCTGCCATTGGATGAAGCGGCGAGCCAGAGCCGAAGCGCGGGTTTTCAATCCCCCGGATAGCTGCGCTGCAAGGTGTGTCCGGCGCCGAATGACGCTATAGAGTGACTCAGGCGCAGCGAATCGATGCGCCGAAGGGGAGATTGTGTGACCCTGGGACTCGCAAGCGTGCTGGGGTTGGCGGCAGGTCAGAGGAGGGCCTCGGGGCGCAAGTCCGGAGGTGACGGGGGAATGGGCATATTCACGTACTTTCCGCTCTTGGCGATCCCGGTGATCATCTACAACCTGATGGCGTTCGGCGGCGCGGTGTTTTCGGCCGGCGGCTCGATCGCCCAGCGGCTGCTCGATCCGATCTTGAGCCTGCCGATGCCGTCCTCGACGGAAGTGGTCAACGCCGAAGGCGTTTCCGAGAGCGTCGGGACGGTGTGGGACCTGACCTCGGGCGACCTGCTCCTGGTCCTCGCGCTGGTGCTGTTGTTCTTCGAGCTTCTGAAATCGACCGGCACCGGCCGCGCCTCAATCGTCAATCACGCGCTGTCGCTGATCATCTTCATTGTCTGCCTGGTCGAGTTCCTAGTCATCGGGCCGTTCGCCACGTCGGTGTTCTTCCTGATCACCATCATGGCGCTGCTCGATCTTCTGGCCGGCGTCGTGGTCACGATCGTCGCCGCCCGCCGCGACTTCGCGGTCGGCGAAGGCGGCTTCAACTAGGACCGCAGCGGAATTCTATGACTGTGAAACGACGCGCTCGGTCGGCGCGCTAGGTGATCTTGTGCAGCTTCGGCGACGCGGGACGCTCCGCGCCGGAGGCGGCGTAGGTCGTCGCCCAGACCCCGCGCATCGCCAGGTCGGCGCGCAGGCCGGCGCTGAAGCCGCTGGTCATCAGGTGGATCTCGTAGGCGGCCGCTGCTGCGGCCTCGCCGAGGTTGGTCCGCGCCGGGCGGTCGGTTGCGCGGCTGCGGCTGCGCCGACGGCGGTCGCGGCCGTCCCAGCCCGCCGGCTGGTCTTCGCGCATGGGGGAGCGATCGCGGCGAACCAGCGCATGGGATCGGCGGATCGGCTCAATACGGTTCATGATGACCAAATCGCAAATCCGGCGCCGCGCGGCGATCGCCGCCGCCGCACAAGGGTTTGCGCGGCAAATCGAGGTTAACGACGGGGTGAGCGCGAGGGCCGGACGTCCCGCTTAAGAACCGTCCTGGATGTCGTCGAGGCGCTCTTGCATCGCCGCCATCTGGCGGCGCAGCTCGGCGATGGTCTCGTCCCGGTCGCCGCTTTCGCCGGACTTGGCGGGCTTCTTCTCCGCCGGCGCCTTCGCTGCACCGGAGGGCGCCTGGCCGTTCGCTTCGCCGGCGCTCTCCGCGCCGCCTTGGGCGCCGCCCGCGGCGAAAGGCGAGAACATCCGCACGGCGTTCTCGAACATCGCCATGTTCTGGCGGGCCTGCTCTTCGAACACTTCCATCGCGCGGCCCGCCGGCCAGGGACCGGTGAACTTCTCGCGCATCGAATCCTGATGCTTGGCGAAGGCCTCCATCGAAGCCTCGAGGTAGCTCGGCACGAAGCCCTGCAGGCTGTCGCCGTAGAAGCGGATCAGCCGTCGCAGGAACGCAGCCGGCAGCAGCGTCTCGCCGCGGCTTTCGCGCTCGAAGATGATCTGGGTGAGCACCGAGCGGGTGATGTCGTCGCCGCTCTTGGCGTCGTAGACGACGATGTCGACGCCGTCCTTAACCATGGTCGAGAGGTCGTCGAGCGTGACGTAGGAACTCGACGCCGTGTTGTAGAGCCGGCGGTTTGCGTACTTCTTGATGACGACCTTGCCGTCCTCGCCCGCCTCCCCGCGAGCTTTGCCCTTAGCGGCCACGCGTGTCTCCTTTTTGCGCCCGGGGCCCCGCGAATGCGTATTGTGCGCCGTCGGGTCCGTCGCGGTCTGCGCGCTGTTTTGTGCAACGCAGCTGATGACTATATTGTCATAGTACCGCTTCAACCGCTTGGGTTTAAGTGCTGTTTCTGCGTAGCAGCGAATTTTTCGCGCTGCAGCGTCGCAGACCGCAGCATTTGTTTGTCGCAGTGCAGTAGAGCGCGCTAACTCTGCGGCGATCCAAGCCGTTCGCATCGAACACACCCCAGCCTGGGAGCCCGCCATGTCAGATGTCGTCATCGTCTCCGCCGCCCGCACGCCGGTCGGCTCGTTCAACGGCGCCTTCGCCGACGTCGCCGCCCCCGATCTCGGTGCGACCGCGATCAGCGCGGCGCTCGCGCGCGCCGGGCTCGGGGCGGACGCGGTGGACGAGGTCGTGCTCGGTCAGGTGCTGACCGCGGCGGTTGGCATGAACCCCGCGCGCCAGGCCTCGATGACCGCCGGCGTGCCCAAGGAGCGGACGGCCTTCGTGATCAATCAGGTCTGCGGCTCTGGCCTGCGCGCCGTCGCGCTGGCCTCTCAAGCGGTCAAGCTGGGCGATGCGAAGATCGTCGTCGCGGGCGGGCAGGAGAGCATGAGCCAGAGCCCGCACGCCGCGCGCCTGCGCGCGGGTCAAAAGATGGGCGACCTCAACTTCATCGATACGATGATCAAGGACGGTCTCTGGGATCACTTCAACGGCTACCACATGGGCGTGACCGCCGAGAACGTCGCCGAGCAATTCCAGATCACCCGCGAAGCCCAGGACGCCTTCGCGGTCGCCTCGCAGAACAAGGCCGAGGCGGCGCGCAAGGACGGCAGGTTCAAAGACGAGATCGCGCCGGTCACAGTGAAGCATCGCAAGGGCGACATCGTCGTCGATACGGACGAATACATTCGCGACGGCGTGACGATGGACTCGGTCTCGGGCTTGCGCCCGGCCTTCGCCAAGGACGGCACGGTGACCGCGGCGAACGCTTCGGGCATCAACGACGGCGCGGCGGCCATCGTAGTGATGACCGCTGAGGAGGCGGAGAGCCGTGGCCTGACGCCGCTCGCGCGGATCGCTTCGTGGGCGACGGCGGGCGTTGATCCGGCGGTGATGGGCACGGGCCCGATCCCGGCCAGCCGCGCCGCGCTCGACAAGGCCGGCTGGAAGGTCGAGGACCTCGACCTGGTCGAAGCGAATGAGGCTTTCGCCGCTCAGGCTTGCGCGGTGAACAAGGACATGGGCTGGGATCCGGAGAAGGTGAACGTCAACGGCGGCGCGATCGCCATCGGTCACCCGATCGGCGCCTCGGGCGCGCGGGTGCTGACGACGCTGCTCTACGAGATGGGCCGCCGCGATGCAAAGAAAGGCCTCGCGACCCTCTGCATTGGCGGCGGCATGGGCGTGGCGATGTGCGTGGAGCGTTAGCCTTCCGGCGCCGGATCCGGGATCATCCTTGAGTCGCAGGTGATGTTCGCGCTCGCGTCCATGCCGATCAAGTTGGTGATCCGCCAGCCTTCGTCGTAGCGACGCAGCAGATACGCCGTCGCGCGCTCGGCGGGCGGCATCGGTTCGCCCGACGTCAAGAAGCGCGTGTAGCGTAGCTCGACCAGCGCTTGATTGTCCGTCAACAGACAAACCTCGACCGAGCTCTCCTCGGAGTGGTCGTAGCCCTGCTCGTGCAGGCTTTCCATCGCGCCCTCGAGCCGGAGCGTCTGCGCGTCGACGTCGTAGGGGTCCATTCGATAGATCCGCTCCGCGACGGCGCGGGCGTCGCCGGCGCTGAATAGATCGACGTATTCGCGCATCAAGGCTTCGATCGCCGCGGCGTCCCCACTCGTCGACATCTCGTCCGCAGACGCTTCGTCGGCGAATGTCGGCGCGGCAAGAACGCCGGACGCGGCGAACGCGGCGACGGCGGGTTTGGCTAGATTCATGATCGCCTCCCTTTGGCCAAAAGCATGCGCCCAGGCCGAGAGGCGTGCAAGCTGATCAACGCAGGCGCGAGGCCCGATCCTTCGCGCGAACCTGTTGGAATCGCAGCGATTAGGGTTAAGGATGCGGCTTCCAAGCAAAAGGAGGGCGATATGAGCCGAGTAGCAATCGTCACGGGCGGCACGCGCGGGATCGGCCGGGCGATCTCCGAAGCCTTGAAGGCGGACGGCTTCACCGTCGCCGCGAACTACGCCGGCAACGAGCAGCGCGCCCGGCAGTTCACCGAGGAGACGGGTGTTAAGTCCTACAAGTGGGACGTTTCGGATTTTCCGGCCTGCGAGGCCGGCGTGCGTCAGGTCGAGGACGAGCTGGGACCGGTCGACGTCGTCGTCAACAACGCCGGGATCACCCGGGACGGCACGATGAAGAAGATGACCCACGACATGTGGCAGGAGGTCTTGGACGTCAATCTGGGCGGCTGCTTCAACATGGCCAAGACCGTCTGGATGGGCATGAACGAGCGCAAGTTCGGCCGGATCGTCAACATCGGCTCGATCAACGGCCAGGCCGGCCAGTACGGCCAGGTGAACTACGCCGCGGCGAAGTCCGGGATCCATGGCTTCACCAAGGCGCTCGCCCAAGAAGGCGCGCGCGTGGGCATCACCGTCAACGCCATTGCGCCGGGCTATATCGACACCGACATGGTCGCCGCCGTGCCCGACGACGTGCTCGAGAAGATCAAGTCGCGGATACCCGTCGGCCGGCTCGGCCACGCCGAAGAGATCGCCCGCGGGGTCGCCTTCCTCGTCAGCGACGACGCCGGCTTCATCACCGGTTCGACCATGTCGATCAACGGCGGTCAGCACATGTACTAGGCGATGCGCAGCAAATGCCTCCGCCGGAAGCTGCAATTCCCCGGATCTCGCCCAAAATCCGCCACGAGCGCTCGGCAAATGCTTTGAAATGAATAAGAAAAACATAGGGGGCGTTCGAGCGGTCGCGGCGGGACTTGTCGCATCGCTCGGGCTGGCGCTCGGTCTCGCGTACGGGGCGCAAGCGCAGCAACGGTCCCTCGCAGACACCCTGAGCCGCAATCAGGTCGAGGGCGAAGCGGCGATCTATGAGACCGCCGACAGCCACTATGTGTTCGTGCTCGACCGCACGGGCGAGCCGCCGCTGCTGCGCTTCGCCAATTCGTTCGAAGTGTTCGTTCTCTCCCGCGTGCCCGCTTCGCGCGGCGATGAGATCCTGCGCACGGACGCGGGCGACGATCTGCTGCGGGTGACGCCCTTGGGCGGGGTGACCCTTTATCCGCGCGAATGGCCGACCGGCCTGCCTGCGGCGCGCATTGCGGCGGCCGATCCGTTGCCGCGTCTGCGCGGCGTCGATCTGCTGGCCGCGCTCGACGAGCTGCGGATGGCGGCGGCCGGGGCAGACATCGATGCGCCGCCGGCGGCCAGCCAGGCCGCGACCCTTTCCGCCTTTGGCGCGATCGCGGAGTCAGAGCGCTCCCGCGGCGACCTCTTGGCCGACGCCGCCCGAGTGACCGCCGAAGCGCTCGACCGGGTGCGGTTGAGCGAGGAGGGCTCGGCCAAAGTCGCGTCGATGACGCGGATACAATTCGAATACGGACAAAGCGCCGACGCGCGGTTCTCCGGCGGCGTGCTGACGGTGCAGGTGGTCTCGGGCGCGGGCTACGCCGGCCGGCCGTCCTCGCTGCGCGTCGCGGACTCTCTGACCGACGAGTAAGGCGCCAGATCCGCGTTACGAACCGTTGGGCGACCAGCCCTCGGCCGCCATCTCGAACCCTTCGAACGCGAACGCCGGCGCGACGGCGCAGGAGACAAGGCTCCAGCCGCCGACCGGCCGGGCCGATTGCCAGGCGTGCGCCGGCACGACCCCTTGGGGACGCTGGCCCGCGGCGAGGTCCGCGCCGAGCAGGGTCGTCTCCACCGCGCCGCCGTCGGCCGCGATCTTCAACTCGAGCGGCGCGCCGGCGTGCCAGAGCCACATCTCCGTTGCGTCGACCTTGTGCCAGGCCGAGGTCTTGTCGGCTTCGAGCAGGAAATAGATCAGCGTCGCCCGCGATCGGCCGGCTTCGTCGACGTGCGCGTCGCGAAACGTTTCGCGGAACCAGCCGCCTTCGGGATGCGGCTCGAGACCGAGCCGGTCGACGATGTCCTGTGCGTCCATCAGAACTCGTCCTTCGCCTTTCGCACCGCGGCGAACACGGCGACGTCGTCGGCGCCCTCGAGCCCGTAGCGTGCGCGGATCTCGGCGCTCTTGGCGCGCACGAACGGGCTCGTCGCCTTCTCGAGGCCGATGGTGGTGGGGACCGTCGGAACGTTGTCAGCGCGGAGCTTGTCGATCATCGCCGCGCGCTCCTTGAGCGCCTCATTGCCCGGTTCCACGGTCAGCGCGAAGCGGGCGTTCGCCTGGGTGTACTCGTGCGCGCAATAGATCTTGGTGTCGTCGGGCAGGGCGAGCAGCTTTTGCAGGCTCGGCCACATCACTTCCGGCGTGCCCTCGAACAGCCGGCCGCAGCCCAAAGCGAACATCGTGTCGCCGACGAAGGCGACGCGATCCTCATCGAAGACGTAGACGATGTGCCCGGTGGTGTGGCCCGGGGTTTCGAGCACCCGCGCGGTCTTGCCGCCGAGCTGGACGGTGTCGCCCTCGGTTACCCCGACGTCCATTCCCGGAATCCGCGCGCTGTCCTTGCCCGGCCCGGTGATCTTCGCGCCGGTGGCGGACTTCAACATCTCGTTGCCGCCGGCGTGGTCGGCGTGATGGTGAGTGTTCCAGATCTGAGTGATGGTCCAGCCCTTGGACTCCGCGGCGCGGACGTAGGCGACCGGGTCGGGCGTGTCGATCGCGACGGTTTCGCCGCTTCCCGGATCGTGGGCGAGGAAGCCGTAGTTGTCCGACAGGCACGGGAACATATGAACTTCGAGCGCGGGCATGGCGGGCTCCTCTCGTGAAGCGTGCGAACAAGCGTTGCTGGGCGTCGGGGCCGCGCCATCCTAACATCTCCTCAAGACGGACAACGGTAAGAACGGACCGATGCGGCGCGACGTAATCGATCTGGCGCGATTCTACGCTTCGCCCCTGGGGCGGACGGCGCAAGCGATGATTGCGCGCCGGCTGGCGGCGCTGTGGCCGGACGCGCGCGGCCTCGATGTTCTGGGGCTCGGCTATGCGATCCCGTTCCTGGAGCCCTATCGCGCCGACGCGCGCCGCGCCGTCGCCGTGATGCCGGCCATGCAGGGCGTCGAGCGCTGGCCCGCCGACGGCGCCAACGCCGCCGCCCTCGTCGAAGAAGAGCGGCTGCCCTTCGCCGAGGCGCTGTTCGATCGCGTCCTCGCAGTGCATCTGGTCGAAGAGTCCGAGGCGCTGCGCCCGCTGATGCGCGAGCTTTGGCGGGTGACCGCGCCTGATGCGCGGATCGTCGTCGTCGCAGCGAACCGGCGCGGTCTCTGGGCGCGCAACGAGGCGAGCCCGTTCGGCCACGGCCGCTCGTTCTCCGCCGCTCAGCTGCGTGCGCTGTTGAGCGACTGCATGTTCGAGCCGACCCATTGGTCGCGCGCGCTCTACGTCCCGCCTGTTGGTTGGCGGATGGTGACGGGCGCGGCCGAGACCTTCGAGGCGATCGGCGAGCGTCTGCTGCCTGGCTTCGGCGGGGTGGTGCTGGTCGAGGCGGTCAAGCGCGTCGGCGCGGACGCGCGCGGCGGCGGCAAACGCTTCGTCTTCGCGCCTGCGCGGCCGGTTCCCGCGCCCGGCCCGGCGTCCGCTTGGCGGGCGCGGAACCAGGCTCCGCGCCCCCTTTTTTTGAATCTGCGGCGCTTTGCACCGCGGGCGCAAAAGCTTGATGCGAAAGGCCCGGAGGTCTAGGCATCGCCTCCGCGGCTTGCGGGACATTCCCGGCCGCGGCGACTGTTCTGACGACGACGCAAACCAAGGAGCGCGCGCGATGCGCGACGACACGATGGCGCGACCGACGCCCTTGCCGGGCCTCGACCGGATCGATCCCTATAAGCCGGGCGAGTCCGCGATCGCCGGCCGGACCGAAGTGGTCAAGCTGTCCTCGAACGAGAATGCGCTTGGAACCAGCCCGCGCGCCCGTGAGGCCTTCAAGGCGACGGCGTCGCATCTGCACGACTATCCCGAAGGCTCGGCCCGCGCGCTGCGCGAAGCGGCGGGCAAGCTGCATGACATCGACCCGGCGCGGATCGTCTGCGGGGCGGGCTCGGACGAGCTTCTCCAGCTGATCGCCAAGGCCTACGCTGGACCGGGTGACGAGATTCTCTACACGGAGTACAGCTTCCAGGTCTATCCGCTGGTCGCCAAGCAGGTGCGCGCGACCGGCGTCGCTGCGCCCGAGACGGGGTTCACCGCGGACGTCGACGCGTTGCTGTCGCGCGTCAGCGAGAAAACCAAGATCCTGTTCCTCGCCAACCCCAATAATCCGACCGGCACGATGCTGTCTTCGGGCGAGATCGCCCGGCTGCACGCGGGGCTGCCTGAGACGACGCTGCTGGTGCTCGACGCGGCCTACGCCGAATACGTCGACGATCCGGACTACGACGGCGGCCAGGCGCTGGCGCTCGAGGCGCCGAACGTAGTGATGACCCGGACGCTGTCGAAGATCTATGGTCTCGCCGCCCTGCGCGCAGGCTGGATGACCGGCTCGGCCGAGGTGATCGACGTGATCAACCGGATGCGCGGCCCGTTCAACGTCACCGGACCGGCGATCGCGGCGGCCGCCGCGGCGATGGAGGACCAGGCGTTCGTCAAGGCCTGCGCCGCGCACAACGCCGCTGAGCTCAATCGGCTCGAAGCGGCGGCGGATCGGCTGGGGATCCTCGGCGCGAACAGCAAAGCGAACTTCGTCATGCTGCAGTTCGCGAACGAGCCGGGCAGGACCGCCGCCGACGCGGACGCGCACCTGAAGTCTCGCGGACTCATCGTCCGTCGGCTCGAAAAATTTGGGCTCGGCGATTGCCTGCGTGTGACCGTCGGGACCGCCGAGGACAATACGCGGGTCATCGAAGCGCTCGACGCCTTCATGGGTGAGGCGTGAGTTCCAAGGGCGCGCTTCTGGTCGTCGGCTGCGGGCTGATCGGCTCTTCGCTCGCCCGCGCGGCGAAGCGCTTCGGCGCGATGGACCGCGTGCTCGTCGCCGATCGCGATCCGCAGGTCCGCGACTTCGTCGAATCGAGCGGCGTCGCCGACGCGGTCGCACCCGACCTCGAAGCGCTCGCGCCCGAAGCCGACGTCATCGCGATCTGCACCCCGCCCGGCGCGATCGTCGAGGCGGCCGCCGCCGCGCTCGCGACGAGCGGGGAGGAGACGGCGGTTTTCGATGTCGGCTCGGTGAAAACGCCGGTGGCCGAGGGCGTCGCCGCCAAGGCCGGCGCGGCGGCGCGCCGTTTCGTGCCCGCCCACCCGATCGCGGGGACCGAGCAGTCGGGACCGAAGGCCGGCTTTGCGAGCTTGTTCGAGGACCGCTGGTGCCTGCTGACGCCGCTCGAGGACGCGGACAGGGACGCCGTCGCGCGCGTCGAGGCCTTCTGGCGCGCTTGCTATGCGCGCGTCGCCGTGATGAGCCCGACCGAGCACGACCAGCTGCTCGCCGCGACCAGCCATGCGCCCCACCTCGTCGCCTACGCCCTGACCGCGACGGCGCAGTCCGACGATGGATTGGTGAACGAGGCGATGGCGAACTACTCCGCGGGCGGCTTTCGCGACTTCACCCGCATCGCCGCCTCCGATCCGGTGATGTGGCGCGACGTGTTCATGCAGAACGCCGCCGCCACGCTCGTCGCGCTCGACAAGTTCGAGCAGCGCCTTGCGCGTTTGAGGAAAGCGGTGGAGGCGGGCGACGCGGCCGGGCTCGAGGCGCTGTTTGCGAGCACCCGCGCGGTGCGCGCCGCCATCGTCGCTTCGGGCCAGGAAACCGCCGCGCCCGACTTCGGCCGTCCGCATCCGGACGAGGAGTGAGGCGCCTCTAGCCCGCCATGCGATCGCTGTCGCTGGTGCGGCCGGGCTGAGCGAGCACGCGGCGGGACTCGGCGATGAGCGTTGCGCGGTCGATCGGCTTGGACACGTAGCCGTCCATGCCGATCTTCAACAGCCGTTCGCGGTCGCCTTCCATGGCGTCCGCGGTCAGCGCGATCACGGCGATGTCGCGATAGGGCCGGTCGCAAGAACGGATGCGGTCAATGGCGACCACGCCGTCCATCACCGGCATGTGCACGTCGAGCAGGACGAGATCGAAGTCCGCCGCCGTGTCGAGCGCGTCGAGCGCTTCTTGTCCGTTCTCGGCTTCGACGATCTCGATCTCGAATTCGGTGAGAAAGGCTTTGATCACCAGGCGATTGGTCGCGTTGTCGTCGACGAGAAGGATCTTGAGGCCATTGAGGTCTCGGGCCGCGGGCTGACTGGTCGCGTCGCTGGGTTCGCTCGCCGCGTCCGCAGGGCATTCGACGGGCTGGGTGATGAAGGTGAGCGTGAACGTCGAACCGCTTCCGGGCGTGCTCGATACGGTCACGTCTCCGCCTAGCAGCCGCGCTAGAGCGCGGGTGATCGACAATCCGAGACCCGTGCCGCCGAAGCGCCGCGAGGTGGAGCCGTCAGCTTGGGTGAAGGGCGCGAAGAGCTTCTTTTGCACCTCGGGGTCTATCCCGATGCCGGTGTCGACGACGCTGATCCTCACCTGGCGCAGCGAAGGATGCGCCCCTTCGGGGGCGTCGGCGACCGATGCGCGGATCGTCACCGAGCCGCGCTCGGTGAACTTCAGAGCGTTCGACACCAGGTTCGTCACGCATTGGCGGACCCTGAGCGCGTCGAACCGGCAGAACTGGGGAACCTCGTCGTCGATCTCAAGCGTAAGAGCGACGTCCTTCTCGCTCGCCTTCGCCGCCCACAGCCGCACGACGCGCGAAAGACATTCGCGAAGATCCGACGCCGATGGAGAAGTCTCCATGACGCCGGCTTCGATTTTCGACAGATCGAGCACGTCATCGACGACCGATTTCAGCGTGTCGCCGGAGTCCAAGATCGCGTCGACGCACTGACGCTGGTCGTCCGTCAAGTCTTTGCTCGCCAGCGCCTGAGCCATCCCCAGAACGCCGTTCAAGGGCGTGCGGATCTCGTGGCTCATATTGGCGAGGAACTGAGTCTTCGCGTGGCTCGCCGCTTCGGCTTTCTTCTTCTGCGCTTCGAGCTCGTTGTGCGTGGCGACTTGATCGGTGATGTCGCGCGTGACCGCGAGCATTTCGATCACTTTGTCGGGATTGTCGGGGTCATATATAGGGGCCGAGACTTGGTCCATCCATCGGCGAGTCCCGCGCAGACCGATGATCTCGAAGCGTTGTCGGCTCGTGTTTCCGGCGAACACCTCGGCCAGGCCTTGCCGGAACGCGTCGTGGTATTTCTCGTCGATGAGGTCGGTGACCTCGGCCCCTCTGATCGCTTCAAGGTCGTCGGCCTCCACCGCCACCAGACCGGCGGGGTTCATTTCGAGGAGCCGACCGTCCGCATCGACCGTCTTCACGCACTCGGGCTCGGATTCCAGGATCGTCCGCAAACGCCGCGACATTTGCGTTGCGGCTTCGCGTTCGGCGCGCGCCTTCTTGGTGATCTCCAGAAGACGCTTGCTGGTGTCCTCATTCGTCCTGAACGCGGCCC
>JASFUX010000019.1:0-22841 GCA_050050115.1 Maricaulaceae bacterium | reverse complement strand
CGAAGCGATCGAGATCGCTGAGCAGTATACGCGGCAGGGCATGTATACGCCGATGACGGAGGTCGTCGAAGGCGGCAACCAGGGCACGTGGATCTACCCGGGCTACGGCGGCGGGTCGAACTGGAACGCGGCGGCCTTCGATCCGAACACGCACATGATGTACGTGCCGATCCGCCACAAGGTCTACATCGCCGGTCTGTCGCGCGGGGACCCGGAGATTACCGATCTGCCATGGGTGCGCACCGGCGGCGGCATCCTGCAGGGGCCGCGCGGCCTGCCGATCCTGAAGCCGCCTTATAGCGAGCTGGTGATGACCGACATGGACGCCGGCGAGCACGTCTGGCGCGTGCCGACCGGCGCGGCGCCCGACTTCGTGCAGAACCACCCCGACCTTCGGGAGCGCGAGGTCGATTTCGAGCACATGGGCCAATGGGACATCCGTCCGAGCCCGCTCTTGACGTCCGAGGTGCTGTTCCTCTCGGACGCGAGCAACATCTCCGGCACGTCGGGCAGCGAGATGTTCTACGCGCTCGACCCGGAAACCGGCGCGCGGGTCTGGGAGACGGCGCTGCCCTCGCTCGGGACGGGCACGCCGATGACCTACATGGATGAGGGCCGGCAATTCATCGTGATCGGCGTGTCCTCGCGCGATCATCCGGCCGAGCTGGTCGCGCTCGCGCTGCCGGGCGAGGACGGTCCCGCCGAAGTCGCTGCGCCTGTTGCGGTCGCCGAGGCGACGACCAGCGGCATCGTGCTGACCGAGGAAGAGGCGGCGGCCGGCGCTCAAGAGTTCGCGACGAACTGCGCGGTCTGTCATGGCGTGAACGGGGTCGGCGTTCCCGGCTCGAACGCGCCTTCGCTGATCGGGTTCACCGACTACGACTACGTCCGCGATATCGTGCGCGCTGGCGGTGTCGAAATGCCGGCGATGACGACGCTGATGACGGATGAGCAGATCGAGATGGTGGTCCGCTACGTGGCGGCGGGGCTGACAGGCGAGTAGGGGCCGACCGGCGTTCGGAGAAACCAGTTTCACGGTTATGGCCAATCGCGCCGCGCGCGCTTGGTTTCATATATTTTCTAAAATTGACAAATATTTCTCGATTAGATAATCAATTGCCCGGTTCAGAGCGGGAGAGCTGACATGACTGAAGCCCATCGGCCCAAAGGGCTTTCGAGCGCCGTTATCTACCAGGACGCCAAGGCGGCTTTTCGCTGGCTTGAGGATGCTTACGGGTTCGAGCCGCTGTTCGTTCTCATCGATGCGGACGGCAATATCGGCCATTCGGAAATGACCTTCGGGAACTCCGTCGTCATGGTCGGCACGGAGTGGAGCGAGGATCACAAGAGTCCGAAGTCCGTTGACGGCAAGAACACCCAGTGCGTCCACGTCCAGCTCGCCGAGGGCGAGGACCTCGACGCTCATTGCGAGCGCGCCCGCAAAGCCGGCGCGGAGATCACTCAGGAGCCCGAGACCCAGTTCTACGGCGACCGCACCTATCGCGCGAAAGATCCCGAGGGCCACATCTGGACCTTCGGCGTCACCGTGAAGCAGGTCACCTCCGAGGAGTGGGACAAGGCCGGCGGCTTCACCACCAAGAAGCGCCTCGATTGAGCGCGGCGGTCGACAAGACTTTCGCGGCGCTCGCCGATCCGCATCGCCGCCGCGCGGTGGAGCTGCTCGGCGAACGCCCGCGGCGCGCTGGCGAGCTGGCCGACGCGCTCGGCCTGCCTCCGCCGACGATGAGCCGGCACCTGCGCCAGCTCAAAGAGAGCGGTCTCGTCGAGGAGACCCACCCCGAATTCGATGCGCGCGTTCGGGTCTATGCGCTGAAAGACGGCGCGATGTCGGAGGTGAAGCGCTGGGTCGCAGAGACCGAGGCGATGTGGTCGATGCAGCTCGCCGCCTTCAAAGCGCATATCGAGAAGAAGAAATGACGGCGGCGGTCATCGTCTCGATCCGCGTCGCTGCGCCGCCTCTGCGCGCCTTTGAAGCGTTCACGGAAGAGATCGGCGAATGGTGGCGGCCGGACGGCATGTTTGCTTTGACCCCGCGCGGGGACGGCTATCTCAGCTTCGAGCCGGGCGAGGGCGGGCGGCTCGTCGCGACGTTGGCGAACGGCAAGAGGTTCGAGGTCGGCCGCATCACCGTCTGGAAGCCAGGCGAGCGGCTGGCGCTCACCTGGCGTCAGGCGACTTTCGCGCCCGATCAGAGCACCGAGCTCGACGTCCGCTTCGAACCGGTTGGCGCGGAGACGCGGGTGACGGTTGAGCATCGCGGCTGGGACGCGATCCCGCAGGAGCACGTCGCGCGCCACGGTCTCGAGCTGATGCTGTTCCAGCGCAAGCAAGCCGAGCACTGGCGTGCGCTCCTCGCTTCGCTCGACGCGCGGCTGCGCGGCGGATAGCCGGGAAAGCCGCCGCGACAGTCCCACCTGACCCGCGCTGTCGCACGCGCTAGCGTTGGCGCAGCAACAGTCATGCGCGGAAGGCTCTCCCTATGTGGATATTCTTGCTCTGGTGGGCGGTCGACGATCACATCGCCGAGGCGTTGGGCGCGCCCGGCGTCGGCGAGTTGCCGATCTGGGTGCCGCTGATCATCGGCTTGGCGTTCTCGTTCACCTTCAGCGCCAACGTGAACAAGAAGCGCGGGTGCTAGGCTAGTACGCCCGGCTCACCACAAACCCGCACAGCTCGCCGAGCGCCTCCTTGATCTCGCCGTCCTCGAAGGGCGTAAGCGCCGCGACGGCGGCGTCGGCGTGGGTCTGGGCCGCTTTCAGCGTATCTTCGATCGCGCCGCAGCAGTCGATCAGGTCGCACGCCTGGGCGAAGTCCTCCGGCTGCTGATCGACCGCGCCGATGGTGCGCCGCCAGAAGGCGCGCTCCTCGTCGCTGCGCGCCCGCGCGATGGCGAGGGCGACGGGCATCGTCACCTTGCCCTCGGCGAAATCATCGCCCACCGACTTGCCCAACTGCGCCGAGCCTCCGCCATAGTCGAGCGCGTCGTCGGCGAGCTGGAAGGCGAGACCCAGCTCCAGCCCGTAGCGCTTGAGCGCGGCTTCGCGGGCCGGATTCGCCCCGGCGATCACCGCGCCGACCTCTGCGGCCGCGGAGAAAAGCGCGGCGGTCTTCGCTTCGATGATTTCCATATAGGCGTCGAGCGTCGTCTCGATGTCGTTCAAGGCGGCGAGCTGAGCGACCTCGCCCTCGGCGATGATCGAGGACGCGTTCGACAGGATGCCGAGCACCTTCAAGCTGTCGGTCTCGACCATCAGCGAAAAGGCGCGCGAGAAGAGGAAGTCGCCGACGAGCACGCTCGCCGAGTTGCCCCAAAGAAGGTTCGCCGCGGTCTTGCCGCGCCGCAGCCCCGAGCCGTCGACGACGTCGTCGTGCAGCAGGGTGGCGGTGTGGATGAACTCGACCGTCGCGGCGAGCTTGACGTGGTGGTCGCCCTCGTAACCGCAGAGCCGCGCCGCAGCGAGGGTGATCATCGGGCGGACCCGCTTGCCCCCGGCGTTGATCAGGTGCGCGGCCAGCTCGGGGATCATATGCACGTCGCTCGACATGCGCGCATGGATCAGGTCGTCCACGCGGTCCATGTCCGCGCGCACGAGGCCGGTCAGCCGTTCGAGCGGCGAGCGCTCTTCAGAGCGCTGCTGCGGGGGTGCGATCGCGTCCAGTTGAGGCCTCTTGAGCGCAGCGGCTTGAACGTCACAATAGAAACGCGCCCAAAGTCGCGCAAGCAACGCCGCGGTCCAATTTGTCGCGGTCAATTGAGGTCGACGTGATCGAGCTGACACGCACCAACGACTTGGTGTTCTTGGATTTTTTGCAGGCTTTGCTGCGCGACGGCGGTATCGAGCCGCTGGTGCTCGACACCCACGCTTCGGTGATCGAGGGCTCCGTCGGCGCGATCCCGCGACGGCTGATGATTGCCTCGGAGGACGAGGCCCGGGCCCGCGCGCTGCTCGCCGAAGCCGACATTAAGCTCGAGGCCGGGTCGTGAGCGCGGCGCCTGTCGCGGGCGAGCTTGCCCCGGGCGAGTCGCGCGACACGTTCCTGGGCGGCCGGGTGAAGGCGCGCCAGCCGGCAAGCGGCTACCGCGCGGGGCTCGACGCGGTGCTGCTCGGCGCTGCGATCACGGCGAAGCCGGGCGCGCGGCTGGTCGAGCTGGGATGCGGAGCGGGCGTGGCCGCGCTGATCGCCGCGGCGCGCAATCCGGGAGTTTCCATCCTCGGGCTCGAGCGCAGCCCCGAGAGCGCCGCGCTGGCCCGCGAGAACGCGGCGGCGAACGACGCGGCGCTGGACGTGCGCGAAGGCGATCTCTTCGCCGCGTGGCCGGAGTTGCGCGAGCAGTTCGATCAAGCCTTCCTCAATCCGCCTTTCTACAACGACCCCGCCGCCGTGCGCGCGCCGAAGACGGCGGGGCGTGCGGCGGCTTTCCTCGACACCGAGCACGGACTTGCCGACTGGCTCGCCGCGGCGCTCGGGCTGGTCAAGACCCGCGGTCTCGTCACGGTGATCCATCGCGCCGACCGCCTGGGGGAGATCCTCGCCGCGTTCGAGGCGGTCGCGGGCGACATCCGCGTGCGGGCGGTCCATCCGCGCGCGGGCGAGGCCGCGAGCCGCGTCGTTGTGCGGGCGCGAAAAGGCGCGCGAGCGCCGCTGCGGGTGCTGCCGGGCTTTGTTCTCTACGATGGCGAGGCCGTCTCAGCCGAGGCGGCGGCCGTTAACCATGGCGCCAAAGGTTTCGCGCTCGAGGCGTAATCGCTTGCGCGCGGGCTTGCTCCGTTCAATGTAGAAATCATGCTCAGCCTGTTGCGCAAGGTTTTGCCGTTTCTGCCCGAGCCGTCGGCCGAAGTGCCGCTTGTCCGGCTCGAGGGCGTGATCGGCCGCAGCGGCCCGACCGCCGGCCGGACGCTGTCGCTCGAGTCCATCGAAAAGGCGCTCGACAAGGCGTTCAGGGTTAATGCGCCGGCCGTTGCGCTGGTGATCAATTCCCCTGGCGGTAGCCCGGTGCAATCGCGGATGATCCATGACCGCATCCGCGCGCTCGCCAAGGAGAAGGACCGCCGGGTGATCGCTTTCTGCGAGGATGCGGCGGCTTCGGGCGGCTACATGATCGCCATCGCGGCCGACGAGATCTGGGCAGACGCTAGCTCCATCGTCGGTTCGATCGGCGTCGTGTCGATGACCTTCGGCGCGAAGGAGGCGTTCGACAAGCTGGGGCTCGAGCGGCGGGTCTACACCGCCGGCAAGCACAAGGTGCGCCTCGATCCGTTCCTTGAAGAAGACCCCGAGGACGTCGCCTGGCTCAAGGCGCTGCAAGACGACCTGCATGTTGAGTTCATCGACCTCGTCCGTGCGCGCCGCGGCAGCAAGCTTGTCGAGGGCGAGAACCTGTTCGAAGGCGAGATCTGGCTCGGCCGCAAGGCCAAGAGCCTCGGTATCGTCGACGACGTCGGCCATGTGCGCGAGGTGCTCAAAGATCGTTACGGCGCGGACGTGCGCATCCGCGCGATTTCTCCGCTGCGCGGGCTCGGGCTGTCCCGGCTCTTGGGCGCAGGCGTCGAGATGGTGATCGAAGCGGTGCTCAACCGCCTCATGTGGATGCGGCTGGGGTTGTAGCGCGGCGCGGGCGCTGCGGCGCCGTCCGACTATTCGAGCCTCAGGGCCTCCGCGACGTCGCGCCAGTCTACGAGCTTGAAATTCTGCCCGCCCGCGTCGTCGGCGTCATCCTGGATGATCAACAACCCTTCGGGAAAGTCCGGCAGAGCCGCCGCCGTGGCGGCGACGCCGTCCGTGGTCGTCGTCCGGTCGACCGCCCCGTCGAGCACGTGGAAGCGGCCGGCGTAAGCGACCTCGGGCAAGGCGAACACGGCGTAGGCGCTGTCGCCCTGAGAGGAGGCGACAAGCCAGCCGGCGTCGTCTCCCTCGGGATAGATGGTCAGGCCCTCGACATCGGCGACGAGGCGGCGATTGTCGATCGGCGCGACCATCTCGCGGGCGTCGCCGGTCGCCGGATCGGTGCTGAGCCGCCAGACCCCGACTTCTTCCTCGGCGATGAAGAGATCGCCCGTGCGGTCGTCAAACACGCAGCCCTCCGCGATCGATCCGAGCTGGAAACGGCGGACCTCGACGGCGGAAAGGCCGTCCGTGGTTGCAATGATCTCGTATTGGATGAATTCGCCCAGATCGCTGGTCACGCCCGCGTAGCGCGCGCCGTTCCAGGTTCCGGCGCACGCGCCGTAGGGCTCCGCGAGTTCGGGTCCGCCCTCGGTCAAGACGATCGGCGTGCTGACGCTGGTCGAGACCTCGCCGGCGCCGCGATCGATCAAGAAGAGATCCAGACTGTACGTCGTGCGATTGGTCGCCATCGCCAAGTCGAACGCGCCGGTCGGCGGGCTCGCCCAGATGTCGACGTTGTTGAGCCGTCCAACGGGCAGGAACTGAACGATCTCGCCTTGAAGGTCGAAGACGTAAAGACCTTCGGTCTTGTCCGTGCCGAGGATCAGGCTGGATGCGGGATCGGGCGCGACCCAGACTTCCGGATCATCGGCGGCGTCGCCGCTTCCCGCCACGCGCACGGTCTCGCGCGCGGCCGTGACCGACGCGGTCGGCTCGGGATTCATCGTCGTGCAGGCGGCGGCCGCGAGGACGGCGAAACCGCTGCTGAGCCAAACAAGTTTGCGGGTCATGATCATGCCCCCCATCGGACGGCAAGCGAGGCGGCGAGTGATCGCCGCCTCGCGTTTTTGCACGTGATTGCGCGGGCGGCCTATCGCCGAACGCGCACGCCGAACTGCGCCGTGTAGCCGTACTCCTCGTACTGGCTCAAGGCGCGCCGGCCGTCTTCCGCCGTCACGAACGCCAGGAACGGCTCGTCGGTGAGGTTGGACAGCTCGGTGAACAGCTCGACGTTGTCGGTCAGATCGAACTGCGCCGTGAAGTCGAGCTGGCCGTGCGCGTCGACGTAGCGGTCGACGCCGTCACCGCCCGCGTTGATCTCATCGAGATATTCGTCGCGGTAGGCGTAGGACAGGCGCAGGTCTAGCACGTCGGTCTGATAGCCGAGCACCAGGTTGCCGAGGGTTTCGGAGAGCTTCGGCAACGGAACGTCGCGACCTTCCGACGTCAGCGTCGCGTTGCCGTCGAGGAAGGTGACGTTCGCGCCGACGATGAGCCCGTCGAACGGCGCCGGCAGCATGTCGAGCGCTTGCTGATAGTTCAGCTCCAGCCCGGTGACCGAGGCGTCGCCGAGATTGATGAACGTGTCGAATTCTTCGAAGAAGACTCCCGCGCGGGTGACGTCGATCAGCTGCTGCTCGGCGATGTAGTCCTCGATGTCCTTGTAGAAGACGCCGGCCGACAGGATGCCATTGTTCGACGTGTACCATTCGACGCCGAGGTCGAAGTTTTCAGCGATCTGGCTCTGCAGCTCGGGGTTGCCGCCGCCGCCGGAGAAGATGTCGTCGGTGGCGTCGCCCGGCGTGCCGTTGTCGTCTTCAAACTCAGTCTCGAGCCGCGGCACCAGCTGTCCGAACGTCGGCCGAGCAATGGCGCGATAGTAGGCGCCGCGCAGCAGGATGTCGTCGGTGAGCTCGAAGCGGGCGTTGACCGAAGGGAACCACTCCTCGTCGTCGCGATTTAGCGTGACGGGAATGATCTCAGGATTGCCGACCTCTGGCTCGTTGATCCGGCTGGAATTCGAGGAGAACTCGGTCTGCTCGAGACGCACGCCGCCGACGACCGAGAGCCGTCCGGTGTCCACGCCGCCCATGAGATAAGCGGCGTTGATCGTCTCCTCCGCGTCATAGGACTCCACCGCGGAATCGAGCGCGGAGTCCTCGTCCTGGAAGTCGAGCGAGCCGATGTTGGCGAAGAAGAAGTCCCGGATCGCGCCGGAGTCGGCGGCCGGTCCGAACGGGTCGAACGGATAGTCGACCCCGCCGGGCAGGGTGAAGTCGGCGAGCGTGACGCCGCCCTCTTCGTAGATTTGCAGGTCCAGATCGTAGAACTTCTCGCGGTCGCGGATCGACGCGCCGCCTTGAAGGAAGACGTCGTAGCCGTTCCACATGAAGTCGCGCCGCGCATTGAAGCGCGCGGCCAGCTCTTCGTCCTCGGTGAGGCCGTTGACCAGCTCCCAGGCGTCGATGTCGTAGAGCGAGGCGTCGTCAAACGCGATCGCGCCGGGCACGCCGCGAACGATCCGAGGCATCAGAGGATCCGAGGAGTCAAGGCCGATGTCGCCTTCGTCCTCATAGTCGTGGCGGAACGTGACGCCGTCGAGCGAGCCGGGCTCGTCTTCCTCCGAGTGGGAGAAGGCCAGCGAATAGTCGAGCGTCCAGGCGTCGAGGCGGGACTCTCCGCCGGCTTGGACCGACCAGATTTCCTGCGTCTCCAGACGATCCTTGGAGTCGCGGTCGACGCCGATTTCCGCGCCGTTGCTGGTGAAGGTCACAAGGTCGTTGGCGGCCGAAACGATGTCGGCGTCGTCAAGCTTGAGCTCAACCCGGCGGCGGTATTCCTGGTCCTCGAAGTCGCTGAACAGCGTGCGCAGGTAAAGGTCGGTGTTCGCGTTCGGCCGGAAGTCGAAGTTGAGCGCCGCGTTGGTCCGCTTGCGCGTGACGATGTAGTCTCGCAGCTCGACTTCTTCATTCCACAGAGAGTCGCCTTCAAGGATCCACTCGCCGTCGACCTCCAGGTTCTCGGTCGCGAACTCGCGCTCGCGATAGGACAGCGACCCGGAGATCCCGAGCTGGCCGTCAGCGAAGATGTTCGATGCGCGCAACCCGATGCGCGGGCTGAGGTCTTCGGTGGACTCGGTGTAGACGCCGCCGATCCGCGCGCTCATGAACGCGCCATCCCGATCGAACGCGGAAGAGGTCTGGATGTCGATCGTGCCGCCGATCGCGTCCGCGTCCAGGTCCGGCGTCAGGGACTTGGTGACGATGATCCCCTCAAGCACTTCGGAGTCGATCACGTCGAGCGCAACGGCGCGGACGTCGGACTCTGGCGCGGGCACGCGCACGCCGTTGACGTTCGAAGCGTTGAGGTTCGGATCAAAGCCTCGAATGACGATGAAGCGGCCCTCGCCCTGATCGTTCTCGACCGAGACGCCGGCGACGCGGCGCGCGGCTTCGGAGACGTTCTGATCCGGGAACTGACCGATCGCGTCCGAGGAGAGCACGTCGATGATGTTGTCCGCCGCGCGACGCTGATTCAAGGCGTTGTAGAGCGAGCCGCGCTGGCCGACCACGAGGATGCGGTCTTCGCCCAGGCCGGCGAGCGTAAAGTCCTGCGCGACCGCGCCTGTCGCAGGCACCGACACGGAGCCGCTGGCGTCCGCGGCGCCGACGTAGGAGACCGAGATCGTGTAGTCGCCGGCGGGCACCTCGATGAACCGGTAGCGGCCGTCGCGGTCCGTCGTCGTCTCCCGGCCAAGGCTCTCGATGCGCACCACGGCTCCTTCGAGCGCGGAGGTCTCCTCCTCGGAGACGACGCGGCCCGACAGGTCGCCAGCGTAAGCGCCGGTGGCCGACGCAACGGCGACAACAAGTCCCAGCGCTGCGCGCGACGCGCAGCTCTTCAGCTTCGATTTCATCAGCCCCTCCGAGGGTGCTAGCCACATTGAAATTTCCCCCGACGGCCTCAAAGCCGCCGTGCGGGGGTGCGCTAGCACCGGTCGATGAAGCTTCGGCGACGGGTTTGCGACAGGTCGGTGACGATCGGGAGCGGTCCACAGATAGCCTGCGGCTGTTGCCAAATGCTCACGTCGCTGGCCGCATCTCGGCGGCCGTGGGGCTCACCGTTTGTCGTACTTGTCCCGCCTGCGCACGCCCAGGAGGAGCTTGGCTTCGAGGCGCTGGCGCAGGGCCGGGTAGTAGGCGGCGAGGAACGCCGGGTCGGTCTCGCCGGTTTGCTTGCTCCAACCGATCTTCGTGCGGATGCGGTCGGCGACAGCGGTGATGGTTTCGGGTTCGCTGCGGCGAAGCACGTCCTCGAGCACCTGCAGCTCGTGGATGCCGTAAGCGTCGAGCTGCTCCTGAGTGAACGCGAACTCGCCCGACGGACGCGCCTTCTGCGAGGCGAGGTCGGCGTCGAGCCGGCGCTTGGGGTTCTTGATCACCCACGTGCCGGCGATCAGGTCTCCCGCGCGCAGCCGGTCGCGGTTGAATAGCGGAAACAGCAGGAAGATCGCGCTCCAGACGAACCCGGCAAGGACGATCACGGCGTCGATGTCGGTCGCGCCCGAGAACAGAAAAGTGATCGGCAGGAACACTTCGATCTCGCGCGTCGCGTTGCGGGCGAGCACGGCCTGGGCGGTCAGTCGCTCGCCGTTGCGCGAGGCGACCCGAAGCCCGAGCGCGCGCTTGCCCGGCGTCGCCGCCTGCGGACCGATCTCGAAGGCCGCGAAGTAGAAGTTTCTCAAGAAGAAGAACGCCAGGAGCCAGATGATCGCGATGGCGCCGCCGCCCTCCAGGCCGCTCGCGG
This sequence comes from Maricaulaceae bacterium, assembly GCA_050050115.1. Classification (GTDB taxonomy): domain Bacteria; phylum Pseudomonadota; class Alphaproteobacteria; order Caulobacterales; family Maricaulaceae; genus JASFUX01. Next base: position 12,347 of record JASFUX010000019.1, on the reverse strand, counting down.
CGAACGCGAAGGCGGAGAAGAACGAGATCAGGATCAGCGAGCCCACGATGATCGCCATGTCGATGAGGAAGGCGCCCATGCGGTCGCTCGCCGTGGCGACGCGCAGGCGCAGGTCGACCCCTTCGGGCGTGACGAAGCGGCGCTGCATCGGATCGTCCGACATCATGCGCCGGACGCGCGCCTGCGCCTGGGCCTGCGCGCGGCTCGGGGCGGTCGCTTGCGATCCGCCTTGAGGGTTCGAGGCGGCGTCAGCCACGCGCGCCTCCGCCCGGCGCCGCGCCGGCCCGCGCACCACCAACTCGCGAACTTCTGGGCAGATAGAAGTAGGCCGCCCAAAGAAGCGCGGTCGCCCCGGCGATCGTGTAGCGCACGGTGGTGCTGGTGATCAGCTGGCGGCCGAAGCCTTCGAGCAGGGCGGCGCAGAACAGCATGACGATGACCCCCGCCATCACCGCGCCCGCCTCCTTGCCTGCGCGCGCTGCGGCGGCGAGGCGGGTCTCTTCGCCGGGGAAGGCCAGGGTCCAGCCGATGCGAAAGCCCGCCGCGCCCGCGAGGATCACCGCAAAAAGCTCGGTGACGCCGTGGATCAGCAGCCAGCCGCCAAGCTCCACCCCAAGCCCGCGCGACCAGAAGAGCGCGAAAAAAGCCCCCAGGACGCAGCCGTTGTACGCAAGCAGCAGCGCGGTCGGAAAACAGAAGGCGAAGCCGAGCGCCATGGCGAAGATCGCAATGCCGGCGTTGTGGGTGAAAAGGAAGGTCGCGAAGATCGACAGCCCGTCGCCGGCCCCCGCGTTCTCGTCGAACAAGGTCGCGCGCAGGGACTCCGTCGAGGCGGAAGGATCGCGCCCCTGCGCCATGCCTTCTTGAACGAAAGAGAAAAACCAGTCCGGGTCCTGGACGACCAGCCAGAAGGCGACCGCGGCGGCGATGAACGTCACGAACGTCGAGGCGAGCGTCTCGCGCCACATCGCGCGCACGGCCGAGGGCCAATCGACGGCGAAGAACTGCGCGATGCGCTCCATCAACGTCGAGCGCGTGCCGTAGACGAAGAAGTAAGCGCGGGTGGAGAGACCTTCGAGATACTCCGTCACCGACTTGTCGAGCGAAATCGCGCGGGCGACCGAAAGCGAGGAGAGGGCCGAGCGGTAGAGCACCGGCAGGGCGATCATCTCTTCGTCGGTCAAGGCGCGCGCGCCGCCGGTCTCCACCTTGTAGAGGAGGCTCTCGAGCGCCCGCCAGTCCTTCTCGCGCTCGGCGCGGAAGCGTTCGCTCTTGAGGATCAGCTCGGTCACGAAGGTTTCCTTCCTAAAGGCGCGCGCCGCGGGTGAGCGCAAAGTAGCGGTTGATCAGCTCGACGCCGATGCCTTTGGCCGGCGCGTCGATGATCTCCGCGCCAAGCCGCTGCAGGCGAACGATCACCTTCTCGCGTTCGCTGAGGAGCGAAGAGGCGAGCACGGCGCGCGTGACGTCTTCAGGCTCGCGCGGCTCGGCGCGGGCGAGCTCTTCAAGCTCCTCGTCGCGGAAGGCGACAAACAGCACAAGGTGGCGGCGCACCAGCCGGCTGACGTTCTCGATCATCAGCTCGGCGTTCGTGGTGTCGGCGAACTCGGTGAAGACGACGATGAGCGAACGGCGCTGAAGCTCGGCCGACAGCGAGGTCAGCCCGAGGGTATAGTTCGTCTCCTGATCGGAATAGTCGATGCCGGCGGTCAGGCGTTGAAGCAGAGGGAACGAAGTCGCGTTCGCCACCGCGCCCGTCGAGAGGCGGGGTCGGGCGTCGAAGCTGAAGAAGGAGACCCGATCTCCAAGCTTGAGCGACACGAAGGCGAGCAGCAGCGAGGCGTTGAGCGCATGATCGACCCGCGCCGCGCCGCCAACCGGCTCGCACATCATCCGGCCGCTGTCGATCGCGAAGACGATGGTGTGGTTGTGCTCGACGCAGAACTCCTTGGCGAGCAGCATCCGGTGGCGCGCCGACTGCTTCCAGTCGATCGCCCGGCGGTCCATGCCGGCGGCGAATTCCTTGAGCGCCTCGAACTCCGAGCCGCCGCCGTGCTGGAGCTGGGGCTTTTGGCCGATCGCGCTGAAGCGGGAGAAAATCCGGATCGCCTCCTTGGTGACCGAGTGGGTGTCGGGGACCACCGGCACGACGTGGCCGAGCGGGACGGCGCGTTGCTTGGAGACGAGGCCGAACGGTCCACGCCAGCGCAGCCACAGGCGCTCGAGCTTGGCTTCGCCGCGGCGCTGGGGCGCGAGGGTGAAACGCGCCTGAGCGTTCCGGCCCGCGCAGATCGCCTTGACGCGAGCCGGCGCGGCGTGGGCCGTGGCGTTGGCCTCTAGGATCACGTCGACGGCGTGTGGCGGCGCGCCCGTGCCGAACGCAATGCGCGCCTCGAAGGTGCCCGGAAGGCCCGTGTAGAGAACGCTCGGCGCGTTGAACTCGACTGTGACGCGACGGCGGTCGGCGGCGATCACCGCGTCCGCAAGCCCCAAGGCGCCGACGATCACCAGCCAGCCAAGGGCGAGCGGCCAGTAGCCCGGCGCGAACAGCCCCAAGACGAGCGCCAGCGGCGCGCCGAGCCACGCAAGGACGACGAGGCGGTTCGCCGGCTCGATCATCTGGGCGCTTCGACCCGCTCGATCGCTGCGGCGAGAGCGGCGTCGCTCGTGCGGCCTTCGATCTCTGCGGCGGGCGAGAGGATCACCCGGTGGCGCAGGGCGGGGCCGGCGAGTTCTTTGACGTCGTCGGGGACGACATAGTCGCGACCGTCGAGCGCAGCGCGGGCGCGCGCAGCCGCGGCGAGCGCGGAGGCTGCGCGCGGGCTCGCCCCGCTTTCGAAGTCCGCCGAGTCCCGAGTCGCGCGCGCCAGATCGACGACGTAGGCGACCACCTCCTCGCCGAGGGTGATCTCGGCGATGGCCTGGGCGGCGTGCTCCAGCTCTTCGCGCGAGACGACGGCCTGCACTCCGAGGGCGGCGGGGCTGAGCGTGCCGGTGCGCGCGCCGTAAGCGGTGACGATCTTGATCTCGTCTTCTTTGCTCGGATAGTCGACGAGGTGCTTGAACAAGAAGCGGTCGAGCTGCGCTTCGGGCAGGGGATAGGTGCCTTGTTGCTCGATCGGGTTCTGCGTCGCGATCACCATGAAGCGCTCGCCGAGCGCATAGCGCTCGCCGTCGATGGTCACCGAGCGCTCCTGCATCGCTTCGAGAAGGGCGGCCTGGGTCTTCGGCGGCGTGCGGTTGATCTCGTCGGCGAGCAGCAGGTCGCAGAAGATCGGCCCCTTGGTGAGCGCGAACTCGTTGGTTTGGAAGTTGAAGAGGTTGGTGCCGACGATGTCGCCGGGCATCAGGTCCGGGGTGAACTGGATGCGGCCGAAATCGAGGTTCAAGGCGCGCGCGAATGTCTGGGCGAGAAAGGTCTTGGCGGTCCCGGGCGGGCCTTCGAGCAAAATATGTCCGCCGACGAACATCGCGCAGAGCATGAGGTCGACCGATCGGTCCTGCCCGACGATCGCTTTAGCGACCTCGCCGCGCACTTTGTGAGCCAAGGACTGTACTTCAGCTGCGTTCACCCGTGATCTCCCCTCTCCAAGCAAACAAGGCCCGCGCGGCCTCGAGCAGGCTGGCGCGGTCGGTTGCGGCTTCGGCCTTTTCGGCGAGCTGCGAATAGGTTGTCGGAAGATGGCCGGCCGCGCTCATGCGGTCGAGCATCTCGGCCTGCTCCTGGGCGCTCATCCTGCCGCGCCCGCCGATGGCGCGGGCGACCGCGGCGCGCGTCATCTCGGCGTAGCTGCCCGACATGTGCGCTTCGCGGCGCGTCATAGTGATGAGGCCGGCGGAGTTGTCGATGAGCGCGCGCTTGCCGAGGGCGTGCACGCGGCCGGCCTTGCGCGCGGGGCCAAAACGCACCGCGCCGCGCCAGCCCATAAGGCCGGCGGCGAGCGCGGCGCAGATCACCGCGGGCAGGAACGGCGGCTCGAACGCGAGCTTCAAGATGTTCCGTGAGCGGGCGAAGCCGTGGATCGCGACGTCGAAGATCATTGGCCGGCCGCGCCCGGCGAGATTGTCGAGGATCTGCACCGCCGCCCAGGCGGTGTCGGGATCGCCGATCCCATGCGTGTTCATCAAATCCGGATCGGAAAGGATGTAGGTGCCCGTGCCGGCGATGAACCCGAGCACGATCCCGCCGTCCGGCGCGGCGAGGATCGGCGTGATCGATTTGCCGGAGATGGTCTGAAACGACTCGATCTCGCCTAAGCGAAGCGGACCTGCGCGGTTCCATTCCGGATCGCGCGGCAGAATGCGCGCGGGGCCCGCGCCTTCTGCTCTTGAAACGGTCAGCTGTCCGGCCCAGGCCGGCGCGGCGGCGGCGACGCGCTCCTCGCTCATGACGCCGAGCTTGGATACCCAGCCGAGCGCCAGCGGGTTCGGGCTCGCCACCCACTTGGGCAGGATGACCAGCGTGTGCTCGCCCTGGATCAACGGGAACTCGTCCGCCGCGTTGACGCTGCGCAGCGGGGTGACGATGCGCAGGCCCTCGGTGTCGCGCACCGGTCCGCGCTGGACCACCACGGGCGCGCCGCGCCGCTCCATCAGGTCGACGAGGCCGGCGTAGCCGACCGCGGATTTCGACAGCGCATGGGTTCCTCCGTCGGTCGGAACCCTGAGATCGTCGGCGAACGCCGAAAGCACCACGAACGCCGCGAACGAGAAGACCCCGACGATCACCATGGTGATCACCACGCGGAAGGTGAACGGTCCGCCGCCCGTGTCGGACGCGTCCGCCGCGGAAGCGGGCGGGATCGCGGTCCCGGCGCTCACGCCCAGGCCTCGGGCAGCGCGAAGGAGGCGTAGGCGCGCCGACAGGTCTGATAGTCCTCGGCGTGCACCGGCTGCGCGGCGAATACGCCGTGTTCGACCGCTTCAGCGATGACCTTGAACGCGGCGCGGCCCTGCAGCGAGAGCGCCTCAAGCCGGGAGATCTCGCGGCTGGTCATCGCCAGGCTCAAGGGCGCGTTGCGGTGGTCTTCGATGTCCTGGATCGAGCGGTGCAGCAGGTGGCGCGCCGCCTCGGCGAAACGCCCCGCCGCGGCCAGCCGGTCGGCCTCTTCAAGCAGGGTGCGGGCGCGCTCGGGCGAGGGCTGATAGTGCTGGACCTCGACCTTCTCGCGCGCCGCGCCGCGGCGTTTGAACCAGCGGACATGGATCAGCTCGCGGAGCAGAAAATACAGGATCAGCGCGACGCCGAGTCCGACCGCGATCCAGAAGATCAGGTTGATGAACGGGGCGATGAACTCGAAAAACGCGGCGAGCCACGCCGGCGGCTCGGGCGGCGGCTCGACCTCGAGCGCGGCGAAGTCGAACTGCAGGTCTCGCCGGGCGCGCACCTGTTCGTGGATCTCGGCGAACGCATCGTCCTGGGCGCGCGCCGCGGCCGGCGCGAGCGCGGTCGCCAGCCCTGCAAGGCTCAGCCGTCCGCCGATGCGCGCGCGTCGTCGCATGCCAAGGATCGCCCCTCGTCGCTCTTCCCCCTGCAACATATACGAGAGCCGACCGAGCGCCGGGCGTCGAGTCATAATCCTGCGTCAAAGGTCAGAAATCGCAGCGATTCCCGTACCTAAAGCGCCTTGAGCCCGCTCAGCGGCGCATCGGATGGGCCTAACCGCGCAGCAGCTGGCGCAGATAGTCGCCGTATTCGTTGGGATAGTTCGCCGCGAGCTTTTCAAGCGCGGCGGAGTCGATGAAGCCCTTGCGCCAAGCGACCTCTTCGGGACAGGCGATCTTGAGGCCCTGGCGGGCTTCGAGGGTCTGCACGAACTGGGAGGCCTGCAGCAGGCTGTCGAACGTGCCCGCGTCGAGCCAGGCCGCGCCGCGGTGGAGGAACTCGACCTGCAGCTGGCCGCGGTTCATGTAGGCCTCGTTGACCGAAGTGATCTCAAGCTCGCCGCGGCCCGACGGCTCGACCGATTTGGCGATGTCGACGACGTCCTGGTCGTAGAAGTAGATGCCGGTGACCGCCCAGGGGCTCTTGGGGTTCTTCGGCTTTTCCTCGATCGACAGAGCCTTGCCGTCCGCGTCGGTCTCAACGACGCCGAAGCGGTGCGGATCGTTGACCCGGTAGGCGAACACCTTCGCGCCGGTCGTCAGCTCGCCAGCGAGCGCGAGTTTGTCCGAAAGCCCGGCGCCGTAAAAGATGTTGTCCCCGAGCGCGAGGGCGCTGGGCCCGCCGTCGATGAACTTCTCGCCGATGATGAACGCCTCGGCGAGCCCGCGCGGCTCGGCCTGGGGCGCATAATCGAACGACATCCCCCACTGCGAACCGTCGCCGAGCAAGGTCTTGAACAGCGGCACGGACTCCGGGGTCGAGATCACCAGGATCTCGCGCACGCCGGCGAGCATCAGCGAGGTCATCGGATAATAGACCAGCGGCTTGTCGTAGATCGGCAGCAGCTGCTTGGAGACCGCGAGCGTCGCGGGCCGCAGCCGGGTGCCGAGGCCGCCGGCCAGAATGATGCCTTTCATCTGACGCGCCTTCTGTCAGTTGCAGGAATATCGCTTGCGCAGGTCATCGGGCCTTACGCCGGCAGCCCGAGCCGTTCGCCGCCATAGACGCCTTCGCGCAGCGGCTCCCACCAGTCGCGGTGCTCAAGATACCAGTCGACGGTTTTCTCAAGACCGGTCTCGAAGGTTTCGTTCGCGCGCCAACCCAGCTCGGTCTCGAGTTTGTTCGCGTCGATCGCATAGCGCTGATCGTGGCCCGGGCGGTCGGTGACGAAGGTGATCAGCTCGCGCCGCGGCTTGGGGCCGGGAACGCGCGCGTCGAGGAGGTCGCAGATCCGCTCGACGACATGGAGATTGGTCCGCTCGTTGCGCCCGCCGACGTTGTACTTCTCGCCAAGCCGGCCCTTGGCGGCGATCAGATGAAGCGCCCGAGCGTGATCCTCGACATAGAGCCAGTCGCGTACGTTCGAGCCGTCGCCATAGACGGGCAGCGGCTTGCCGTCGAGCGCGTTCAGGATGATCAGCGGGATGAGCTTTTCGGGGAAGTGATAGGGCCCGTAGTTGTTCGAGCAGTTCGAGACGACTACCGGCAGGCCGTAGGTGCGCCGCCAGGCGATGGCGAGATGATCCGCGCCGGCTTTGGTCGCCGAGTAGGGCGAGGAGGGGTCGTAGGGCGTGTCCTCGCGAAAGAGCCCGTCGGGCCCGAGCGAGCCGTAGACCTCGTCGGTCGAGACGTGAAGGAAGCGGAAGTCCTCTTTCTTGGCGTCCGGCAGCTTCGACCAGTAGCCCCGCGCGCTTTCGAGCATGGTGAAGGTTCCAACGAGGTTGGTCTGCACGAAGTCGTCCGAGCCGGTGATCGAGCGGTCGACGTGGCTCTCGGCGGCCAGATGCATCACCGCGTCGGGCGCGGTCTCGGCGAAGATCGCGTCCATCGCCGCGCGCTCGGTGATGCATTGGCGGATGAAGCGGTAGCGCGGGTTCTCTGAGATCGTGTCCAGCGACCGAAGGTTGGCCGCATAGGTGAGCTTGTCGACGTTGACGACCTCTGCATCGGTTTCCTCGATGAGATGCCGGCAGACCGCCGAGCCGATGAAGCCCGCCCCGCCCGTGACCAGGATGCGCACGTCTTTTCACCTCTCCCCTGGCGCGGCGCGCTCTCGAAGGCGCCGGTTTCGCCTCTTTCTTTATTGATCGACCGCCGGGCGGACAACCTCGGCTGGCGGGGAGGTTTGTTTCCCGGTAACGCTCCGCGGGTTTTCGCCATTCTCTCGCGTGACGCGTCGGCCGGTCGTTGCTACGCTCGCCCGATTGATGACGAGGGGCTCTGCGTGGGTCATGGAAATCGACGACGTTCGCGACCGGGCCCGGCCGACGCCCCAGCCCGCGTCCGCCGACATGGCGAATGAGTGGATTCCGTTCAACGTCGCGCACGTAGCGCCCGAGGATGAGGCGCGCGTGATCGAGGCGCTGCGCTCGGGACACCTGTGCGGCGACGGCGACTTCACCAGGCAATGCCACGAGATCTTCAAGGACCGGTTCGGCGTTGCGGGCGCTCTGCTGACCCACTCGTGCACGGCCGCCTTGGAGATGACGGCGCTTTTGCTGGAGCTTGAGCCCGGCGACGAGGTGATCCTTCCATCCTACACCTTCGTGTCGACCGCCAACGCATTTGTCTTGCGGGGCGCGACGCCGGTGTTCGTCGACGTTCGGCCCGACACGCTCAACATCGACGAAGCCAAGATCGAAGCCGCGGTCACCGATCGCACCAAGGCGATCGTGACGGTCCATTACGCGGGCGTTCCTTGCGAGATGGACGCGATCAACGCCATCGCGCGCAAGCACGGCTTTGCGGTGATCGAGGACGCCGCCCAGGCCTATGGTTCGACCTACAAGGGCCGGCCTGCCGGCGCGCTCGCGGATATGGCGGCGTTCAGCTTCCACCACACCAAGAACATCAGCGCAGGCGAGGGCGGCGCGCTGCTCTGCCGCGACGAGGCGCTGGCCCGCCGCGCGGAAATCCTGCGCGAGAAAGGCACGAACCGGAGCGCGATGGAGCGCGGCGAGGTCGACAAGTATACATGGGTCGACATCGGCTCGTCGTACCTGCCGTCTGAACTCAACGCCGCGCTGCTGCTTGGTCAGCTCGAGCGCGCGGACCGGATCAACGCCCGGCGGCTGGAGATCTGGCGGACCTACAACGAAGCGCTGGCGGAAAACGCTGACGACGTGGACGTGACCTTGCCGACCGTGCCCGCCGACTGTCGTCACAATGGGCACTGCTTTTATTTCCTCGCACCCGACGAAACGACGCGGAATGCATTGATCGCGCATTTCAAGACGCAGGGCGTGAAAACCGTCTTTCACTACGTGCCGCTCCACTCCTCGACCGGCGGCGAAAAGTTTGGACGGACGAGCGGCGATATGAGCGTCACCGACGACGTCTGGCGTCGGCTGGTGCGTTTGCCGCTCTACGTCGATCTGACCGACGAGCAGGTCGCGCGCGTGATCGCCGCCTACCGCAGCTTCTGGCCCCGTTCCGCCTAGCGCCTGGACGCGGCCGCCGCGCGGCGCCAGTTTCCCTCCGCCACAGCGCCGCCCGGCGCGCGACAAGGAATATCGCTCGATGCAGCCCGCAGCGCAGGATCATTCGACGACGCAGTTCCGCCGCACCGCCGCGGTGATCCAGTCCTGCTACATCCCGTGGAAAGGCTTTTTCGACATCGTCGGCTCGGTCGACGTGTTCGTCATCTACGACGACGTCCAGTACGCCAAGCGCCACTGGCACAACCGCAACAAGATCAAGACCGCCGACGGGCTCAAGTGGCTGACCATTCCGGTCGAGACTAAGGGCAAGTATCTGCAGAACATCGACGAGACGCGGATCTCGGATACGTGGGCGGACAAGCACATGCTCTCGATCCGTCACGCCTATCGCAAGGCGCCGCATTTCGACGAGATCGCCGCTTGGTTCGAGCCGCTCTACGAAGAGGCGGCCAAGTGCGAGATGCTCAGCGACGTCAATGCACTGTTCATGCGCGCGATCTCGGAGCAGCTCGGTTTTGAGACCGAGTTCGTCTGGTCGTCGGATCTGTCGGCGGACGGGCAGAAGACCGATCGGCTGCTCAACATCTGCCAAGAGATCGGCGCGGACTGCTATCTCTCCGGGCCTGCGGCGCAGGTCTATTTCGAGGGCGACAAGTTCGACGCGGCGGGCGTCGCTTATCGCTGGATGGATTATTCAGGCTACGCCGAATATCCCCAGCTTCATGGCGCGTTCGAGCACGGCGTGAGCGCCGTCGATCTGCTCATGAACGTCGGCGCGGACGCTCGGGCGTTCATGAAGGCGCCGATTGATCTCGGTTGAGCGGCATGGTTCGCGATTTGGAGCGGGAGCGCCCGATGAATTGGGATACGGTTGAAGCATGAGCACTGCGCTTCATTCGACCGACGCCTCAGCGGCGTCTCCCAAGTCGTTGAGCGAAGACTTCGACCTGAACGACTGGTGCGCCCGCATCCCCGGACTGGAGCGCCGCGGCGAGGGCGACTGGCGCGCTGCGAACGCGGCGGACGTCTCCTACCCCGAAGGCGGGCATCGCACGCTCGCACATATCGAAGCCGCCTCGTACTGGTTCAATCATCGCAACGACGTGATTGCAGCCGTCGTCGCGCGCCATCCGCCGGGCGGGACGATCTTCGACGTCGGCGGGGGCAACGGCTATGTCAGCTTGGCGCTGTCGCGCGCCGGCCACGACGTCGCGGTCGTCGAGCCTGGACCCGAAGGGGCGGCGACGGCGCGCGAGCGAAAGCTGCCGGTGATCGAAGCGGCGTTTCAGGACCTCGACATTCCCGCCGGGTCGATCCCTGCTTGCGGTCTGTTCGACGTTCTCGAGCATATCGAGGCGGAGAGCGACGCTTTGCGAAACTTGGCGTCGATCATCCGGCCGGGCGGCATGCTCTACATCGCGGTGCCGGCCTACTCGTGGCTGTGGTCGAGCGAGGACGTGCACGCGGGCCACTTCCGACGCTACAGCCGTTCACGGTTGAACGCCGTCGTGGCCGCGGCGGGCTTCGAACCGCTCTATTCGACTTATTTTTTCCGCGCGCTGGTTGGTCCGCTATTCGCGCTGCGCACGGCCCCTTCGGCGCTGGGGCTCGCCAAGCGGCAGTCCGCAAGCGGGGTCGAGAGCGACCACACGTTGCCTGGCGGCCCCGTTGGCAAGGTCATTCAGTCGAGCTTCGACTCCGAGCTCCGAAAGATCTCTGAGGGCGGCTCCGCCCCGTTCGGCACGAGCGTGATGATCGCGGCTAGGAAGCCGGATCGCGCCGGCTAGCGTCGGGTTCCGGCGCTTGAGCGCGAAACGCCCAGGCGTTCAACGCTATGAAGATGCCGACCGCCGCGACACCGATGGTGACGAGCACTGCGGCCCAAGCCGGCGCGCCCAGCCGCTCGAGCGTCCACGTCAGGCCGACCGCGAGCGGATAGGCGCCGGCGTAAACGGCCGCGTATCTGGCCAAGCGCCGCCGGTCTGCGGGCCGGTCGCTGAACGCCCAAGACCGGTTCAAATAAAAGGAAAACAGCACGCCCAGAATATAGCCGATGGAAATCGCCTGCCATCCGGCGAGCCCGGCGGTGATGAGCGCAAGGTTGACCGAGTACAAGAGGCCGTTCGACAGCAAACCTGTCAGCCCGTACTTCACGAAGCGCATGGCCAGCGGCCTGAGATTCTCGGTTTTTCCTGCGAGCACGATGAATGCGTTCCGTTTGTTTTCCCGAGGCGTCGGTTCGAGCGTGGTTGTCAATACACCGCACGCTTGCGATAAGCTGCGGAGCTAAGCAAGGCATTTGTTTTCGACCGTATACGATGCGATTTGACGCAGGCGCCTGATTTCGCAACGAACTGGCGGGGCGGACTTTGAAGAACATCATTATCTTCGGCACGCAGCAAGCTGGCGAACTCGCCGATTTCTATTTCACGCACGACACCGAGCACGAGGTGGCCGCCTTCGTCGTCGACGGCGAGTACAAGAAGGAAGATGCGTTCAACGGCAAGCCGCTTCTCGCTTTCGAGGAGGTCGCGACCGCTTTCCCGCCGTCGGACTACGCCGCCTTCGTCGCGATCGGCTATTCCGGGCTCAACGCGGTGCGCACCGAGAAGGTCGCCGCGTTGCGAGATCGCGGCTATGAGCTGGCTTCCTACGTCAGTTCCAAGGCGACGACCTTCCCGGGCTTCGAGCCCGGGCCCAACGCCTTCATACTCGAGGACAACACCATCCAGCCCTTCGCGCGGATCGGTGAGAACGTCACGCTCTGGTCGGGCAACCACATCGGCCACCACTCTGTAATCGGCGACAACGTCTTCATGGCGTCTCACATCGTCGTCTCAGGCAATTGCCGTATCGGCGCCCGATCCTTCATCGGCGTCAACGCGAGCTTCAGGGACGGCGTGACCATCGGCGAGCGCTGCATTGTCGGCATGGGGGCCTGCGTTGTCGCGGACTGCGGGGATGAGACCGTGTTCCCGGCGCCAAAGACGGAAGCGGCGAAGGTGCCGAGCAGCAAAATAAGGAAGATTTGACGATGGGATGGCGGCGCTTGGGTAGAGTTTGGGGGCCGGACGGATCACAGCCCTGGGCGAGATCGCACGCAGCCTTGCCGCTGCCAGTTTGTCTTGATGACAGGCTCTATCGTGTCTTCTTCAGCGCGCGCGACGGCGAAAACCGTTCCTCTATCGGCTGGATCGACGTGACGATCGGATCAGAGCCGAAGGTCGAGCGCGTGGGCGACGCGCCTCTGTTGACGCCTGGCACGCCGGGGTCGTTCGACGACAGCGGGCTCGGCATCGGTG
>JASFUX010000018.1:0-23103 GCA_050050115.1 Maricaulaceae bacterium | reverse complement strand
GAGCGCTTCGGTCAAGTGCTCGACGGTGATCGGCCCGCCGGGCTCCGCCTTGTCGCGGACGTCGAGCACGAGCGCGTCGCAGTAGAGCTCTGAGACGTCGATGTCGCTGATCGTGCGCGACGGCTTTCCCTCGCACTTGCTGCCATAGTGAAGCGGCGCGTCGACGTGCGTGCCGAGATGTGAACCCATCTCCAGGATCTCCGAACCCCATCCCTCGCCTTCGGGCAAGTCGTCCTGGCTGCAGTCGTAGGCCTGGCAAACGACATCGACCCCCTCCCCGTCCGGCGCGATGTAGTGGATCTTCGGCACAAGCACGCGCGGCGAACGGACCGACGGGTGCAGCCGGTCCGCATCGTCAGGGTCGAGAAGCCGTGTGAGATCGACGAGCTTCATTGCTCGCCTCCAATCTTGAAGACGATCTTGCCGGTCGTCTTGCCTTCTTCCATCAGACGTTGAGCGAGAGGAACCTCTTCAAGTGGATAGACAGTTGGCTCCATGAGCTCTTCGCGCTGGAGCCAGTCCCTCACGAACGTCTCCGCGAGCGCCTGCTCCGGTTGGCCGAGCCAAGCCAAGTTGGAGTACGGCATGATGGTAATGCCGTCATACGTATACGGCTGAGTGTCGATCAGTTCACGACTGCCGTGTGTATTGTCGATACCGACGATCTTGTCTCCCGAATGCCCGTAGAGAATCCAGCGGCCTCGCTTCTTGATGACCATCGGATCGGTTTTGAGCGTGGGGCCCCGCACGCCGTTGAACGAGACATGGACGCCGCCGCCGTCGACGCCGGGCGCGAATCCACGCGGCTTGGCGCCGACAATCTTCTCAACCTCTTCGACATAGTCGTGCGTCTTGTAGTTGATGACATGATCGGCGCCGTCGGTCTTGCAGATCTCAACCTTTTCGTCACTGCCGCAGAGCGCGATGACATTTACGTCCCAAAGCTTGCGCTTCATGATCTGCACTGCGAGCCGGCCCACGCCGCCTGCAGCGGAATGCACGAGCACGCTTTGGCCGGGTTGGACCTGGCCCCACGGATAGACCAGGAACCACGCCGTACGAAGATTGATCGGGTAAGCGAGGAAAACGTCCAAGCGCACATTGTCCGGCACCGGGTCAACTCGATCTTCAGGGACGTTGACGTACTCCGCATAGGCGCCGCCGCGCGGCTTGCCGAACACGCGGTCTCCGACCGACCATTTCGTGACGCCCTCTCCCACCGCTTCGATGTAGCCGGTGACTTCCTGGCCGGGGATCCATTCGAACGGCGGCTCAAAATGCCGCACGGGATCTCCGTGGCGCGCCATGATGTCGCCGAAGCGCAATCCGGCGAATGCGATCTTGACGAGCACCTCGCCCTTGCCGGGCTTCGGCTCGGGTACGTCCACGGCCTTCATATTGTCGACGGAACCGTAGTCGGTGAGCTGTATGGCGCGCATGTACGTCCTCCCTGCGTTTCCCGCTGTGTTTTTCAGGGATTTACAGTCTGAACTGAAAAACTGCAATCGTTTACATTCAACGATGGTTTCACTTCAGGCCAGCGCCGTGATTGAAGCCGGACATGCCGGACCTGTCGTGCGTCGTTCGATCCAGGACCCGATCTCGACGGGAACCGGCTGATCGAGCGGCGCGCCGTCGAGGTGCGCGGCGAGCGCGTTCACGGCGACGAAACCGACCCGCCCTGGGTCAAGATGGATCGTCGAGAACGGAATTCGATCGGCAGTCGGTTGGGCGGAGCGATCTCGAATGGAAATGATCGATAGATCGTTGGGCACGAGCACGTGCATCTCGTCAGCCGCCTTAAGCAAGGGACTGGCTTCGGCTTGTCGCGCAACAATAGCTGTCGGAGGCGCGGCGCCAGGCGCACTGAACAAAGAAGCAAGGCAAGACACGGCGTCAAACCCGGCCTCTTCTCCGCTCTCGATCGACACGATGTCGAGGCCAAGTTCTCGTCCCGCGCGCCTGAACGTCTCCACCGTCGTCGCCCGTACGCGGGGGCGAATGACCGCCACTCTTTCGTGCCCCAGCGCTTTGAGCCGACGCGCCGCCTCGGTCGCCGCGGCACTCATCGTCGGCGCATAAAGAGGAAGTCTGTCGTAACCGCTGGTGCTCGAGAACAAAGCGGCGACCGGAATTCCGGCCTTCTCGAAGCGGGCGAGCGCGTCGCCCTCTCCAATGGGATTGATGCACAGGAGCGCATCGACCCGGCGCTGGAGAAAGCGCTGAACCAGGAGATCGTAGAGGTCCTCTCGCCCGCGCGCCGTCGAGACATAGACGCTGTAGCCGCGCTCTTCGAACCCGATCGACAACGCCTCGAGCAGCTCGAGCGCCAAAGGGTTGGCGATCTGGTTGAACATCACTCCGACGGCCATCGACCGATCGCTTCGTAGCCCTCGCGCCGCGTGATTTGCAACGTAGCCAAGCTCTTCGGCCGCCTTGAGCACTTTGTCGAGGTTCTTCTGAGTCACCTTTCCGCCGGCGAGCGCCCGCGATGCGGTGGCCACTGAAACGCCCGCTCGAGCCGCAACTTGATTGAGAGTAATTAGCATGATTGTCTTCTTACAGATTATAGCGACCGGCGAAAATCGAAAGCCGCGTGCGAAAAGCTCTGTTCAGCCGGAGCGCAACTCCTCGTCGACCGTTTGCCCGTCTTCGACCTGGATGCCGAAGCTGTTGAGGATCATGCTCACCTGCGTGTAATGGGCGACGACGAACACGGTGTTCATGGTGCCCTCGGCTCCGAACGACTCCACGAGCTTGTCCCAGGTCGCATCGCTCACGTGACTGTCTGCAAAGAGCTCCTCGGCGGCTCTGAGCACGAGCGCTTCGTCCGACGTCCAGCCCTCGGCCGTCGAGCCTTGCTTGATGCGCTCGATCTCCTCGTCCGTCATTCCAATCGAGCGGGCCAGACGCGAATGCTGCGTCCACTCATACCCGGAGCGACACAGCCAGCCCGTCCTCAAGATCGCCAATTCCCTCAGGCGCGCGTCCATCGGGTTTTGCCTTAGAACGTAACGACCCCAGCCGAGGAAGCCGCGCGCCGCCGCCGGATTGTGCGCCAGCGTCCTATAGATATTGAGAAGCCCCCGCTCATTGCGATAGGGCTCGAGAAGTTCAGCCTGCTCTTCGTTCAACTGGTCATCAGTAAGCGGATTTACTCTGGGTTTTGCTGTTCTCATGAACTGGTCCCGGCGCTGAATCTGAAAGTATCGTTTGCGCGACCCCGAGATCGAAGGTCTTCGCGTCGAGCATTTTGGGTACTCGACTGAGCAACTTTTCTGCAAACGTTTTCGACATTCGGCCTCGATCCAGAAGCGAATTTTGTATTTAGTCCATATTTATCAGCAGCTTAATAAGGTGTTGCAAACCTGTCGCTTAGCTCTTCGACGGTGCGGTACGCCGTTGACTCGCATTGCAAACGTTTACAATTCTGATGGTCGAGGCAGAGGATCCGCTCACGAAAGCGGCCCGCCACGGTGAAACGAGCACAAGCAATGGGGAACTCAAATGTCTTATCGCGAAGTGTCGCCTAGTCGCCTGGCCATCGCACTGGCAACTGCAGCGTTTGGCGCGACAAGCGGAGCCTACGCTCAACAAGACAATGAAGACGTTATCGTCGTCACCGGCAGCTACATCGCCGGCACGCCGGAAGACGCCGCCCTGCCCGTCGACGTCATTTCCTCACAGACGCTCGAGCGACAGGGCATTCCGTCAAACGTCGACCTGATCAAAGCGCTGACCACCGTCGGCGCGACGTTCGCCGGTGACGCGAACCCGCTCGGCGCCAGCCGCGTTCAGGGCGCGGCGAGCATTAACCTCCGCGGCCTGGGCAACGCGCGCACGCTCGTCTTGCTGAACGGTCGCCGCCTGTCGCCGATCACCAGCGGTACGCAAACGCTGATCGACACGAACTCTCTGCCGATGATGGCCGTAAGCCGAGTGGAAATTCTCGAGGACGGCGGCGCGGCGACCTACGGGTCCGACGCGATCGCCGGCGTTGTCAACTTCATCACGTCCGACGACTTTGAAGGCCTGGACCTGACCGGCACCTATTCCATCTACGACGGCTCTGACGGCGATCTCAACGCAAGAGCGCGTTGGGGCTTTGGGAACGACAACACCAATGTCGTCCTCGGCGCGGGCTATCAGCACCGCAGTCAGCTGTCCGTTCAAGAAAGAGATTGGGCGTTCAGGCCATACCTCGAAAACCCCACCGGCTGGACGACCAGCGGCAACCCGGGTCTATATCGGGTCGCTTCGACGTCCACGGAGTGGTTTGTCGATCCGGGGTGCGAGGCTCTGGGCGGCGAACTCACCCCGCTCGGAATCGGTTCGCGGGGCGGCGCGCCCTACTGTCTCAATCACTATATCGGATTTGAGAACCTGGTCGACGAGCAGCACGCCTTCCAGCTGTTCTCGCAAGTCAATTCGGACGTCAACGAGCACACGCAGCTGCACATTGACGCCTTCTATTCGCAGATCAACGTGCCCGAAGTGGCCACGGTCGGCTCGTCGCCGGTTCTCAATCCGCCAACGACGATGTCCACCGGCGGTCCGGGCGCCGGCATCGTGCCGGGGTACTTCTTCATTCCCGCGACAAACCCGGGGGTCGTCGATCTCGTTGGGGCCTATTCGGCGGGCGACCTCGGTCTCTCGGCCGACGCCTACAGTACCTTGGCGACGACGGGCGTGAATGCGCGGTTGAGCTGGCGCGCTGCAGCGTTGGGCGGCAATCCGGCGTTCGACCACGGCGCAAAGCTCGATCATCGCGAATTCACGATCTATCGTGCGTCCGGTGGCTTCACCGGCGACAACGTCCTTGGCTTCAACATCGATTGGGACGTCAACGGAACATTCTCAAGTGCGGAAGCGGACTCGAGCGGCACTGACGTTATCGTGTCGCGGTTCCAGTACGCTCTGCGCGGCCTGGGCGGCCCGGGCTGTACGCCGGACGGCGCCAATCCAGCGACGAGCACGCCAGGGATGGGCCCCTGTCAGTACTACAATCCGTTCTCGAACGCCGTCGCTCAGAGCGCTCTGACAGGCGAAACCAACCCGGGCTTCACCGGCACGCAGAACGACGCGGATCTGACCCGGTGGCTGTTCAACCCTGGCGGCTCGATCACCACCAACGAGCTCTTGACCTTCGATGCGGTCTTTTCCGGCGAAGTCGAGGGTTTGGAATTGCCGGGCGGGCCCGTCGGGTGGGCCGCCGGCGCTCAATATCGGCGTAGCCGCATCCTGGTGAATGCGCGGAACGACCTCGGCAACGCCGCGATCAATCCGTGCGTTGACGAAGGCCAGCCCCTTTCGAGCTGTCCGGACGATCCGCGCGGAGTGACCGGCCTCTTCGGCCCCGTCGTCGAACGGGACTTCGACCAGGAGGTCCGCGGGCTCTTCGGCGAGCTGAGCCTTCCCATCACGGATCGCCTTCAAGTCCAAGCCGCCGTGCGCACTGAGTCGCATGACGCTGGCGACACCACCAACCCGAAGATCGCGGTGCGGTGGGAGCCAGTGGACGGCTTCGCGCTGCGCGCGTCGGCCCAGAGCACATACCGCGCGCCAGTGCTGTCGTCGCTTGATCCCAACATTGTCCAGACGATTACCGCGCGCGTCGGCCTCGTCCGAGTTCCGTACGACGTGGGCGGCAATCCCGACCTGCAAGCGGAGACCTCCGACAACTTCAATGTCGGCGTCATCGTCAATCGAGGCGGCTTGTCCGCGACGGTCGACTACTGGACCTTCAATTTGCAGGACCAGATCATTCGAGAAGACGTGCCGTCTATGGTCAGCACGCTGTTTCCCTCTGGCGGCGACAACTGCGGGGATCCCGCGTTCGCAGACCTCGAAGCGCGCTTCACCTTCGTGGGCGGCGGCGCGTGCGTGCCCGGAACCACGGGCATTTCCGACATCGACCGGGTCGGCGTGAGCTACTTCAACGGCCCGGAAGTCGAGGCCTCAGGGGTCGACGTCTCGCTGCTCTATGATCTGCCGCAACCGATCGCCGGCGGCGACGTCACCCTTGGTCTCGATACCACCTACAACATTGAATATCAGATCGCTGCGACAGAGCAGTTCGGCGTGACGCTTTCCGACGCGTTCGATGCGGTCGGCCTTCTCAACGCAGGGATCGATCCGAGGGCCCTGCCGCAGTGGCGCGCCCAGTTCAGTGCGAACTACAATAACGGTCCTCACAACATCCGTTGGCTGACGCACTACGTGGACTCAATGCGCGATCAGAGAGCCGGCACGGGCGCCAGCAACGACCCGCTGAACCCGGTGTCGGGTTTCCCGGCGGGCACGATCGTCGAAGGCGGGGTCAACATCGACTCGTTCATCACCCATGACGCTCACTACACCTGGGACGTTCGCGACGATTCGACGTTGACCTTCTCCGTCATCAACCTGACGGACGAGGATCCTCCGCTGACACGAGATTGGCTGTCCTACGACGCGTTCACCGCGACGCCCTTGGGACGGGTGTTCAAGGTTGGTATTCGCCAAAGCTTCTAGTGAGACCAGCGGCAGGCGGCGCCGCAGAAAAACGCCGCCTCCTCCCTCTCCTCGCACTTCAGGACCGCACGCCTCGCGTGCGGTCCTTTTCTCTGCGCCTCCGTCACCGGCCGTCCTTCCGGAACGGAAATAACCTTGCGAAACAAAGGGCTTGCGAACTGTTCGACAAATCTGTAAACGTTTACATATTGATCTAAAAATGCGTTCAATGCGGGAGGCGCTCGATGAAAGCGGTTGAGCAGTTTGGCTATGGCGATGCTCACGAATGCATGCGCTGGATCGAGGTGGACGTTCCGACGCCCGCGCCGAACGAAGTCCTGATCAAAGGCGACTATGTCGGAATTCGCTGGGGCGACATCATGGGTCGCACCGGCGATCCGGAACCCAGATACGGCGAACCGCCCTTCAAGCTGATCGCCGGCGCCGAAATCGCCGGAACCGTCGAAGCCATTGGCTCGGAAGTGACCAAATTCAAACCGGGCGATCGCGTGTTCGGTGCGCCGCGCGGGGGCGGCTACGCGGAGTACGCCGCGGTGCTCGAGGATCGAACGACACCGATCCCCGACAATGTGCCGCTCGACTCGGCGTGCTGCTATCCGGTGAACATGCGCGCGGCCTATTTCCTCGTATATCCATGGGGAAAGGTGAAGTCGGGCGACAAGATCCTGCTTCACGCCGCCGCCGGCGGCGTGGGTCAGCTGGTCACGCAAGTTATCAAGCGGCGAATCGAGGGGGTCACGCTGATCGGTCTGGCCGGTTCGGACGAAAAAGTTCAGTTCTGCTACGACAACGGGATCGACTACGCGATCAATTACAAGACGCACGACTACGTGCACGAAGTCGGCGAAATCGTCGGCCACAAAACGAAGGGCATCGGCGCGGAGTTCGACGCGGGCGGCGTCGACCTTGTCTTCAACTCAGTACGTGGTCCGACGACGGAGAAAGATCCGAAAGTCATCACCAAACGCGGCCGCTGGATTCTCTATGGAGCGTCGGCGGGGCGCATTCCGATCGACACCGTCCCGTTCACCTACGACGGCATCACTATCATGCCCTACTCCAACATGGCCTGGTATGGGCAGCCCGAACACGAAGACGCGCGGAAGTTCATCCAGGAATGGATGCGCACGGAGGAGCTGATACAGCCGACCGTATTCGACTTCGCCGACCTCATCGACGTTCAAGCGAAGATGCAGGCGGGCGGCACGGTCGGAAAAGTCGTGCTGAAGGTGTAGCCCGACCCACCCCCAGGGCGAGCTCGGCGATGACGCCGGGCTCGCTTGGCGCCGTCGCGAGCTTTCGCATCCAATCAACGTCTTTCAGCGGGGAACACGCTGCGCTGATCTCGCAAGTCCTGGTGAGATGCCTCCATGAAACGACTGATCGCCGGCGCCTTGGCGCTGACCGCTGCATGCGCGTCACCTACTCTGATCAATGGCTCCGACGCCGGCGACGCCGCTATGCCGACGAGCAGCTGGCCCACTAACGGCGGAGATTACTTCAATCGTCGATACTCGCCGCTTGATGAAATCAATCGGCAAAACGTCGCCGAGCTCCGGGCCGTGTGGCGCGCAAGGTTGGACGGCTCGGGCGTCGGCCCCCAATACTCCGGCGAGGCACAGCCCGTCATCGCCGACGGCGTTCTCTACATCATCACTGGGGCCAATGATGTTTTTGCAATCGACGTAGCCACAGGCGAGCGAATTTGGGCGTACACGGCGAACCTTGATCCTGAGATCGACGTGATCTGCTGTGGCTGGACATCGCGCGGAGTCGCTCTTGGTGCGGGGCGGGTCTACGTCGGTCAACTCGACGGCAAGCTCGTCGCGCTTGAACAAGAGACCGGGGAGATTGTCTGGTCCGTTCAAGCTGAGCGCTGGCAGGACGGCTACACCATCACCTCAGCGCCGCTTTACTATGACGGCCTCGTCATTACTGGGTTTGCCGGTGCGGAGTACGCCACCCGAGGGCGGGTGAAAGCTTATGACGCTCAAACGGGCGTTCACGTTTGGACTTGGTACGCAACCCCGGCGCCCGGCGAGCCCGGTTCGGAAACTTGGCCCGCCGAATCGTTCGTTTGGCGCTCTGGAGGCGGTACGGTCTGGCAGACGCCGGCGCTCGATCCCGATCTCGGTCTTATCTATTTCACGACCGGCAATGCCGGACCGGACTTCAACGGCGCCGTGCGCCCAGGCGACAATCTGTACACGTCGTCGGTCGTAGCGCTTGACGTACGAACTGGGGAGCATCGCTGGCATTTCCAGATGGTGCATCACGACATCTGGGATTACGACATGCCGACGCCAGTGGTGCTGTTTAACGCAGACTTCGCCGGTCATCCGCGCCGCGGCCTTGCGGCAACCGGCAAGACAGGCTGGCTCTACATCCTCGACCGCGAAACGGGCGAACCGCTCCTGCCGATCGAAGAGCGCCCCGTTCCGCAGGAACCCAGGCAAGCGACCGCCGCGACGCAACCCTATCCCGAGGGCGATGCATATGTGCCCCAAGAGGTGACGATCGGTCCGGAAGGCTTCGAGCTCATCAACCAGGGACGGATCTTCACGCCGTTCTATGGCCAGGCCGGAGTGCCTGTCGCCCCATCTCAAAAGGGCGGCGCCAACTGGCCTCCGAGCTCGTACGACCCACAGACCAATAGGTATTTTGTCTGCGCGACCAGCGACATCGCCGTCTTTCGCGGGGGCGACATCGATCATGATGAACCGGCGTCGGGCGACCGATACCTGGGCGGTCGCTTCGGCAGCGCCGACCTTCCCAGCATCGGCGTGTTTGCGGCCCTCGACGTTACAACCAATCGCCTCGTTTGGAATCAAGCTTGGCCTGACCGCTGCTACTCCGGGTCCGTCGCGACGGCTGGCGGTCTTGTCTTCGTCGGTCGAAGCGACGGACGATTGACTGCGCTTGATTCCGCTGACGGAACATTGCTGTGGGAGTTCCAAACAGGCGCCGGGATGAATGCGCCCGCCAGCGTTTTCGAGTATGAAGGGCGGCAGTACGTCGCCGCCTACTCGGCGGGAAACCTGTTTGCCGGCTCTGAGAGGGGCGACAGCGTATGGCTGTTTTCACTCGATGGAACGATTGGCCCCGCTACAGAAGAGAACGAGGAGGACGCCAGCGACGCCGCGCTAGTTCGCGAGCCTCGGCCCGATGCGACCTCTCATACGGCAGTGCTTGCCGATGACAGCGAATTGGCGCGTGGCGCAGCGGTCTACGCAACGGCTTGCCAGTTCTGTCATGGAGAGGATGGACGAGGCGGCAACGCCGGCGTTGCGATCGGCGCCGCCCTCGGCGAAAGCCAAATTAGAGCGAAAGTGGCGAGCGGCGGAACGCAAATGCCTTCGTTCGCCGGTCAACTCTCGGACGACGAGATCGATAGCGTCAGCGCCTACTTGGTCCGCGACCTGCTTTTGATTCAATGAGGGGCCTAGCGCGCGCTCACAAGCGAGCGATTGCATCGACCCGATGATCTGAGCGTTGCGCGAAGCGCTTTTGCTAGGGCGCGATCGGAAGCAGGCGCGAAGGGGCGTACAACCCCGCCTCTTGAGCTCGAAACGCGGCCAGGCCGCCGAGCAAGTCGAGGCTGGGAGTTTCAAGACCCGCGGCGCGGGCGAACGCGAGCGGCGCAGCGACGAGCGCGTCGATCTCCATCGGACGCCGACGTTCCAGATCCTGCAATATCGAAGGCTTGTGTCCCGACCTCACGCGCAAGGGCGCGGCGATGTCGATATCGGGGCAATGCGCTTGCGCGATGGCGCAGGCTTCGCGATGCAAGCGCTCCAGAATCTCGTCGAGCAGACCTGATTCCCGCATCGTCCGCATCGACTCGCCCATCACCGCGCAGAGGACCGATCCGGTCATGTTCATGACGAGCTTGGTCCAAATATCCGTTCGAATGGACGAGGTCGCGGGTGAACCGACGCCAGCGCGCTCAAGCACGTCGCGCAGAGCCGTGATGCGCTCGCTCTGACTATCGTCCGGCTCGCCGACGATGAGGCGATTGCGCGTTGTCGACACATTGAGCACGACTCCCGGCTCGATGACTTCGTTGGCGGACATCACCACCGCCCCGATCGTGCGCTTCAACAGAGCGCGCAGATCACCGTCCGGATCCAGCCAATCCACCTCCGGCGATCGGGGCGCCGTTTCGGACAATCCGTATGGGTACCACCAGGGAATGCCGTTCTGAGCGAAGACCACGGCGGTCTCCTCCCCCAACAACGGCGAAATGACTCCCGGCAGACCGCGAAGGGCGGTTGATTTAACCGTAACGAGAACGAAGTCCTGTTCTCCAAGGTCGGCGGGGTCGTCCGACGCCGGCATCTTGAACGTGCGTCTCTCCTCGCCTTGAACGAGCGTCAGGCCGTCGCGTTGGATGGCCTCAAGGTGCTCGCCGCGCGCGATGATCGACACGTCGACTCCAGCTTGAGACAATTGCGCCGCGAGCAAGCCGCCCACCGCGCCGGCGCCGAATACGCAAACTTTCATTGCTTGCTCCGCGACTAGTCGTCGAACCCGGGGCACTCCGCCTCAACGCGGCGCAGGAGCGAGGCCCAGGTCAGCTCGGCCATTTCGCGGCGGCGTTCGGGATTGGGCGGACGAGAAACTTTCTCCTGAGCGTCGCGCGGCGCCTCGAGGACGCCGTCGCGACCTGCGCTCAAAGCGCGGACCTGCGTGGCGCAGGCCCGTTCGAGATTGTAGATCGCGAGCCAAGCCGCGCCCGCCGTCTCGCCAAGCGCGAGAGTGCCGTGATTGCGCAGCAGCAGCGCGTTGTTGTTCCCCAGATCGGCAACGATGCGCTCGCGCTCGCCAAGGTCCGTCGCGACTCCCTCGTAGTCGTGATAGGCGAGACTTCGCAGCACCTGCAGCGCGCGCTGATTAAGCGGTAAAAGCCCGTCTTTTTGAGACGCCACCGCAACGCCGTCATCGGTATGGAAATGAATGATGAAGCGCGCGTCATGGCGCGCCATGTGGATAGCGGAGTGGATGACGAAACCGGCATAGTTAATCCGGAAGGGCGACTCCGAAAGCTTGTTGCCCTCAAGGTCGATCTTCACGAGGCTCGACGCGGTAACTTCGGCGAACCGAAGTCCGAACGGATTGATTAGGAAGTGATCCTCCCCGCCCGGAACGCGCGCCGAGATGTGGGTCAGGAGCAAGTCGTCGTAGTGCTCAAGCGCCGCAAGACGATAGAGCGCCGCCAGATCGCGTCGGACCGCGTGCTCCTCATCGGTCACGTGGAACTTCACGGCCTCTTTGACTGCTGCGACGGTCATCAAACTTCTCCTTGGACTTGGCGTACGCGTTTGGTTGCGACTGCGGCGGCTCAGATCAAACCGGCGTAAGAGCCGCCGTCGAGCTGGAGGTTTTGGCCGGATATGAAGCCGGCGCGGGCGCCGCACAGAAACGCGCACGCCTGACCGAACTCCTCGGGGTCGCCGAATCGTTTCGCCGCGATTGTTTGGGCGATCTCGGCTCGCGCGGTTTCGAGGTCGATCCCCTTCTGCGCCATCAGGCGCTGCGCCATGAACGCTTGGCGATCGGTATCAAACCGCTCCGGCAGCAGATTATTGATCACCACGTTGTTCGCCGCGACCTCGATCGAAAGCGACTTGCAGAACGCCGTCAGGCCCGCCCGCGCTGATGTCGACAGCGCCATAGCGGGCCGCGGCGACTTCACCATCGCAGACGTGATGTTCACGATCCGGCCGAACTTGCGCGCGCGCATACCTGGGATCAGTGCACGTATCAAAAGGGTCGGAGCGATCATGTTCGCTTCAAGCGCCGCCAGCCAAGCTGCGTGGTCCCATTGCGACAGGTCTCCGGGCGGCGGGCCGGCGTTGTTGTTCACCAGAATGTCCGCATCGGGACACGTTGAGATCAGATACTCCCGCCCCGGCTCGGTGTTGAGGTTCGCGACGGCGAACCGGACGTCCGCTCCGGTGAGCTGCTTGATCTCCGCCGCGGCGCTTTTGAGCCGCGCCTCGTCGCGCCCGTTGATCACGACCTCGCAGCCTTCTCGGGCAAGCTCGATCGCGCACGCCTTCCCAAGACCCTTCGAGGAAGCGCAGACGATCGCCTTGCGGCCCTTTATGCCGAGATCCATGGCCCCCCGCCTGTCCGGCCGAAAAAAGCGCTCGCTTGCGCGGTCATCGCGGCTCGCCCTCAATCGGAGGAAAGCCGAAAAGCTCAGCGGGATTGTCGACGAGGACCTGTCGCCTCAAACCTTCGTCTGGCAGCCAGTCGCCAAGCTGATCAACGAGATCGGCGTCATTCGGCATGGGCTTGAAGTACTGCGGGTGCGGCCAGTCGGTGCCCCAGAGCAGTCTGCTGGGATAGCGCTCCACAACGAGATCGACGAAAGGTCTGGTGTCCGCGAACGGGAACGTCTCTTCCATGGTGAAGCGCGGCGATAGCTTGAGCCAGCATCTTCCGGTGTCGAGACATTCAAGAACGAAGCGAAACTCTGGTGAGTTCACACCCTGATCGGCCGGCGGCAAACCCATGTGCTCGATGACGAAGTCCCCCGGCGAACTCAAAATTGCAGCGCGCCATTCATCGATCTCGCTCCGCCCCCTGAACAGATAGTGCGCCGACCAGCCGTGCTCGTGGGTGCGCCTGACAATGGACTGATCTATATCCGGTCCCATGCGTCTGGCGAAGCGCGCGCCGCGGACGCCGGCGGCGGTGAGCACTTCAAGTTCCCCGTCGGTGATCGACGGATGCGGGCAGATGACGCCGCGCAGTCGATCGGGAAAGCGCGTCAGCGAATGAAGCATCAGCTCATAGCCGTGCTTGTACATCATCGAGTTGATGTGGATCCCGCGGGAAAGTCCGAGCGCATCCTGCAGCTTCAGCCAGTCCTCGATCGTGTCGTCTTCGAACTCGAGGTGGGCGAACACGTGGTTTGGCCGCAAGGGATAAAGCTCTTGGGGGCCGATGAAATGAAAATGACAATCGCATGCGCCGGCCGGCAGCTTGAGCTTTGGCTTGCGCAGATTGCGGTCCCAGGGGGGCGACTTGCCTTGACCGTCCATGTCAGGCTCCAGAGCCTGCCGGATGCGCGCCGTTCAATTGTGAAATGGGACGCCTTGCGCCGGCCTCCCCCGCATTCTCCACGCTCATGATCGCGCCTCCCCAGCCTAGTCAGTTTTGGCGACCATAAATTCAGCTTCGCCATTTTGCAAACGTTTACAATTTAGGATTCGGCGTGGGGACTTTACGGGCTCGCCGCCGACCCGATCCGGGCATTTCGGCCTCGAGAATCGCAAATCAACCGCCGATAAAGGGATCGATGGCTGCGCGTCCGCCCAGCGCGCGCCCGATTGCGGGCCCGGGCCTGCTTTGACGCTCCAGCTACTGATAACGTTTGCACCACGTTGCCGCCTAGGATACGACTTGCTCAAACGAGTAAGAAGACTTGGGGAGGCCGCCGTGAACGCCAGCACCAAAGGGGACGTGCGCGCGCAAGGCGCGAATTGCGGCTGGTGGGTTCTATGAGCGACGCTCCGACCCACATGACGCCGCCGGCGAAGCGAAAGCTCGACCTCGTCACCAAGTTGACGTTTGGATTCGGCTCGCTTGGCGTCGGCGTGAAGGACTACGGGTTCAAGGTCCTGCTACTGCTCTATTACAATCAGGTGATCGGGCTGCCCGCCGCGAAGGTGTCGTTCGGCATCATGATCGCGATGATCATGGACGGCATGATGGACCCCGTGGTCGGACAAATCTCTGACAACTGGCGGTCGAGATGGGGTCGCCGTCATCCATTCATGTACTTCGCCGCCCTGCCTTCTTCGATCGCGTTCGGAGCTCTCTGGTTGCCGCCGACAGGCTGGTCTGAAGAAGCGCTCGTGGTCTACATGATCGTGGCCGCCACCGCCGTGCGGTCATTCATCACCTTCTATGAAGTGCCAAGCGTCGCGCTCGTGCCGGAATTGACCTCGAGCTACGACGAGCGCACATCGATGATGAGCTATCGATACTATTTCTTCTTCACCGGCCAGGTGCTTCTGGCCGTGCTGACGTTCCGCATCTTCCTCCAGCCGGACGCAGAGTTTCCTGTCGGACAGCTCAATCCCCACGGCTACCAGCGGTTTGCGTTGACCGCCGCGCCGTTCATGTTGTTCGCCATGCTTGTCGCCTGCATCGGCACGCACAAGCACATCCCTTATCTACACAAGGCGCCGGCGACCAGAGGCGGGCTGATCAAGACGTTCAAAGAGATCTATGAAACGCTGTTTCATGGATCGTTTCTGACGCTCACGGTCGCAGGCTTGTGCAAGTCGATGTCGATCGGAATCTCGGGCGCGCTGAATTTATATCTTTATACGTACTATTGGCAACTCACATCGAACCAGGTTTCGATTCTTTTGCTTGACGGCATCATCTCCGCGCTCGCCGCCGCAACGCTTTCCAAGCCTTTATCGCGGCGCTTCGGCAAGAAGGGCGTCTGCATGGTCTTCTACATGGGGGCGTTCATCGTTGGCGTTGCGCCGCTCATGTTGCGGCACTTCGGGTTGTTCTGGCCGAACGGATCGCCATACCTCGTTCCAACGCTGTTTGTGCAAGGAACAATATTCTCTGCACTTGGCATCTCTTCGACCATCCTGGCTCAGTCGATGATCGCAGACGTCGTTGAAGATTCCCAACGCAAGACGGGACGCCGCTCAGAAGGCCTGTTCTTCTCAGCCGGCTCGTTGATGACCAAAGCGATTTCCGGCACGGGGGTCTTTGGCGCAGGCATCATCCTTGCGATCGTGGCCTTCCCGCAGGACGCCCGGCCCGGCGAGATCGGGTTTGAGACGCTCGACCGGCTGGCGATGACCTACATTCCGATTTCGGCGACGATCTACACGATCGGACTCATCTTCATGAGCCAGTACAGGATCAATCGGGATCGGCACGAAGCGAATCTCGCAGCCCTCGGCTCTCCGGAAGAGACGGCGACAAAGCTCGACTATCCATGAAGTCGTCTCGACGGTCGGTTCAGTAATCAACCGACAAGGACGGTTGGTTTCGGTAGGTAGTCAGACAGTCTGAAATGCGACAGCCGCGATCGCTGATCGAGCCGATAAAGTCGAGCCTGCATGCGTGGCGCGCCGCGAGCCTCACGCCGCTCGAGCGGCCGCAGTTCCGAACGATTTGGACCGCCTCTCTAGTCTCCAACATCGGGGCGGCGATCCAAACCGTCGGCGCGGCCTGGACCATGACGACGCTGGTTGAGTCCCCTCAACTTGTAGCCCTGGTTCAGACCGCGGCGATGCTGCCGATCGTGCTTCTGGCGCTGCCCTCGGGCGCGCTTGCGGATACGATCGACCGGCGCAAGCTGATGCTCGTTTCGCAAGTCCTTGGGTTCGCAGCCGCCGCTGCGCTCGCCGTGATCGCTTACGCCGGCGTCATGTCGCCCATCTCACTCCTCGCCTGCACCGCGATGGTCGGCGCCGCGGTGGCGCTCTATCAGCCTGCCTGGCAGGCGTCCCTAGCGGATTTCGTTCCGCGAACGGAGCTGCCGGCTGCGGTGGCGCTCAACGCGCTAGCTTTCAACACCGCGCGCAGCGTCGGCCCGGCGATCGGTGGGGCCGTCATCGCCGTCTTCGGGCCCGCGATGACGTTCGTGCTCAATGCGGCGTCGTTTACCGGACTCATCGCCGTTCTGACACGCACGCGTTTGCCTGCCGCAACCAGCAGCCTGCCGCCCGAGCGCGTTTCACAGGCAATCGCAGGCGGCCTGCGATACGTGGGCATGTCGCCGCCGTTGCAGCGCACCTACATTCGAGGCGCGCTGTTCGGGTTCGGCGCGAGCGCGCTCTGGTCGCTGATGCCTCTTGTGGCGCAATCCCGGTTAGGTGGCGGGCCGATTTCATACGGCCTGCTGATGGGATCGTTCGGGTTTGGATCACTAAGCGCCGCCTTGCTCGCCGCGCATCTTCGCGCCCTTCTTGGAAATGATCGGCTCGTCGCGATGGCGACTGCTGCGTTCGCCGCGTCGACGGCCGTCGCCGGACTCAGTCCTTTCGCGGGCCTGACGGTCCCTTTCATGCTGATCGCCGGCGCCAGTTGGATATTCATCTTCACGACCACACGAACGTGCACCCAGCTGTGCAGCCCGCGCTGGGTCGTTGGGCGCACCATCTCGCTTGCGCAGGTCGCCGGGTTTGGTTGCATGGCGATCGGAGCGGCTTTCTGGGGCGGACTCGCCGCTCAAATTGGCCTCGTAGCCGCCCTCCTCGCGGCGGCGGTCTACCTCGCCGCCACGTTGATCGCCGTTCGCTTGGCGCCTTTGCCCGCGGCGAACGTCGACGACTATTCCCCACACGGCGGACCGATCGGTCAACCGCCCCAGACGGCGATCGACGGCCGGCTCGGACCGATCGTGGTGACCATCCAATACAGCGTGCCGGCCGATAAGCAGGCCGAATTCACAGCCTTGATGCAGGAACTCGGTCAGATGCGCCGGCGAAACGGAGCGGCGCGGTGGAGCCTCCGCCAGGACATCGACGATCCGAGCACCTGGTTCGAGCAGATCGAGAGCGCCTCGTGGGTGGACCATGTCCGCCGGATCGAACGGAACACCGTGGCCGATGCTCAGCTCAATGAGCGAGCAGCTGCGTATCGCGCCAGCGCGCCCAACGCGATTCGGCGCATGGCGGTGCGACCGCCTGGATCGGAACCGCTGCGGTAGGTCGAGCTGGATTTCACACGGCGCGAGGCCGACCGGCGGCTCATCCGCCTAGTCTTCAAACATCGCCACGACCCGACTCCAGCCGGCCGAAGCGCCTTTGATCTTCACGGGGAAACAAAGGACCTGATAGCCGGTCGGCGGCAGCATCGCCAAGTTCGTGAGCTTCTCGATCTGCCAATAAGGTATTTCGCGGCCCGCCTTGTGACCTTCCCAAATGATCTTGGGGTCCCGGGTCTTCTCCCAACGTTTGGCGGTATGGCTGAACGGCGCGTCCCATGACCAGGCGTCGGTGCCGACGACCTTCACGCCTCTCTCGGTCAAGTACAGCGTCGCCTCTCGCCCCATCCCGCAGCCGGCGTCAACGTATCCGGGCTTGCCGTACCGCTCCCCCGCCGCCGTGTTGACGAGAACGATGTCGCCAGGCGCGAGGTCGTATTCAATGCGAGCCAACTCCCGTTCGATCTCCTCCGCGGACACGACGTGACCGTCCGGAAGCTGACGAAAATCAAGTTTCACGCCGGGCGCAAAGCATATGTCGAGAGGAATCTCGTCGATGGCGGGCGCGGGCGTTTGACCGTGGTTCGTGGTGGAGTGGAAATGATACGGCGCATCCATGTGCGTGCCGTTGTGCGTCGACAGCGTGACAGTCTCGACCGCCCATCCCTCGCCGTCGGGCAGGTCCTCCGCCCGCAGCCCCGGGAAATACTTCGCCATCGCATCAGCCGATTCGAGGTGATGCGTGTATTCGATAACGGGCTCCATGCCCGGCGGGTCGCATTGCGAGCCTGACTCGATGGCGATGGAGAGATCAATGAAATGTCGGCCCACCTCAGCAACTCCTCAAAATCGAGCCCTGGGCGTCCCTATTCAACGAAGGCGACGGCCCGGGCTGGCGCCGCACTGCACCGCGCTAGGCTAAGCGGAAAGAAGCCGACCTTGAAGCCGTGCGTCGGCAGAGCGGCGAGATTGTGCAGCTGCTGAATGATGAACACCTCGGCGTCGCGTCCAGCGAAGTGGCCGTCCCAGATTTGCGAGCGATCGCCGGTTTCCGCGAACGCTCTCTTCATCACGGGAAATGGCCGGTCCCATCCAAGACAGTCGGTGCCGAGAATTTTCGCGCCGGTCGAGGCGAGAAAGAGCGTGCCTTCCCGAGTCATGCCCGGATAGTTGAAGAATCCGGGCGTGCCCAGCGGGTGATCTTCCTGACCGGTGCGAAGCATGAGAGCGCACCCCTTGGTGATCTCACCGGGATTTTCATCAATCGCCGCCTTGAGCGCGTCGAGCGAGATGCCCTCGCCGCCTTTGCACCGGCCGCGCAGATCGAGCACGAGACCGTCCGCATAGAGCTCGTCGAGCGTGATGTCGCTGATCGTGCGCGCCGGCTTGCCCTCGCACGTCGAGCCATAGTGAAGCGGCGCGTCCACGTGCGTGCCCAAATGCGTATTGATGTGCATGCGCTCCGAGCCCCACCCCTCTCCGTCGGGAAGGTCTTCGGGCTTGCAGCCGAAGTGTCCGCACATCACCTCAACGCCCTCGACTTGAGGCCGGACATATTCGATGTCCGGCACCATGACAGCGGCGCTGCCGCGCCGTTCAGGCGGAAGCTTCTCGATGTCCTGCGGGTCAAGCGGGCGGGTTATGTCGATGAGCTGCATGCGTCTCCCCTAGATCTTGAACACGACCTTTCCAACGGTCTCGCCGGCCTCCATCGCGCGTTCGGCCTTCGCGACTTCTTCAAGCGGATAGACGGTCGGCTCGAGCAGCGGCTCGTTGGCGAGCCAGTCCATGGTGAACTTACGGGCGGCCTCGTCTTCGGGCGTGCCGCGCCACGCGATCGAAGAGAACGGCATGATGGTGATGGCGTCGTAGCCGAACGGGCTCGTGTCGATGATGTTGCGCCCGCCGGCGTAGCCGTAGATGACCCAGCGGCCGCGCTTGCGGATCACCTGAGGATCGGTGACGAGCGTGGTCCCCGAAACGCCGTTGAACGAGACGTCCACGCCCCCGCCCTGTTCGCCGCCGGTCATGAACCCGGTGGCTTTGGGTCCGGTGATCTTGGTTACTTCTTCAACGTAGTCGTGCGTCTTGTAGTTGATGACGTGGTCGCATCCGTGCGCCCGTGCGATCGCCGCCTTCTCGTCGCGGCCGACCAGCCCGATCACCCGGACGTTGGAAAATCTCCGCTTAAGGATCTGCAACGCCATCAGGCCGACGCCGCCTGCAGCCGCATGCAATAGGACCGTCTCGCCGTCTTGGACCTTGGCCCAGGCGTAGATCATCAGGTGCGCGGTGCGCATGTTGACCGGATATGCGAGGCATCGGTCGAGCGGCGCCGCATCGGGCAGAGGAATGCAGCGCTCTGCAGGTAGCGCAACATATTCGGCGAAGGCGCCCTGCATCGGCAGAGCGATCACGCGTTGTCCGACTGCGAAATCGGTAACGCCCTCCCCGACGCTCTCAACGACGCCGCTCGCCTCCTGACCCGCGATAAACGGCGTCGGGCGCGCGCGCGAGGGCAGCCCGTTGCGTTGCATGATGTCGCCCCAGCGCAAACCGGCGAACGCGACTTTGACGAGCACTTCGCCGGAGGCCGCAGCGGGCTTGTCGACTTCGCCAGGGGATAGATTTTCGACGGGTCCGTAGTCGTTGAGCAGAACTGCGCGCATGAATAATTTGTCTCTCAAAGCTTTGGATTTCCACGCGGACGCCCTCATCCGCCGGCCAATCCATAACGGCGTCGACGCCAATCTGCAAACGTTTACTATTCGTGCTTCTGATGTTGGATTGGAGCACAAATCGAATACCGTCCGATCGAAATGCAGACGCAACATGCCTAAGACGCTGCACGAGATTCGCCCAAGAGCAGATGGACCGACGCCGTGAGCGCGCAGCGCATGAAACTTCGTGTCAACGGGATCGAGTCCGAGGTCGCCGTCGATGACCAAGACGCGTTTCTGCACGTCCTGCGAAACAAGCTGAGCCTGCGCGGCGCCCACTATGGCTGCGGAGCCGAACACTGCGGCGCCTGCATGGTGGCGATCGACGGCGCGCCGGTTCCCGCCTGCACTTATCCGGCGGCGCAGGCAGAGGGTAAATCGATCACGACCGTCGAGGGCCTTGCGGAAGACGGCGCAGTCGTTCGCGCATTCGAAGCCGAACAGGCTGGGCAGTGCGGCTACTGCCTGCCCGGCATTCTGATCTCGGTCCAGGCCCTGCTCTGGCGCAATCCGACGCCCAAACGCGGAGACATTCTGGCGGCGCTCGAACCGCATCTGTGCCGATGCGGGGCCCATCCGTCGATCCTTCGCGCAGTTGAGCGCGCGGTCGCCGAGATTGTGCAAACATGACCGGCTTGTCCCCGAGCTTGGCGGCGAACCCGCGCATCGAGACGTGGATCAGGATCGCCCCCGACGGTCGCATTCAGGTGCGCACGGGAAAGGTGGAAATCGGCCAAGGCATCCTGACCGCCCTGGCCTCCATCGCCGCTGGCGCCCTGCACGTGTCCCCGGAACGGATCGAGATTGTTCAGGCGGACACTGCGCAAGGGCCGGACGAAGGACTGACTGTGGGCAGTCTCTCTATCACCACGTCCGGCTCCGCGATCGAAGCGGCTTGCGCCTGTGTGCGCGTTCTGGCGCTCCGCGCCGCGGCCGCTCAGATCGGGACAGACACGGAAAACCTCACGATCCGCGACGGCGAGATGCTGGCCGACGGACGGCCCACCGGGCTTACCTATTGGACGCTAGCGGATGAATTGGACCTGACGCAGGACGTCTTTGCGACGGCGGACGATCCGGACCGGCCGGACCCGCCGCCGGTTCCGCGCGTCGATCTGCCGGCGAAGCTGCGCGGCGGCGCCTTTCTGCATGACGTTCTGCCGGAGGGAGTCCTGCATGCCTGCGTGTTGAGAGGTGTTGGGCGCGACGCCCTGCCCGCGCGCGACGCTCTGCCTGACGGCGTTGAGCTGATGCAAACAGGCGCTTTCGTCGCGCTGGTTGGGACGGATGAAGCGCAGGTTGCGCGTGCGGCGGAGCGCGCGGAACTCGGAATCTCGTCCGTACGCGATCCGCAGCGGCTGTCGGCCGCTGCGCTTGAAGATCTGGAATCTGAAACGACGATCATTTCGATCCCAGCGCGCCGACCGTTGCGCAACGCCACGGCTACGCTGTCGGCGACCTACACCCGACCATATCTGCTGCACGGTTCGATCGGGCCTTCGTGCGCTTTGGCGCGATGGAGGCCTGAGTGCGATCCGGTGCTGGAGGTGCTCAGCCACACCCAAGGGCCATTCGCACTTCGCGCGAGCCTCGCGCGCGCCTTCGACTTGAAGCAGGAAGCCATCGTCGTGCGACACGGCCAAGGCGCGGGATGCTACGGTCACAACGGCGCGGACGACGCTGCGGCAGATGCGGTGTTCATCGCGCGCGAGCGGCCGGGACGATGGGTGCGCGTGCAGTGGACCCGCGCCCAGGAAATGCTCGACGCCCCGCGCGGCCCGGCGTCCATCGTACAGATCTCGGCGAGCACCGACGCCGACGGACTGCCCTGCGCGTGGCGCATCGCTGTGCGATCGCCCACGCACTCCCAGCGGCCCGGGGTCGCGTCGGCGCACCCGACTCTGGCTGAGCGCGAAGCCCTGGGAACGCCCGCTCCGCCGCCGCGGGACGTGCCAGCCGCGGCGGGACTCGGCGACATGCGCAACGCCGAAGCGCTCTACGACTTGCCCGAACAAACGCTAGTGCATGAATTCGTACCGGAGCCCGGGCTGCGCACATCGGCGCTGCGCGGCCTGGGCGCGCACGCGAACGTCTTCGCCATCGAGTCCTTCATCGACGAACTGGCCGACGCGGCGGGCGCCGATCCCCTGGCCTACCGCTTGTCGCTCCTGTCGGATTCGCGAGCGCGCACCGTGCTGGAGCGGGTCGCGGTCTCCGCTGGCTGGGAAACGCGCGGCCCCTCCGGCGCGACGTCCGGCTTGGGCCTGGCCTTCAGTCGCTACAAGAACGCCGCCGCCTATGTCGCGGTCGCGGCGCGGATCGAGGTCGAAGAGGCGGTGCGCCTCGCCAACGTTTGGGCCTGCGTCGATTGCGGCCGAGTGATCGACCCCGCCGGCGCGCGCAACCAGATCGAAGGCGGCGTCGTCCAATCGGCGAGCTGGACCCTGTGCGAACAAGTCGCGTCCAATCACGACGGCCTGCATCCTTCGACCTGGGAGGACTACCCGATCTTTCGGTTCTCTGACGTCCCCGAAATCGCGACCGAGTTCGTGTCCAGCCCAAACGCGCCGCTGGGCCTCGGCGAGGCCGCCGTCGGACCGACCGCCGCCGCGATCGGCAACGCCGTCGCGCATGCCTTGGGAACTCGCATCAGAGACTTGCCCGTGTCGCGCGAAAACATCGCCAGAACGCTCTTAGCAAACGGCTGAGCACCTCACCCGACGGCCAGGGCCTCTAAGCGCGGCCGGATGCGTCCGTTCCCGTTCGCAGCAGTCGGTCGGCGTTCCCCGAAGCGATTCGCGTTTTGAGATCCGCGTCGAGCTCTAGTCCCCGCAGCCAGGACATGCCGTCCGCCGTCGAGGCGAAGGGAGAGTCGATCGAGAACATCACCCGCTCCTCGCCTAGTTCGGCGAGACAGCACGCCAGCGCCGCGTCGGAGAAGAACCCGCTGGTGGTGATGCGGAAGTGCCGGCGGAACACTTCGGCGAAGTTTTTCATCGGCGTATCGCGCGCAAGAGCCTCATCGATGCGGCTCAGCAAAAACGGGATCGCCTCACCCAAGTGACCAAGAACGACCTGCAGGTCGGGGCAGTCGTCAAAGGCGCCGCTCAGCGCCACGCGCATCGCATGGGTGCCCGTTTCCATCGTGTAGCCCCAGGCGGCGCGACCGAACAT
>JASFUX010000017.1:0-23364 GCA_050050115.1 Maricaulaceae bacterium | reverse complement strand
TTCACTGAAGTCGCCGCCGAGATCGAAAAAGAGTCGCCGGTCGGAAACTGGGTGCTGATGGACGGCTCGGGCGAGGACACCGCGTTCGAGCGGATCATGACCACGGCCGAACCGATCTACGAGATGATCGATCTGTCGCCGGACGATCTGGCGATGATCATGTACTCCTCGGGCACGACCGGTCGCCCCAAGGGGGTAACGCTCAACCACGAGAACATGCTGTTCGGCGGCGTGTTCAACGGCCTTTCGGTCATGGGGATGCGCAGCGAAGCGGTCGGCTACTCGGTGCTGCCGCTCTTCCACATCGGCGGCACCAACGGCTTTTCAACCTCGACGCTCTACTCCGGCGGCACGACGATCCTCGATCGCTCGTTCGACCCCGGCCGCGCGCTCGAAGTGATCGGCGATAAAGAGCTGGGCGTGACTCACTTCCTCGGCGTGCCGGCGATGTACAACGCGATGAAAGCTCACCCGGCGAGCGCGACGACCGACTTCTCGGGTCTCGACATCGCCATGGCCGGCGCCGAAGCGGTGCCCGAGCCGATGGTGCGCTGGTGGCTCGAAGAGCGCGGACTGCTGGTTCAAGAGGTCTACGGCATGACCGAGACCTGCGGCGGCACGGCCTTCCTGGTCAAAGCGGACATGCCCGACAAGATCGGCTCGTCGGGCAAGGCGCTGCGGCACACCCAGTTCAAGATCGTCGACCCCGAAACCCTCGAAGAGGTCCCCGTCGGCGCAGTCGGCGAGATCTGGATGCGCGGTCCCAACATCATGCCCGGCTACTGGAACCGCCCTGAGGCGAACGCGGAGACTCTGGTCGACGGCTGGCTGAGATCGGGCGACGTCGGCCGGATCGACGCGGAGGGCTTCGTCTACGTCGAGGACCGGGTCAAGGACATGTACATCTCGGGCGGCGAGAACGTGTATCCGGCCGAGGTCGAGAGCGTGCTCTACGGCATCGATGCGATCGGCGAAGTCGCGGTGATCGGCGTGCCGGATTCTCAATGGGGCGAAGTCGGCTGCGCCGTCGTCGCGCTCAAGGACGGCGCCGAGCTGACGATTACGGATTTATGCCGGCATTGCGAGGGCAAGCTCGCCCACTACAAGCAGCCGGTGCACATGGCGGTGGTCGAGGCGCTGCCGCGCAACGCCACCGGCAAGGTGCTGAAGTTTCAGCTTCGCAAAAGCGTTCCGGAGACCTTGGAGCTGCGCTGAGCCCCGCCCGCGATCGGAGTAGCCTGGATGATCAGACGACGCATCTTCGAGCCCGAGCATGAGGCGTTCCGCGAAAGCGTCCGGCGCTGGGCCGACGCGGAGATCAATCCGCACGTCGAGCAATGGCGCAAAGACGGCGTGGTCAGCCGTGACGTCTGGCGCAGCGCCGGGGAAGCGGGCTTCCTCTGCATGTGGGCGGACGAGAAATACGGCGGCGCGGGCGTCGACGACTTCCGCTTCGATCAAATCCTGATCGAAGAGCTGACGTGGCGGGACTCGGGCTTCTTCATTCCGTTGCACAACCGGATCGTCGCGCCGTACCTGAGAAAGTTCGGCACGGCGGAGCAGCAGGATCGGTTCATGCCGGGCGTCGTCTCCGGCGAGACGGTCCTCGCCATCGCCATGACCGAGCCGGGCGCGGGCTCGGACCTCGCCGGCATGCGCACCAACGCAGTCGAGCAGGACGACCACTGGGTGCTGAACGGCTCGAAGACCTACATCTCCAACGGGCAGCTCGCCGGGCTCGTCGTCGTCGCGGCGCGGACCTCGCGGGAAAG
This sequence comes from Maricaulaceae bacterium, assembly GCA_050050115.1. Taxonomy (GTDB): domain Bacteria; phylum Pseudomonadota; class Alphaproteobacteria; order Caulobacterales; family Maricaulaceae; genus JASFUX01. Next base: position 21,592 of record JASFUX010000017.1, on the reverse strand, counting down.
CTCGCACGCGATCGGGCTGTTCCTAGTCGAAGACGGCATGGCCGGCTTTTCGCGAGGCGAACCTTTGAAGAAGCTCGGCCTGCATTCCCAAGACACCTCCGAGCTGTTCTTCGACGACGTCAAAATCCCGAAAGCGAACGTCCTCGGCGATCCGACGAAGGGCTTCCGCTACATGATGGACGGTCTCGCCGAAGAGCGGCTGACTGGAGCGGCCGGCTACATGGCCCGCGCCGAGCGGGCGTTCGAAGTCACGCTCGAATACGTCAAGACGCGCCGCGCCTTCGGCCGGCCGATCGGCGCCTTTCAGAACACCCGGTTCAAGATCGCAGAGATGCGCGCCGAGCTCGATGCGGCTTGGGCGTTCACGGACCATTGCGTGATCGAGCATCTCGAAGGCGCCCTCTCGGCGGAGCTGGCGGCCGAAGCCAAGCTTCTGACCTCCGAGGTCGAAGGCCGGGTGGTCGACGAGTGCCTGCAGCTGCATGGCGGCGCCGGTTACATGGAAGAGTATGAGATCTCGCGGCACTACGCCGACGCCCGCATCTCGCGGATCTACGCCGGCAGCTCGGAGATCATGAAGGAGATCATCGGCCGCGGGCTCGGCCTCGACGAACGGAAGATGAATTGATGCCTTCAGGCCCCCTCGCCTCCATCTCCGTGATCGAAATGGCCGGCATCGGGCCCTGCCCGCTCGCCGGGCAGTTCCTCGCCGACATGGGCGCGACCGTCACCGTCATCGAGCGCAAGTCAGGCGAGACGCGCCCGCACGACGTGACCAACCGCTCCAAGCGCTCCGTCGCGCTCAACTTGAAGTCCCCCGAGGCGATCGACGCGATGATGAAGCTGGTCGAGCGCGCCGACGTGCTGATCGAAGGCTTCCGCCCCGGCGTGATGGAACGGCTCGGCCTCGGCCCAGAGGACTGCGCGGCGCGCAACCCGCGGCTGGTCTACGGCCGCATGACCGGCTGGGGCCAGGACGGTCCGCTCTCGCAGACGGCCGGGCACGACCTCAACTACCTCTCACTCACCGGCGCGCTCTGGATGATGGGCGCGAAGGATCGCCCGCCGACGCCGCCGCTCAATCTCGTCGCCGACTACGGCGGCGGGACGATGTTCCTGATCTTCGGCGTGCTTTCCGCCCTGATCGAGCGGGAAACCTCGGGCAAAGGCCAAACGGTCGACGCAGCGATGATCGACGGGGTGACGGCGCTGACCAGCACCTTCTTCGGTCGCCGCGCCGCCGGGCTCTGGGCCGACGCGCGCGAGTCAAATCTGCTCGACGGCGGCGCGCCGTTCTATCGCTGCTACGAGACCGCCGACGGCGGCTATGTCTCCCTCGCTGCGCTTGAGCCGCAGTTCTTCGCCGAATTCGTCAAGCTGTCCGGCGCTGCGATCGATCCCGCCGAGCAGTACAAGGTCGAGAACTGGTCTGACTATCACCGTCTGCTGACGGACCTGTTCAAGACCAAGAGTCGCGACGACTGGGCCGCCGTGTTCGAAGGCTCGGATGCCTGTGTCGCGCCGGTGCTTTCCCCCGCCGAAGCCGCTGACCATCCGCACAACACAGCGCGCGCTGCGCGCGCGACCGTTGACGGCGTCGTACACCCCGCACCCGCGCCGCGTCTCGACCGCACCGCAGCCGGACCGATCGAAGCCCCGCACGCCGCGGGCGCGGACACCGACGCCGTGCTTGCCGAGCTCGGTTACTCGGGCGAAGAGATCGCCGCCTTGCGACAGAAAGGCGCGGCAACCTAGAGGCGACCCGAAGAGGAATTTGAGCAAACAACTGGGGAAACAACCAGAAAAGCCGCTTCGCGACGCCCGCCAAAGCCCTCCGCCCACGCAGAATCACTAACGAGTTGCTAACGGCGTCTCGGTACGCTGGCGCGCTTAGTTCGGGAATTGCGCAGTGTTCAAACGTCGGTCGTCAAAGGATCGCCAGAGCGCCTTGTCTCAGCGCGTCAAGCGCGTGAGCGGGCAGCCGCTCGACCAGACCGACGCCGCGCAAGAGCCCTCCGCGTCCCGCGCGCCGAAGCCGCCCGGTCAGACGCGGCTTCACAACAAGGCGGTCGTCAGCCGGTCGGCGCGCGAGCAGATGTTCAAGGACGCCGTGATCGAGTTCGCCGGCGGCGGCCGGGAATCCGTCGTGGTCAAGAACCTCTCGCTGACCGGCGCGCGGATCGACGCCAGCCACGGCCTTTCGCTTCCCGACCGCCTGCGCATTTCAATCCCCGCGATCGGCCTCTACCGAAGCGCTCGGGTCGTCTGGCAGGACCATCAATCCGCGGGGATCGTCTTCGAGTAAGCCTTCGGGAAACGTCGCCTACTTCGGCGCCATCCGTATCGCGCCGTCGAGGCGGATGGTCTCCCCGTTCAGCATCGGATTGGTGATGATCGCTTCGGCGAGCGCGGCGTATTCCTCGGGCTTGCCCAGCCGGCTCGGGAACGGCACCTGCGCGCCAAGCGACTGCTGAACCTCCGGCGGCAGCTCGTCGAGCAAGGGCGTCAGGAACAGCCCCGGCGCGATCGTGCAGACGCGCACGCCGAGCTTCGCAAGATCGCGCGCCACCGGCAGCGTCAAGCCGACGATGCCGCCCTTGGAGGCAGAATAGGCCGCCTGACCGATCTGGCCGTCGAACGCGGCGACCGAGGCGGTGTTGACGATCACGCCCCGCTCCTCGCCGACCGGATCGGCCTTTGACAGTCGCGCGGCGAACTTCGACAGCACGTTGAAAGTGCCGAACAGGTTGACCGTGACGACGCGCTTGAACATGTCGAACGGATGAGGATCGCCTTCGCGGCCAACAGTGCGCGCCGCGCCGCCGATGCCCGCGCAGTTCACGCAGATCCGCGCCGTGCCATGCGCGGCCTCAGCTTGCTCGAACGCCGCGTTGACGGCCGCCTCGTCGGTGACGTCGGTCTTGACGAACAGACCGCCGATCTTCTCGGCGTGCGCCTGCGCGAGCTCTTCCTTGAGGTCCAGGATCGTGACTTTCGCGCCGGCTGCGGCGAGCCGCTCGGCCGTCGCGCCGCCGAGACCAGCCGCACCGCCCGTGACGATGGCGCTTGCGCCTTTGATATCCATCCGCGTCTCCCTTGCAGTGTTCGGGCGGTTATAAGCGCGAACGTCGCCCGAGCAATAGCCGCGCGAAATCTTCCGCCGTCGACTGACCCGAATTCAAACAGGCCCGGAATCAAGACGCGCCCGCCGGGAGGGCGGGCGCGTCTGTTGCGTGCGTCGAGCGCAGCCTACTCGGCGGCGGCGGTGTCGACCGCTTGAAGATCGGCGTCGATCTCGTCGAGCTTGTCGGCGATCATGTAGGCCTCAGGCATCTGAGCGAGCTCTTCGAGGCTCATCTCCGCGATCATGTCGTAGTAGTCCATGAGCGGGACGTCCGGCAGATGCTCTTCGAACACCGCCGCGGTCGCTTCGTTGTCGAGCAGGTCGCCCATTTTCGAGGCCTTGCTCCAGCCCGCGGCGGGCGCTTCGGCTGCGGCCGCAGCCTCGTCCGTCGCGGCGTCGGCGTCTTGGGCCAGACCCGCGCCCGCAAGGGCGAAGGATCCGGCGACGCCGGCGAGCAGCAGTTTGGTGATGCGCATGGTCAGCTCCTTCAGCTTAGCGCGGCGCCGCTCTGGACGCCGCGAGTGCGACCGGCCGATCCGACACGAGCCGGCGCATGAAATCGGGCAAATCCCTCCCGCCCTGAGAAATTCCCTAGCCGATCGAGCAAGGCCCATCAATGTGGCGGTTGGGAGGCCGCTGCAAAATCGCCAGCGTGCGGCTCTTGAGAGACGCTTCAAAGCTGCGCCGATCCGCCGAAGACCGCTAGATTGCTGGGGATTCACTTGAGCGCACTCGGCCAGGCGCCTAGCATGTCGAACGTTGGTCGATATGCCGCCCGCGTTCACTCAAGCTGGATTGGACGAGCCATGACCCCTCGCGCAGCCTTCGCCGCCGCAGTTCTCGCGACCCTCGCCTTCGCGCCCGCCGGCGCGCAGGAACGCCTCGACGCCGCCGGCAACCCGATCGGCGCCGGCTACGAGCCGCCGCGCCTGGCGGACGGACGGCCGGACCTTCAAGGCTTCTGGACCAACGTCTCGCTGACCGCGCTCGAGCGGCCGCGGGGCTTTGACGAGCTTGTCATTTCCGACGAACGGGCGGCCGAGCTCGCCGAGCAGCGCGCACGCATGGCCGAGGCCCAGCTTCGCCCCTCCGATCCCACTGCGCCCGCGCCGACCGCGGGACGCGACGTCGGCGGCTACAACTCGTTCTGGACCGATCCGGGCGAGACCTACGCCACGGTCAACGGCACGGTGCGCGCCCATTGGATCGTCGAGCCGGCGGACGGACGCATCCCCTACACCGAGGAAGGCCGCGAGATCCTCGAGACCTCGATCGACGCGCAGCGCAACACCTTCACCGATCCGGAAATCCGGCCGATGGCCGAGCGCTGCATCGTCGGCTTCGGCTCGACCGGCGGGCCGCCGATGCTGAACGTGCTCTACAACAACAACTACCAGATCGTGCAGTCGCCCGATGAAGTGATGATCCTTGTCGAGATGAACCACGACGCGCGCATCGTCAGGATCGACGACGCGCACCATCCCGAAAGCATGCGCCGCTGGATGGGCGACTCGGTCGGGCGGTGGGACGGCGACACGCTGGTGGTCGAGACGACCAACATGCATCCGGACGAGTCGCTGCGGCTGTTCTTCGCTCAGTCGCTCTACATCTCGGAGAACGCGACCATCACCGAGCGGTTCACCCGCATCGCCGACGACGAGATCTTCTACGAGTTCGAGGTCGACGATCCGGGCGTCGTCAGCCAGCCCTGGCGCGCCGAGATGGCGTTCAAGGCGTCCGACAAGCCGGTCTACGAATACGCCTGCCACGAGGGCAATCACGCCCTGCCGGGGATCCTCCGCGGCGCGCGGCTCGAAGAAGCGGCGGCCGTCGAAGCGAGCGCGGCCGGCGAAGAGTAGCGGCGCGGGCGGGAAGTCGGCGCTCTCCGCCGGCTCTTGGCGGGGTTCAGCCGGCGATCATCCCAGCGCCAGCATGACGCGCTCGTGTGCGGAGTCGCTGCCGACCGTCTCCGCGGCCGACAGGTAGGCTGCGCGCACGCTCTCGTCGTCCGGCAATCTGTCCGCAACCGCGACAAGCAAGGAGGCCAAATCGGAGTCCGAGCCGATGGTATGAGCCGCGCCCAGCAGCGCGCGCCAGCCGGCCGCGCTAAGGCGCGCGTCGTCCGCGAGGACCCGCAACGCCCCGGCGCAGTCGCTGTCGCTCCCGATCGCGTCGGTCGCCCGCGCATAGGCCTCCGCGAGCGCATCAGAGTCCCCGACCCGCTCGGCGATCTGGCGCAGCAGATAGCTCAGATCGAAATCCGATCCGATGTTCTCGCCCGCCAGCTCCAGCGCTTGCGCGACATGCGCGTCGGACAGCTCATCGCTCGCAATGAGAAGCGACAGCGCCTGACGCAGATCGGTGTCGGACCCGATGGAGTCCGCCAGACCGAAGTAGCCGGCGATGACCTCATCCGAAAAGAGCCCGCTTTCGACGACGACCTCGAGCAGCAGCCGCGCATCGGTGTCTGAGCCGATTGACCCGGCGCCTGTTTCGAGCGCGCGGGCGACATGCGCGGGGGACCCGGCCTGGCTCGCAACAAAGGCCGACAACGCGCGCGTCACGTCGCTGTCCGAACCGATCGTGTTCGCCACTTCGAGATACGCCGAGACAACATCGTCCGAACCCAGCGGCGCCTCGACGACCGTTTCCAAGAGATGCCGCGCGTCGGAATCGGAACCGATGCTCAACCCCGCGCGCAGGAGCTGCGCGAGTTGAGGACCGTCGGGCGATTGCGTTTCGAAGATCGTGATCAGCGTGGCGCGGAGATTCGAGTCCGATCCCATCCGTTCGCCGAGCACATCGAACAAGCGGTCCAGACGCGACGGCGAGATCTCCGCCGCTTCGGTGTAGAGCTCCGCATAGCGCTGCTGAATGGCGTCCGATCCGATCAGCTCGATCTCGTCGAGCACGGCGTCCTCGCCGCGCTCTTCGAGCAACCAGGCGACGCGCTCTTCAGCGTTGACGCCGGTCTGGCGGAACACGATCGGCATCACCTCGACGACGAAGTCGTCGGCGTCGGGCCCCCAGGGGACGCTGCGTCCGTTCACCCAATATGCGCGCTCGACCCCGCCGCCCTCGCCGGTGAAGCGCACCCGCTGGCGCCGTCCGTTGCGGCGCAGCTCGACATCGACGTATCCGCCGTTCGACAGCGCGGTCACGCCCGAACCGTCCGGGGCGAGGTCGATCTCGCCCTCCGCCTCAATGTGCAGCCGCCGCAGCGGATTCGAGCTCGTCATCCTGATCGACACCTCGCCGTTGCGGCTGGTGCTGAAGCTGACGTTTCGGCTTTCGCTCTCGTCTTGCGTCTCCGCAGTCGCCTCTTCCGCAGGCGTCTCTTCCTGTGCATGCGCGACCAGCTGCGGCATGCACACCGCCAGGCCGACCGCGCACACCGCCGCAAGCGCCTGGGACGCCCGCGGCAAGCCGCCGCCCCCGCTGCGGCCTTCGAGCAGGCGCTCGACCCGCGCCACGAGAGTGGACTTCGAACCCGCCATCGCCGCGGCGAACGCCGGCGTGCGCTGCGCCTCGACGAGGTTGGCGACCTCGAGCAGGCATTCGGCCAGCGCGCGCCCGCCCCCGCTGCGTCGCGCCGCCCAGTCGTCGGCCGACAGCTCGGCGAGGTCGGCGAACCGCTTGCGCGCGAGCGCATTGAGCGGCTGGAAGAAGAAGACCGCACCCACCGCCATGCCGATCGCCTGCCACAGCGGATCGCGCCGCACCGCGTGCGCCAGCTCGTGCGCGATCATCGCGTCGAGCTGCTCTGAGCGGAGCGTGTCCAGCGCCCAGTCGGGCAAGCAGATCTCTCCGCTCGGCAAGGTGAAGGGCCCCGACGTCCGCGCCGATCGCGTCAGTCGCGGCGCAGCGCGCACGCCGGCCTCGCGCGCGAGCGCCCGATAGCGCTCCAGCACCGGCCCCTCGGCGACGAGCATGCGATCGGCGAGCATCCGGCGCGCATCGCGCCAGCTCAGCAGATGACGCAGCCCCAGGGCACAGGCGATCAAAGCCCAGATCCCAACCAAGAGCTGACGCCAATTGGGCGGCGTGAACGCCGGCCTGCTCAACGCACTCGAACCTGCGGGCGCGGCGACGATCTCGTTGCGCGGTTCTTCTGAGGACGCGCCCGCTGGGACGGACATCGGCGCCGGCGGCGGCGCAGGCTGGTCGAGCACAAGCTGTTCGATCTCGGGGCGCGCCGGCGCGGCCGCCGTCTGCTCCATCGCCACCGGCAGCCGGCCGCCGATCGGCTGAACGAGGCCGCTCGCCTGCAAGCTCGCCGAGGCGACGCCGGCAACGAGGGCGGCGCGCCAGAGCGTCGCCAACAGCGCGGGCGAGGCGCGCTTCCACAGCCGCTCGAACGCCCAGACGCCGCCGAGCAACAGCGTGCTGTGCACGGCGTAGGTCGCCAGCCAGAGGAGAACGTTCGTCGCGAAGCCGCTATCCATCGTTCTTGCTCCCCTTGCCCAGCATCTTGCGGATGGTGTCGAGGTCGCCCGCACCGAGCTCTTCCTCACGCACGAGGTGCGACAGCAGCGCGGCCGGATCGCCTTTGAACACCGTATCGACCAGTGAAGAGACCATCGAGCGGGTCGCTTCGTCTTCGGTGACCAGCGGCTCGAACACGCGTTCGCCCTGCGCCTTGGCGGATTTCACCAAACCCCGCTTCTCAAGCCGCGCAAGCAGCGTGGCCACGGTCGTATAGGCCAGCCGCCGCGGCTTGCCGGCGCGTTCGTAGACCTCGGACGTCGAGGCCTTGCCGGCCTCCCACAGCGCGCGCATCACCGCGAGCTGAACCTCCGTCAGCCGAACGTCCTTGTCCGCCATGCTCGGTCCTCCTGCGTCGTAGACATTCTACGACACTCGTAGTTCTACATGTGTAGTAAAAGAGTCGCCGCGGGTCAAGCCGCCTTGGCGGGACAGAAAAATATCTCGCCGCTCCGCGTTCGCCTCTTGACGCCCGGGGCCTGCTCGCCTACCTCCGCCGCGAGCTGTTAGCAGCCGAGGGCGATGAGTGCTAAGTCGCGCTGGGGTTGCAGCAGCCTCTCAGGGATCAACTCAAAATTACGGAGAAGGGCCAGATGGCGTTTCGTCCCCTGCACGACCGAGTGCTCGTGCGTCGCCTCGACGAGGAAGAAAAGACCGCCGGCGGGATCATCATCCCCGACACCGCCAAGGAAAAGCCCCAGGAAGGCGAAGTCGTCGCCACGGGCGCGGGCCTCAAAAGCGAAGACGGCAAGGTTGCGCCGCTCGACGTCAAGGCCGGCGACCGGGTGCTTTTCGGCAAGTGGTCCGGCACCGAGGTCAAGATCGACGGCGAGGAGCTGCTCATCATGAAAGAGAGCGACATCCTCGGCGTGATCGAGACCAAGCCCGCCAAGAAGAAGGCCGCTGCGTAACGCCGCGCCTCTTATCCGGATAAAGACGAACAGCTTCGAGAAGAAGGTATACGCACATGGCTGCCAAAGAAGTCGAATTCGGCGCTGATGCGCGCGAGCGCATGCTGCGCGGCGTCGACATCCTCGCCAACGCGGTGAAGGTCACGCTCGGGCCCAAGGGCCGCAACGTGGTGTTGGAAAAATCCTTCGGCGCACCGCGCACCACCAAGGACGGCGTCACCGTCGCGAAGGAAATCGAGCTTGAAGACAAGTTCGAGAACATGGGCGCTCAGCTCGTCCGCGAAGTCGCCTCGAAGACCAACGACGAGGCCGGCGACGGCACCACCACCGCCACCGTGCTCGCCCAAGCGATTGTTCGCGAAGGCATGAAGCGCGTCGCGGCCGGCATGAACCCGATGGACTTGAAGCGCGGCATCGACAAGGCCGTCGCCGAGGTCGTCAAGGACATCGCGGCCAAGTCGAAGAAAGTCGACACCAACGCCGAGATCGCTCAAGTCGGCACGATTTCCGCCAACGGCGAGAAAGAAATCGGCGACATGATCGCCAAGGCGATGGACAAGGTCGGCAACGAAGGCGTGATCACGGTCGAGGAAGCCAAGTCGCTCGAGACCGAGCTCGACATTGTCGAGGGCATGCAGTTCGACCGCGGCTATCTCTCGCCCTACTTCATCACCGACGCCGACAAGATGCGCGCCGAGCTGGAGGACCCCTACATCCTCCTGCACGAGAAGAAGCTTTCCTCGCTGCAAGCTTTGCTGCCGATTCTGGAATCGGTGGTCCAGTCGTCGCGTCCGCTGCTGATCATCGCCGAAGACGTCGAGGGCGAAGCGCTCGCGACCCTGGTGGTGAACAAGCTGCGCGGCGGTCTGAAGATCGCGGCCGTCAAGGCGCCGGGCTTCGGCGATCGCCGCAAGGCGATGCTCGAAGACATCGCGATCCTGACCGGCGGCACGGTGATCTCCGAGGACCTCGGCATCAAGCTCGAGAACGTCACCCTCGACATGCTCGGCACCGCCAAGAAAGTCGCGATCACCAAGGACGACACCACGATCGTCGACGGCGCGGGCGGCAAGAAGGACATCGAAGCTCGCGTCAGCCAGATCCGCACCCAGATCGAAGACACGACGTCCGATTACGACCGTGAGAAGCTGCAAGAACGCTTGGCCAAGCTCGCCGGCGGCGTTGCGGTGATCAAGGTCGGCGGCGCGACCGAAGTCGAGGTGAAGGAGAAGAAGGACCGCGTCGACGACGCCTTGAACGCGACCCGCGCTGCGGTCGAAGAAGGCATCATCCCCGGCGGCGGTGTCGCGCTGTTGCGCGCTGCGCGCTTCATCGACGTCAAGGGCGACAACGACGACCAGAACGCCGGCATCGAGATCGTTCGCAAGGCGCTCGAAGCTCCGATCCGTCAGATTGCGGAGAACGCGGGCGTCGAGGGCTCGATCGTGGTCGGCAAGGTCACCGACGAGAACAAGGCCAACTGGGGCTTCAACGCCCAGACCGAAGAGTATCTCGACATGGTCGAGGCCGGCATCGTCGACCCGGTCAAAGTGGTGCGCACCGCGCTGCAAGACGCCGCGTCGATCGCTTCGCTGATCCTGACCACGGAAGCTTCGGTCGCTGAAAAGCCGAAGAAGGAAAGCGCAGCCCCGGCGATGCCCGGCGGCGACATGGGCGGGATGGGCTTCTAAGGTTCAGAACCGTTCCAGACTTGAAAGAAGAGCGGCCCCTCCTTCGCCGGAGGGGCCGTTTTCTTTTGCCCTTCCACCGTCTGCGCATCGCCGACCAGCCGACGTCAAAGCCCGAATTCGCTCTTGCCGCGCATGTCATTTATCGATAATCAATAAGCTCTGTAGGATTTGGCGGGAGAGAGCGTCATGGGGCGGAGCGTCGAACACAAGGGGATTTTCGAGGCTTGGTCGCGGCGCGCACCTGTCGTCAGCGCGATTGTTGTCTTCGCAGGGCTGGCGGGATGCGCATCGACCCCGGACGCCTCTTCCAACGAACCAACATGGCGCGGTGAACTTAGCGAATTCGTCTTATCGGCGCTCGAATCCAGCGGTGCGCCCTCAGCGCAAGTCGCAGTCGGACGGGACGGGGAGATCCTTTTCAATGGAGCTTGGGGCCTCGCCGACGTTGAGAACAACGTCCCGGCCACGACGGAGACGCTGTATCGAACCGCCTCGATCTCGAAATGGATGACCGCGACCGCCGTCATGGCGCTGGTCGAGGACGGCAAGCTCGACCTTGACGCGCCGATCCAGAACTATTGTCCGGCGTTTCCCGAAAAGCCCTGGACCATAACAACGCGCCATCTGCTGACGCACACATCGGGCATTCGGCACTATACCGACTACGCGGACGAAGCGGCCGCGGCGAGCACCGAGGCCGAGCGCTCCGCCGTCGAGCTGCGTCGGCTGCGCGATCAGATCAGCCGCTATCAGCGCTACACGGACATGATCGCGCCGCTGGACAGCTTCAAGAACGACCCGCTTCGGTTCGAGCCGGGCACGGAATTCCTCTATTCCTCGTTCGGATATCGGGTTCTCGGCTGCGTGCTCGAAGGCGCCGACGGCGCGCGCGATTATCGCACGATCATGCGCGACGAGGTGTTCGCCCCAGCGGGAGTCGCCTCCATCATCGATGACGATGTCTGGGCGATCACGCCCAACCGCGCCGGGCTCTACTCGCTCGCCGACCGCGACTTGCGCCGCGCCGATCTACGCGACATCAGCGAGAACCTCCCGGCCGGAGGACACTTGGCCACGGCCGCCGAACTGGTGCGCTTCGCCTTGGCCTTTCACGACCGAGAACTCGTCTCGGACGCCTCGGCGGAGACCATGATCAGCCCGATGATCGGTCCAGACGGCGCGGCGGTGACCACGGAATACGGTCATGGGATCACGTTCTTTGAGATCGGCGGGAAGAGATATTGGATGCACACTGGCGGTCAGGCGGGCACGTCAACCGCGCTCATCCTCGAACCGCAAGACGGCGTCGCGATCGCCTTCATGACCAACGCCGACAACGTACCTGACGGGGTCGCGATCCTCGGCGGCCTGCTGCCGATCATTGAGCATGGACTTGCCGACGAATAGCGCCTGCAAGGTGCGCCAAGACTTCGAACAAAAAAAAGCGGACCAGTTATTCACTGGTCCGCAAATGTCGGTCGGTCGAATAGTTGGCGTTTCCTCCCCGAAACGCCTGCCGCCGGAGGCTCGGTTCCAGCGGACTTACGCATGTCAGCGCGGAAACCGATGTGTGTCAAGAAAATGGCATGCTGCATTTGCGAAGTCATAGACCGCATACGGCGCGCCTCGGGGGAATTCTTGACCCGGCTTGGCTTCACGCTCTGACGCGCCGTTCATGGACGACGCGTAATGCAGACAAGATATTTCGCGATTTGAGAAAAATCGGGGTTTCTTTTTCTGTCACAAAAAAGAGAAATTATCCCCCGCTTCCATTGGCTCGCCGGGCCCGGTTGATCAGCGCCGCGGTCGAAGGGTCTCTTTTTCCGGCGGTTTGGGCGTCCGGCGCGAGCTCGGGAAGGATGGTTCCGGCAATGATCTTGCCGAGCTCGACCCCCCATTGATCGAACGGATTGATGTCCCAGATCGCCGCGGCGGCGAAAACCTTGTGCTCGTAAAGCGCTAAAAGCGCGCCGAGCGCGCGGGCGTCGAGACGGTCGAGCAGAAGCATGCTCGACGGCCGATCGCCGGGGAACCGTTTGTGCGGCGCCGCGGCGTCCGGGTCGCCGACGAGCAACGCCTCGCTCTGGGCGAAGAGGTTGGCGAGCAGCGCCCGGTGCATCTCGGGCCGCGCCTCGGCGTCGGCGAGCACGCCGATGAAGTCGACCGGCACGACGTCGGGCCCCTGGTGGAGCTGCTGGAAGAAGGCGTGCTGCGCGTTCGTGCCCTTCGCGCCCCAGACGACCTGGGACGTCAGGCCCGCGTCCCCGCCCGTCAAGGTGACGCCTTTGCCGTTCGACTCCATCTCCAGCTGCTGCAGGTACGCGGGCAACAGCCGCAGCCGGCGCGAGTAAGGAACCACGCAGCGGCTCGACCGGCCGAGGACCGAGCGGTTGAGCACGTCGGTCAGCGCCATCAGCACCGGGGCGTTCGCCTCGAGCGGAGCCGTCTTGAAGTGCGCGTCCATCTCGCCCGCGCCGGCGCGGAATGCGTCGATGGTCTCCGGCCCGAGGCAGATGTCGAGCGCCAGGCTGACCGCCGACCAGACCGAATAGCGCCCGCCGACCCAGTCGCGGAACGGGAAGATCGCATCCTCGGCGACGCCGAATTCCGTAGCGCGATCGGGCCGCGCAGTGACGGCGGCGACGTGCGCGCCCGCCTTGTCGCCGAGCGTTTCGGTCAGCCAGGCGCGCGCCGCCTCGGCGTTCAAACGCGTTTCTTGCGTCGTGAACGATTTCGAGACGACGACCACCAAGGTCGCTTCCGGATCGAGGCCGGAGATCGCGTCGTTGATCTCCGCCGGATCGACGTTGCCGGCGAAGCGCAGCGTCAAGCCCGCGTCCTGCTCGCGCATCAGCGCCTCGGCGACAAGACGCGGGCCGAGGTCCGACCCGCCGATGCCGATGTGCAGGACCTGTGTCAGCCGCCGCCCAGTCGCCCCGGTCCGCGTCCCCGACCGGACAGCCTCGGCGAAGGCGCGCACTCGGGCGCGGGTCTCTTCGGCGAACGCAGAGACGTCCTCGCCGTTCGCGACGACGCCCGGCGTCGAGCCCCGCAGCGCCATGTGCAACGCCGGGCGGTCCTCGCTCGGGTTGACGTGCGCGCCGGCGAACAGCGCGTCGCGCTTGGCTTCGAGGTCGCAGGCGTGCGCCAGCTCGATGAGCGCGAAGAACGTCGCCGCGTCGAGCGGCTGCTTGGCGAGGTCGAGGTAAAGCCCGGACGGCTCCAGCGTCAGGCGGTCGAACCGGCCCGCCTCGCCGCGCACGTCATCGGCGAGCCGTCGCGCGGACGCTGCGTCGGCCGCGTCGAACACCTTCGCCCAAGCCTGGCTTCGTTCATCGCTCATGCACACCCCGCTCGCCGGTTCTCGCGCGAGACCATACGAAGACCCGCGCCGGGGGGCGAGACCAAACCGCTGACCGGCGCCGCATGCAGAAAGGCCCGGACGGCGACGTCCGGGCCTTTGCTTGGTTCGATGTTCTTTGCTTGCTAGCTCGCGTATTTCATCGAGCAGCCGTAGGCCAGCGTCTGCGGGGTTTCGATCGGCTCGCCGGCCGCGATCGAGTCCAAGGCCGCGCGGACGTAGTTGTGCGCGTTCGCCTTGTCCTCGCCGGTGGCGAACGGGTTGTCGTCGATCGCGCCCTGATAGGCGAGCGTTCCGTGATCAACGATGTACATGTGCGGCGTGTTAGTCGCCGCGTACATGTGACCGAGCGTTCCGTCATGGTCGAGCAGCACGTGGGTCGAAGCCATGCCCACCGTCTCGACATGCTCGAGCATGCCCTCGGTGTCGCGATAGCCCTGCTTGCCCTCGCCCGAGGAGTTGATGGTGATCCAGACGACGCCCTCGGCCGTGGCCGCTTCTTGAAGCGCCGGCATCGCGCCCGAGCCCTGATAGTGACGCATCACGTAGGGGCACTCGGGGTTGTTCCATTCGAGCACGACCGTTTGATCGGCGAAGTCCGAGAGCGTGATCTCCTCGCCGTTGATGTCGGTCCAGGTGAAGTCGGGCGGCGTCTCGCCGACGACGAGCGGCGTGTCGGCGGCGTGCGCGGTCATGGCGATCAGCGCGCCGGCGGTCAGGCCCGCGGCGACGGCCATGCCGGCGGCGAGACCGATGTGACGGCGGGTGAACTTGCTCATGCAGTCTTCTCCCTGAGATGTCCGTGAGTGTGAAAGTAGCGGAAAACCGCGGCGAAGTTGAGGCCCCCAGGCGGCTGAAACCTCACGCCTGCGTGACCTTAACAAGGATTAACCAATTCGGTCCCGCGCCTAGCTCCGGCTCGCGGCGCGCTCTATCGCGTCGATGACGTGCTGCTCCGTGAGCAGCTCATTCAGCACGATCGCCTCGCCCTCGGGCGGAAACATCAGATAGAGCGGCACGCCCGAGCGCCCGTACTTGGCCAGCTCGTTGGCGATGTCGGCGTCGCGATTGGTCCAGTCGGCGACCAGCTGGACGGTGTTCGTCTGCTCGAACATCGCCTGCACGCTCTCGCGGTTGAGGGTGGTGAGCTTGTTGGCTTGGCAGGTGATGCACCAGGCGGCGGTGAAGTCGACGAACACCGGCCGGCCCTCGGCCCGTATCTCGGCGACGCGTTCGGCTGACCACGGCTCATGATCGGACGCGACTGCGGCGCCGGGCGCCGCGGCGTCAGGCCCCGCGGTGTTGAACGCGCCCATCGAATAAGAGCCGGCGAAGAGCAGCACCAGGACAGCCGCGGCCGAGCCGCGGGCGACCGCCTTGCGGGCGCCGCCGGACCCCGCCGTCGCGTTGAACGCCCAGATCAGGAAGCCGACGCCGGTCATCAGGCCGAGTGCAGCAAGCACGCCGTTTGGCCCTGCTTGAGAGGCGAGCACCCAGACGAGCCAAATCGCCGCGCCGAACATCGGGAAAGCAAAGAACTGCTTCAAGCGATCCATCCACGCGCCGGGCTTGGGCAGGAAGCGGCCCCACGCGGGGAAGAAGCTCAAGAGTGCGAACGGCGCGCCAAAGCCGAGCCCAAGGGCGAGGAAGATCGCCAGAGCGGCCGGCGCGGGAGCAGCAAGCGCGGCAGGCAGCGCCACGCTCATGAACGGCGCCGTGCACGGAGAAGCGGCGACCACCGCCAGCGCGCCGACGAAGAAGGAACCCGCGGGCCCGGACATCGACGCCGCGCCCGAGCCGACGTTCTGCAGCCGTCCGCCGACCTCGAAAACGCCCAGCAGATTGAGACCGATCAGGAAGAACAGCACCGCGACGGCGGTGACGAACCACGGCGACTGCAGCTGAAAGCCCCAGCCGACTTGCGCGCCCGCGGCCTTGAACACGATGAGCGCCGCCGCGAGCAGCGTGAAGGTCGCCAGCACGCCGCCAAGGAACGCCGCGCCGTTCTTACGCGCGTCCGCCGCGTCGCCGTGGGCGTGCTCCATCACCGAAATGGCTTTGATCGACAGCACCGGGAAAACGCACGGCATCAGGTTCAAGATCAGCCCGCCGATGAAGGCGAACAACGCCATCTGCAGGAAGCCGACAGGGCCGCCAAAGCCGCCGCCGAACCCGGCCGCGCCGCTGCCTCCGGCTGCGGCGACAACCGCGCCGACGTCGACGCGGCCGACGGCGGCGGAAATCTCGACGCCATGACGCGCCCAGCCCTCGCCGCGCATTTCTTCAAACGCCAGCACGCCGTCGATCGGGATGAGCTCGTCGGCGAGCCCGAAGTTGGGCGTCATCTCCAGCTCGATCCCGTTGGGACCGAAGCGGGCGAGCTGCGGCTCGGCGTGGCGGATCACCGTGCCGTCGAACGGGAAGAACCAGATGTCGCGGATCGCGTCCTCGGCGATGGCGGCTTCGAGGATCGGATCGGCGACGGTCAGCAGGACCTTGTCGTCCGCCCGCTCGATCCCAGCGTCGAAGCCCATCGGCCGGGGCGTCGCGGCGACCTGCTCGGCCAGGGTGTCGCCCCACCGCGGATCGTGAACGCTCTCCTCGGCGATCGGGATGTCGAGCGTGAGGTTCGCTTCTTCGGGAATGCAGATGTCTTCGCAGACGAGCCAGGTCGCATAGGCCGGCAGCGTCAGCGTCTCGCCCGGCGTCGCATCCGCCGGCACGGTGATTTCGAGCGGCAGCAGCACCTCGTCCGAGTAGCCGTAGTTGACGAGGATGTCCTCGACCGGAATTGCGCTCGGCAGCGGCCAGAAGAATTCGCTGGGGTTCAGCGCTTCGCCATTCTCAAACGTAATGCGCGTCGGCTCGCCGGCGTCGCCCGGGTTGATCCAATAGGTGTGCCAATGCGGCCGGATGATCTTGTGCAGGCCGATGACGATCGTCTCGCCCGGCGCCGCGGCGTTCACCTCGGCGACCAGCCGCGCCTCGACGTTCTCGGTGGCGACGACGGGGCCTTCAAGCGCCGAGGCCGCGCCCGCCGCGGCGAGCGCAGACAGACCGGCCAGCATCGCAGCCGCCGCGCCGCTGGCGCGGCGCATGGCGCGCCAGCTCACGTCTTGCATCGATGAAATCACGTCGGACCCGCTCCGCGCTCGGCGATTGGTGAACACTGTCCGCTAATATGCCTAGCGTCGCGGCGGCTTTCATCCCCCCTCGCGCGGTTGTGACGCAGAGCATGAAAGATCGTTAACCCGCGTGAGGCGGATGCGAGGCGCGCGAGGGGCCCTTGTTCTCGCCCGTCCAAAGGCGGGAGGGCGGAAAAAAGAGAGGCGGGGCGCGAAGCGGCTGACTTTGGTCAAGCACTTGGCGGCCTGATCCTGGGCTCAAAGAACATGATGCTCGCGATGTTCTTTGGGCCCTGCAGCTCGTCTCGACGATCCCCGCCCCTGCCCTCCTCACACGGAGGAGGGAAGTGTCCGGTCTTTTCGGCTCGCCCGTCGGGCGAAGTCGATGCGTCTTCTTGCGCCTCTCCCTGTTTTATTGCTCTAGTCTTCGCCGCCTTGCGCATCGTCGCGCCGGTTTCCCGAGAGGATGCCGATCATGCCGTAGTTGCCCTCATGGCAGGCGTATTCATAGAAGCCAGCCGACTTCCAGAATTCGTACTCGCCGCCCCAAGGCTCTTCCCACACCTGCGGGTCTTCCACCGTGAACTGATAAAGCAGGCGATTGTCAGCAACCTGGGTGAAGCGCTCGATCACCTTGAGGTCTTCAGACGCGCCGTAAAAGCTCTGCTGGGGATGAAAGTCGGTGGTCTCGACGACGAGCGTGTCGCCCTCATACCAGCCGATCGAGTCGCCCATCCACGGACGCACGCCGTCATCGCGATGCTCGCTGTCGAGGCGAATGACCTTGGTGTCATGGATCATCTCGACGCTGATCGCGACCGCGTCGCGGCCCTGCGCGATGACGTAGTTGTTGTTGTAGAGGACCGGGCGCAGCACCGGACCGGCGGTCGTCGGCATGAAGATGCAACGCTCGGGCAGGCCGCGCGCTTCGGGATTGTCGTTCTGGCCGGAGTCGCCTGAGAACTCGCTCGACTCCCGACGGATGTCCCAATTGCTCTCCGGCGCGCCTTCCCGACGCGGCGGCACGCGGCCGTTTTCCGGGACGGTGATGAACGAGCTTCTGGGCTCGCCATTGACCCGCATCACCTGTGTGCCGGGGTCGGTCCAGAAGCGGTTGTAGCCGAGGCTGGTGTTGCCGTCCGTCGGCGCACCTTCGCTCTGATCGGTGACGAAGTCGCCAGCGACGCGGTAGTCCTCGGCGCCGCCTTGAATCTGCGCCGCCTGCTCTTCGGTCAGGATCAGCTGGTCGCCCAGATCGCGCGGGCGCTCGACCGGGGTCGTCGTCGCGTTGCTCCAGACGCCGGAGAAGTCCGGCTGACCGAAGGCGTTGTAAGTCTGCTCGAAGCCCTCGTAGTCGGGCTGGGCGTAGGCGTCCTGGGCGTAGCTCGCCGGAGCGAAGTCATCCTCCTGCGCGGTCGCGGCCAGTCCGACCGCGCTCGACGCCAGCAACGCAACGATCATCTGATGCCGCATGTTTGTCTCTCCTCCTTTTGTCGTCGCGCAGAGCGCGAACATTATTCTTCGCCGAGTCCGACGATCACGTAACGGGCGACTGCGTCGATTTCCTCTTCCGTCAGGATCGCCGCCATGCCCGGCATTTCAGCCGAGCCGCCGGATATCATGAGTTTCGCATCGTCGAGGCTGACGACGGTCGCCAGCGACGGCGCATTGCCTCCCGGCACGCCCCCGCCGTCCGCACCGTGGCAGACCGCGCAGTTCGTCGTGTACGTCGCAGCGCCGGATGCAAGCTGCGCCTCGGTGGCTTCGACCATCGGCGCGCTCGGCGTCGTCGAACCGGTCGCTGCCGCGGTCGACCCTGTCGACGCGAGCGCTGCAGCGTCCCGCGCGCCCGGCAAGGCGAGCGTGACCAGCTGCGCCGGCTGTCCAACTGCGGACAAGACGACGGAAATATACTGGTTTCCTTCATGCATATAGGTCATCGGCGCGCCGGATGTGAGGCCGGGCAGCACCAGCTCAGCGATGACGTCGCCCGTCGCCTTGTCGTAGGCGCGGAACATCGGTCCGCCCGGATCGCCGCCGATGTTCCCGGACTCCGCCAGGAACAAAAGCGTCGAGGTGACGAGCGCGGCGGGCCGCACCGAAATCTGGCCCATCGCGTCGAAGTTGAGGTCCTCCCGGCCTTGAAGCTCGGGCAGCTCGCGCACCCACGTCGGCGCGCCGCCGATCGAGCGCGACCAGATGTGCTCGCCTTCGTTCATGTCGGTCGCGGTCACCAGCGCCCAGGGCGGATTGTTAGCCGGCAGGCCGTTCTCGAGCCGCAACAGGCCGGCGTTCGCCGCGGTGTGCGCGAAGTCCGACCGCTCGGGATCGGCGGCCACCATGCCGAGCGTCATGTAAGTGTTCCGTGTCGGAACGAACATGACGTTGGTTTCGAGGTCGACCGCGCCGCCGTTCCAGTTCGAGCCCCCGCCGTAGTTGGGATAGACCAGCGTGCCCAGATACGGGCTGTCGTCGCTGGCGAGCGGCGGCGGCGTATACATCGGCCCGAGGATATAGTTGCTCAGAAGCTCGGTCGCCTCGGCGTGCAGCTCCTCCGTCAGACTAAGGACGTCCTCTTCGGCGAAACCCAGGTTCGAGTAAGGCGGCGGCCGGGTCGGAAACGGCTGGGTCGGCGAAAGCACTTCGCCCGGCACGTTCAGCCCCGCGATCCCGGTCAGCTCTTCAAGATCGACGGGCACCTCGCGCTCTTCAATCGGCCAGACGGGCTCGCCCGTTTCGCGGTCGAAGACGAAGCTCATGCCCTGCTTGGTCAGCACGGTGATGGCTTTGATGGTCCGCCCGTCCATGTCGATGTCGTGCAGGAGCGGCGCGGCGGGAATGTCGTAGTCCCAAACCCCGTGATGAAGGATCTGGAAGTGCCAGACACGCTCGCCGGTCTCCGCGTCGAGGCAGACGATGGTTTCGCCGAAGAGGCCGTCGCCGAGGCGATGCTCGCCGGAGAAATTGTTCATCGCGCTCTCGACGGGGAGATAGACGTAACCAAGCTCCGGATCGGCGGTCAGCATCGTCCAGACGCTCGCCGCGCCGTTCTTCGACCAGGCGTCTGGGTCGTCCCAGGTGTCGTGCCCGAACTCGCCCGGCAGCGGGATGGTGTGGAACGTCCACTTCAGCGCGCCGGTGCGCACGTCGTAGCCGCGGACGTAGCCCGGCGCGACGGCGCCCAGACGCGGAATAGTGTCGGTGGTGATCACCTGAACCACGATGGTGTCGCCGACGACGACCCCCGGCGCGGTGGAGTTCACGTCGGAGATTTCGTCCGGGTCGCGCGGATCGTTTTCCGACAGCAGGTTCTCGTTGAGATCGACGTAGCCGTTCTCGCCGAAGTTCGGATCAGCCTCGCCGGTCTCGGCGTCGATCGAGATCAACCGTCCGTCGATCGAGTTGAGCAGGATCCGCTTGTCCTCGCCGTCGGTCCAATAGGACACCGCGCGGGTCGAGCCTGAGAACTGCCGGCCGATCTCGTTGCGATAGGGGTCGGGGGTGAACAGCCAGATGTCTTGCCCCGTCGCCGGATCGATCGCGGCGACCTGCGTGCCGCCGGTCGGGATGTACATCACGCCGTCGACGTAGATCGGCGTCGCCTTCCAGTTGGAGTTCGGCCGCCCGGCGACATCCTCGCCCGGCCGTGTCCAGACGACCTCGAGCTGGCCGACGTTGTCAGCGGTGATCTGATCAAGCGCGGAGTAGCGCGAGTTGCCGTAGTCGCCGCCCCAAGTGACCCATTCGCCCGGCGCGCGCAGCGGATCGACGGCCGCGTCGGCGGGCGTTGCGGCGACTGCGACGTCAGCCGCGGCAACCTCAGCGGTCGACGCGTCAGCGGCGGGCGCGGCCTCGGCGCTCTCTTCTTCCGGCTCTGCGCACGACGCCGCCAGCAACAGCGCCGCCAGCGGCGCGATCGCCCACCCCCGGACATGCTTCCGCATCGAGAACATCAAGCTGCACCTCCCCTCGCAACGCCCGATCCCTTCCGCCGCGCTAAGCGCGCTGCGGCGGGCGCTGCAGCCCTTTATTTGCGGTCTTTATAGACTTTCAAACCGCCGATCGACAACATCGATTCCCGACGATCCGGAGCCGATCCTCCAGTTTGCCGTCTGATTAGACTTTAAATGAGAGCGGGCGTCGAGGCCGCGTCGATTCAGGCGAACGGCTTGGTGACGAGGTCGCCGGTGAGCCCGCGCTTGTACTCGCGCAGCAGCGCCATGGCCGACTTCGCGCGCGTCGGATCACGAGAGAACATGTGCTCGATCGCCAAGCCGCGCATCGCGGCGGTATGCAGCGTAACCATCGCCTCGACGGCCGCCTTGTCGGTGATGCCGACCGATTGCGCCTGCTCCCAAACATCCTCGCGCTGGCCAGCTTCAAAGGCCTCGATCACCGCAGGGAACCGCGCGCCCAGCTCCGGATCGCTGCGCGATCCCATCATGATTTCCAAAAGCGCGATCGCCGGAGGGCGGGTCATCACCTCCCACGTCGCTTCGGTGATCGCCAGATAGCGCTCCAAGCCGGGCTTGGTCGGAGCGAGTTCGCGGCGGACGTGGCGGTTCTGCTTTTCCGCAGCGTACTCGGCGACGGCGATCATCAGATCGACCTTGGTCGGAAAATGATGCAGCACCGCGCCGCGGCTGACCTCGGCGGCGTCGGTGACGACCTGGAGCGTCGTCGCCCCGTAGCCGAGCCGCCCCAGGCAATCGATCGCCGCCTCGATGAGGCGCTTGCGCATCGCCGCCGTGCGCTCGGCATGCGGGCCGCGCGGCCCAGACTTGGCGGTGTTGGCGGGCTTGGCGGCGTTGACTGACTTCGCGGCGCGGGCCGTCTTGGCTGGCTTCGCCCTGGTCTTGCCGGTCATCGTCACCGCTCCTCTCGCCCGCCGCAGA
>JASFUX010000016.1:0-26818 GCA_050050115.1 Maricaulaceae bacterium | reverse complement strand
AGCCGTTTTGGACGCAACAAAGCGGAGCGAAGAAGGAAGCTGGAGATGGCGAGGAAGCGGTATTCGCCTGATGAGATCATTGGAAAGCTGCGGTCAGCGGAGGTTTGGCTCGGCGAGGGTCTGACGGTCGCGGAGGTCGTGCGCCGGCTCGGCGTGCAGCGGATCACCTACTACCGCTGGCGAAAAGAGTGCGGCGAGACGGGCGTCGATCAGGCCAAGCACCTGAAGGAGCCGGAGGCGGAGAACGCCCGGCTCCGGAAAGCGGTCTCTGATCTGACGCTCGACAAGGTGATCTTGAAAGAGGCCGCTGAGGGGTGAACGTACACGTTCACGGTAGGGCCCTCGCGTCGCCGGTTCATCGAGCATGCGTGCGACAGGCTCGGCGTCTCCGAGCGCCGGGCCTGCGCAGCGGTCGGCCAGCACCGCTCGACGCAATGGCGCAAGCCGACCAAGCTCGATGACGAAGACGCGCTGACTGCGGCGATCGTGCGCCTGGCTTCGCGGTTCGGCCGCTACGGCTACCGGCGCGTGACGGCGCTCCTCAAAGCCGAGGGCTGGCGGGTGAACCACAAGCGCGTCGAGCGCATCTGGCGGCGCGAGGGCCTGAAGGTTCCCATGAAGCAGCCAAAGCGAGGACGACTGTGGCTCAACGACGGCTCATGCGTGCGGCTTCGGCCGCTGCGGCGCAATCACGTCTGGGCGTATGACTTCGTCGCCGATCGCACGCAAGGACAGACCCGCGCTCAGCCCGCGCGAGATCTCCTCGCGCTCGGCGAGCGACAGCGCCCGAGATGATCGTCTCCGCGGCGGCGGACGCACCCCGCCCGTGGGGGCAAGCACCGCGAAGATCGATGAGTGTCCGCGATCAAACGCGCGCCCGATCGCGTGCAGGCTCTCGCCGCGCTTCCAGCGATCCCAAATCTCATCGCGCTGCTGAGGAGAGTAGTAGACCCGACGACGTTGCTTCATGCGCACTGCTCCAGCTCACAGATGAACTAAAGCGTTGCGACGACCCGTTGAGACCACAACCCAAAGCGGTCATTCGTACCCTAAACGAGCTTGCAATCGCTTTTGCTACCGCGCGGAAGGCGGGATTTGGTGCGAGCGGCCGTACTTCGCCCGCTGCGACGCTTGCGCATAGAAGGTCTAGCGGTCTGCCGCGGGCCGCGCTGTCGGGAAGTTCTTTCTCATTCTTCGCCGACGAGCACGAGCTTTTGCGCTCGCCGCCCGTTGTACACTTCCGTCGTGTAGATGTTGCCGACAGAGTCCACCGCGATCGTATGCAGCCAGGTGAATTCGCCGGCGTAGCGGCCGTTGCGGCCTATGACGGCGAGCGGCTCATGCGTTTCGCGCAGCAGCACCCAAACGCGCCCGTTCGACATGTCGGCGACGTAGAGGTAGGTCTCGTCCGGCGAAAGAGCGACGTCAGTCGCCGTGCCGTTGAAGCCGGTCTCCGGCGCGAGCACGATATTTTGCACGAACTCGACGCCGCCGTCCGCGGTGTCGCGGAACATCTGGAGGCGGTTGTTCACCCGGTCGCAGACGTACATGTCGCCGTCCGAGGTTCTGAGGATGCAATGGACGGGGTTGGCGTAGGCCGGCGAATCCGCCCCCCCGCGCCCGCCGCCTTCGGTCGGCGCCGCGCCGCCGTCGCCCGCCGCAGACGGCGCGGCCGGCTCGTTTCCATAGGCGCCCCAAAAGCGCGTGAATTCGTTGGTCTCGGTATCGAACCCGAAAATTCGGTGGTTGCCGTACCCGTCGGCGACGAGCATCTCGCCCGTCTCGGGGTTGAGATTGATGTCGGCCGGGCGACCAAGGGTTTCGGTGTCGAGGTCGCCGCCGGTCTGCTCGCGACGGCCGAACTGGCCGAGATATTCGCCGTCCATCGTGTAGTGCAGCACGACATGGTCGCCCGCGCCGTTGCCGGCGAGCCAGACCGTCTGCGCCTCGTCGATGAAGACGCCGTGCATACTCACGGGCCACTGATTGACGCCGTCGATGTCGGGCGCGTCCTCCGGCCCGCCCCAGGCGGCCAGGAGCTCGCCGGACGGGCTGAACTGCAGCACAGGCGGCGCCGGGCGGCAGCAGACGGCGGTCGGCGGATCCTGGGTGAGGCCGATTTCCGGCGCGTCGAACGTGGCCGGACGATGCACGATCCAGATGTTGTCGTTCGCGTCGACGTCTACACCGGCCGCCTGACCGATGATCCAGTCGCTCGGCAGCTCGGGCCAAGCCGCGTCGACCTCGAAGCGCGGAATGGCGACATCGCTATCGGAAAGGACCTCCGTGTAAAGCTCGACGAGCGCGGGACCTGATCCCGCTCCAAGGCTCGCCTCAATGTTGGCGCCAGGGGTCGCTGCGCAAGCGCTCACTCCCAAGATCAAAGCGACAGATGCGGCGCGCACCAGCGCCTTCGTCCTCCGCTCGAATTTCGTCTGCATGCTTGTCCCTCCCCGAACAAAAGGGCTCCCGCATTCACTGGAGCACCAATACACCCGCACGGCCAGCCCGCGGCTCGGCGCGCCCAACTATTCTGCGACAACGTACTTGGTGAAAGCGCCGCTTGCGTATGACATGGAATTCGGCCCCTCGGCGGCGTAGACGTTGCCATCCGCATCCACCGCGACGCCTTCGCCCGCAGCGCCCTGGTAAATTCGATCCTCGCGCTCGAACGGCGGAATGAAGGCGGTCACGCGATCCTCGTCGGCAGGTCCGATGCGCACGCCGTTGGTCCAATTGGGATGGCTCGTCGGGCTCGACTCGGAGTCGATCGCATAGAGCATGTCGTCTTCGGTGATGAACATCCCGCTGATCCGGCCGAACATATAGCGGGACTCGAGATAGTGCCCGTTCTGATCGAAGATTTCGATGCGATGGTTGCCGCGATCGGCGACGAACAGGCGGCCTTGGGAATCGAACGCCAGGGCGTGCGGCGTGCGGAACTCGCCATGGCGCGGACCGATCTGTCCCCACTCCATGAGGTAGGTTCCATCCGCCGCGAATTTGATGATGCGGCCGGTTGAGCCTTCTGGGGGATTGGCGTTCTGGCCGTTGTGACCATCGGCGACGAAGATGCTGCCGTCCGGAGCGGTGATCACGTCATTGGGCTGATTGAGTTGACCGGGCGCGGTGCCCGGCTGACCGGCGACGCCCAGGCTCAGCAAAAGCTCTCCCGTCGGAGAGAACTTGTGGACCTGGTGGCCTTTGGTGCCGTCCTCGTTCGCTGCGAAATCCGTCACCCAGACGTTGCCGTCTGAATCAACGTGAATGCCGTGCGGCGTCACCATGACGCCCGAGCCGAAGTTCGCCAGCACTTCGCCGGTGTTCCGATCGAACTTGAAGATTGGATCGACCGGATTGGTGTGGCAGTTGGCGCCGCCGAACCCGCCGCCGCCGCAGCGCTCATAGGCCCAGATGTGGCCGTCGATCGGGTCGATGTCGATGCCTGCGCTCGTGCCCCATTCCCGCCCGGCGGGAAGCTCGCCCCAATTCGCAATGACTTCGGACGCAGGATTGGGCAGGCCTTCGCCTGAGATGGGATTGCCGACGCCGCGCATCGCGTCCACGCCCGAACCGACCGCGCACGCGGCCGTCGATGCGCTCCAAAGCGCAATGGCCCCGAACGCAAGCTTCCGCATTGCCGACATGTTCCCTCCCCACCCTGCGGCCCCGCTATCGCGCGCCATTGCACGCCAGCGAAGGGCTAGTTGACGACGTTCGCCTCGCCGAGCAGCATGCATTCAATTCTAGACTCTCCTGGCAGAGGGCCGTCAATGAATCTTCGGCTTGCTGGGCGGAGTGTGATGGGTGGGGCGGCCCGGACCCTGGCGAGAGGGTCGGCGCCAAACTAAAGAGGGCCAAGAGCCCTGAAGGGGAGGCGTAGCCTGATGAGATCCAGGTCGAAACTGCCGATTTCAAGCGTGATCGCAGCGGCGAGCCTGCTCGCGCCAACTGCGGCGGGCGCGCAAACGGGAATGCCGAGCACGGCGAACGGGGAGTGGCCGCACTACACCGCGGACTTGGCGGGTTCGCGCTATTCCCCGCTCGACCAGATCGACGCGAGCAACTTCGACGACCTCGAAGTCGCCTGGACTCTCCCCACTGCGAATTTTGGCCCGGGACCGGAGTACAAGCTCGAGGGCACGCCGCTGATGATCGGCGACACGCTCTACACCACCGCCGGCACGCGGCGCGCTGTGATCGCTCTCGATGCGGCCACCGGCGAGCTCAAGTGGGTGTACTCGATGGACGAGGGTCTGCGGGGCGCGCTCGCGCCGCGTCAGCTGTCGGGCCGCGGCGTCGCTTACTGGACTGACGGCCAAGGCGACGATCGCGTCGTCTACTTTACCCCTGGCTATCGCATGATCGCGCTCAACGCGCACACCGGCCAGCCGATCGAAAGCTTTGGTGATGACGGCGTCGTCGACCTCAAAGTCGGCGTCTACCACAGCGATCGTCAGCAAATCGATCTTGAAACCGGCGAAATCGGCATTCACGCGACGCCGGTGATCTCCGGAAACACCGTGCTCGTCGGCTCCTCCATGAAGGAAGGCTTCACGGTCGAAACGTCGAACAACTCGAAGGGTGTCGTGCGCGCCTATGACGTGCGGACCGGCGAGATGATTTGGCGGTTCGACACCATCCCGGCGCCGGGCGAGTTCGGCAACGAGACCTGGCTCGACGGCTCGTGGGAGAACAACGGCAACACCGGCGTCTGGACCCAGATGACCGTCGACGAAGAAAACGGCATTGCCTACCTGCCGGTCGAATCTCCGACATCGGACTTTTACGGCGGATCGCGTCCGGGCGACAATCTGTTCGGCGAGTCGCTGGTAGCGGTCGACCTCGAGACCGGCGAGCGCATCTGGCACTTCCAGATCGTGCACCATCCGATCTGGGACCACGATCTGTCGTCCGCGCCGCTGCTCATGGACATCACGGTGGACGGGGAGGACATCCCTGCGGTGGCCCTGCCGACCAAGCAGAATCTTCTCTTTGTCTTCAATCGCCTGACCGGCGAACCGGTGTGGCCGATCGAGGAAACCGAGATGCTTGTCGGCGACGTGCCAGGCGAATGGTACTCGCCAACTCAGCCGATCCCCAGCCGGCCGCCCGCCTACGGTCGCAACCAGATCTACGGCCCCGAGGACGTCATCAACTTCACGCCTGAGCTGCATGAGCAGGCGATGGAGATACTTTCGCACTATCGCATGGGGCCGCTTTACAATCCGCCGGTCGCCGGAGAAGTCGGCGGGATCGTCGGCGCGATCAACGTCGGCAACGCCAGCGGCGGCACCAACTGGCCCGGCGCCGCCTTCGATCCGGAAACCAACATCGTCTATGCGCCCGCATCGACGTCCGCGGTGTCGGGCCCGTCGGTGCGGCCACCGCCGGAAGGCTTCACGGACCTCGCCTATCAGTATGGCGTTGCGGGTCAGCGCTTCCGCATCGCCTACGCCGCCGGCACGGGCCAAGCGCCCGGTGCGCCGGAGCCGGTGCGCACTATCGAAGAAGAGGGCATCGACCCCAACGCGACCGTTCCGAGTCTCTCAGTGGACGGCTTGCCCATCGCCGCGCCCCCCTACGGCGTGCTCTCAGCGATCGATGTGAATGCTGGCGAGCTGTTGTGGAGCGTGCCCCACGGTGACACGCCCGACCAGGTCCGCAATCACCCCGCGCTCGAGGGCATTGACATTCCCAAGACTGGCCAGCGCGGAAGCGTTGGCAACATGGTTACCTCCACGTTGGTGGTGATGGGCGATCCTTCGATTACGACGCACCCGGTGTTCGGTCGCGGTGCGATGCTGCGCGCCTACGACAAAGCCACCGGCGAGCAAGTTGGCGCGGTGCCGATGCCAGCTCAGCAAAGCGGCAGCCCGATGACCTATATGGTCGACGGCCGCCAATTCATCGTCGTCGCGGTCGGCGGCGGCGCCTATCCGAGCGAGTACATCGCCTTCACGCTGCCACAAGATTGATGTTTAAGGACTGCAATCGAGGGACTGATGTCGGCAGCAGGAGACGCCCCGTCGTGAACATTGCAGAGAGTATTGGAGCCTTGGCGTTCGCAGCGGCGGCGGCGTGCCTGGCGGCGGCCGCGTCCGCTCAGTCCCCCGGCCGCTCGGCCTGGGAGGGCGTCTACACCTCCGAGCAGGCCGCGCGCGGCGGCGCGCTCTACAATGAGCACTGCGTCGTCTGTCATGGCGCGCAGCTCGAAGGCGTCGACGCCGGACCGAGCCTCGCCGGGGGCCGGTTCATGTCAGCGTGGAACACCATCGATCTCGGCACGATGCAAGAGCGCATCCGCGTGACGATGCCGTTGAGCGCGCCGGGCTCGCTGTCGAGCCAGGAGGCGACGGACATCCTGGCCTTCATCCTCGAAGCCAACGAATTTCCGACCGGCGAGCTCGAGCTGCACAGACGTAAAGCGGCCCAGGCCCAGATCGTGTTCGAAGCTCGCCCGCCGGAGGAACTGGCGTCGGCGTCGGAGTAGCGCCGGCGGGCTCCGCGCGTCGGGGCAAGTTCCGGGGCTGCGAAGGCAAATGCGTCCGGGCGCTCGTCTGTCCATCAGGGCCCCCCGGTCCGGCCAGCGCGGAGAATCAGGGCATCCAAGTTTTTGGCGGGAGCGCCGAACCGGTCAATCCGACCGCATTAGGGGACGGACATCACCATCGCGTGCTCCATTCCCATTTCGGAGCGTGAGCGATTGCGTTCCGATCGCGCCAATTGGCCGATCGCCGGACCGCCCTGGTTGTAGATCCCGCCCCGCAACGAAGACACGACGTAGTCGTAGGTCGTCGCGAAGTCTTCGTCCCGGCTGGTGAACCGGTCCGCCAGTGCGTTGATAAGCGCATCCCGGCCCTCGAGGTTGGGATAGCTCATGATATCGGCGACCACGGCCTCGAACATGTTGAGATTATCGAGGACGATCGCCGTGTCGGGGCTCAGGCTGAAGAGCGTCGGCGCGATCGCGGGCGCCATCGGCAGCTCCACCGGCGCCGGCGATCCGCTTTGGTCGCCGTTCGATATCTTGTTCTGAAACCGCTCGTTCACGGTGGCGACGCCGCCTGACGGCTGCTGCGCGTCGTTCAGCAGAGCTTCGATTGTCGCGAGCTGCAGCCACTGCGCGGACCAAAGCACGCGGCTGAGCTTGGGATAGCCGTCCGAGAACGCGCCGGCGTGCGGGTGCTCGAGCAGCAGCTCTGCGGGCATCGGCTGGGCCGGCACGGTCAGGTCTTCCGAGAGATAGGCTTCCACCGCCGCGGCGAGCGCCGCCGCCTTGTCGTCGATCGAACCATCGGAGAGGATTTCGTAGACCCGGCTTTCGAACCCGTGACCGGATTGGATCACTTCGACCGCGCGATCAGGCAGGGGGGAGTCGTCGTAAGCGCTGCGCACCGCCGCGGGTGACGGCCGTGACTCCAGCGCCTCGATCATCCCGGCGCTGACCGCGGTTTCCTGCGCGTCGTAGGGACCGGGCATCATCATTCCCGATTCCATGCTCATCGCGGCCATCATCTCGGCCATCGACATCTCGGCGCGCATGCGCAGCGTTCTTTCGAATGCGTCGCGCGCCGCCTGCATCTCTGCGGAGGCGTCGATCGCCGCAATCTCTTCGAACATCTGCGCCTGAGCGACGTACGCAGGGTCGAACACGCTCGAAACCTCAGGCTCAACCTGACCTGAGGTCTCGCCGACCGACTGATCGCACGCCGCCCCTGCGATGAGCGGCGTTAGAACGAAGAAGAGCAAACTTCGAGCGCGCATGACTCCAGCTTAGCTTGGCGGAGAGTCGGCGTCGTCGCGCGCTTCCCGCTCGGCCAGCAGCTCCTGATAGCCTTCTTCATCGAGGTGCGTGACGGCGATCCAAGCATGCGTCATCTCGTCGGCCGTCCGGCTGCCGCCCATCACGAACAAATCCGGGTCCGGATTGTTGGGATTGTCCGCCGTATTGTCATACCACTGCTTGATCACCAAGACGGCCCCCGCAGGAACCAGCGGCGCAACGTCAGGCTCGTAGATATGGCTGTGATGCCAAGTCGCGCTCCAATTGGAGATCTGGCTGATCGGTTCGGTGACGCCGGTCTCGGGATAGAAGATCTCAAGCGAGGCCGCCCTCATCCGCAGATGCCCGTGGGGTTGGAAGCTGTCGATGCGGACCGGGTGATCGAAGGTGTGAAAGCCCTGTGTCATCTCGTAGCCGTGCGGCGGGATGATCAGATCGCTCTGCTGACCGATACGGTAGAGCGCCAGATCCTGCTCGTATCTCGCGTCGGCTTCGTAGCCTTCGGGGTAGAACCAGACGCCGAGCTCAACGACGTTGTTCTCGATCATCTCGCCCGGCGCCATCGCGCCAAGGCCGCCCGGATACATGTGAATGTCCCAACGGACGCGGCCGTTCGCCGGCAACCTGCGGCAAACGCCTTCGGGGATCATTTCGCCCCATTTGCCCATGGCGTACTCGGTAAGCTGGCTGAAGCGCTCGTAGTCTTCACCATCCTCAGTGGGAATCTCGTACGCGGAATTGGCGTGGTGCACGACGGCCTTCGCCGCGCCCCGCGGCCTGACCTGCATCGCTCTGATGCAACGATCGCCGTCGAGGTTCACCGGCACATAGGGCCTGTGCCACATATCGTTGCCGGCCGCCGGAATATCGATCGGCACGGATTCGACGATGAGATCAGGCGGGCCAAGTTCAGGCTCGAAGTTCCACTCGTCTAAGCTCGGTATTTCGACCTGCGGAGGCGCGACGTCGGGATCGCCGAGCGGCGCACCCTGATCCACCCAGGCTATAATCGTGTCGATTTCCGACTGTTCGAGACGCCAGTCGCCGACCAGCTCCTGAATGCCGATGCCCTGATCATAGGCATATGGAGGCATCTCCCGGTTCTCGACCCGGTAGCGGATGATCGGCGCCCAGGGACGTGTCGCCTCGTAGGAGGTGAACTGCATCGGGGCGATGCCGCCCTCGCGATGGCAGACCACGCAGTTCTCGTTGATGATCGCGGCGACGTGGCTGTTGTAGGTGATCTCTTCCGCCGGAACCGTTTGGGCGGCGCTCGGAGCACTGACGTTGAAGGCGGTCACAAGGACCGCCGGAGCGATTGTCAAGCAGCGGGACAACGTCATAAGCCTCTCCCAGATTCCCCGGAAATTATAATTTTAACACACTTCGCTGATCGATGCCGCCTCTCTCAGCGCACAACGGTTACACGTTGATACACGTTCGTCCAACAGCACTGGTCGGCTTCGGAGCTGTCTGGCCCCGCCCAGTTATCCACCTGAATTCGCAGCAGATATTCTCCGGGTTCGGTAAAATTTGCAATGACCTGCGCCGTCCCGGCCCCCTCGGCCAGAGGAACGATGTTGCCCGCAGGCTCATCCGCGGCCTCCTCAGCGTCGGCGTCAGAATCGGCGTCGGCGTCGGCATCCGCGTCAGGGTCCGACGGCTCCTCGGGCGGCGCGATCTGCGTCGACTCGTGACGCGAAAACTCGACCGCTGCAGGTCCCTGGTGGACTTCCCATACGACGTTCAGAGGCACCGGCTCTTGGAATCTCGGGTCGTTCGGATCCCGTTCGGAAGGATCCGTGGCGTGAACCGTCAACGTCACGGGCGAGCCGGCTTGGACGGGCTCGCCGAACGCCGTCTCGACGCCGTCGGGGCCGGAGCTGCGCACGCCGTCCTCTTCAAACCAGACGATCGGCGAGACCGAGCCCAGCGGGCGTGGATTGCGATCGAGCTGATAGGCTTCGCTCGCGCTGCGGCCGGGGACTCTGTAGAGCGGATTCGCTCCGGTCTTGATGTTCCACCAGACGCTGTCGCGACGCCGTTCCTCGGGCAGCGTAATCGTGAATACGCCTGTGTGCCTGCCCCGATCGAAAAACGTCGGCTGAACGCCGTCGAACTCGGCCGGCTCGATGAAATTGTTGTCGCCGAAGGGAACGATGACGACGCCTTCTTCATTCCTGTTGTGGTACCCGAAGGAGATGGTCACCGAACCGTCTTCATTGTCGTACCAGCCCTCCATGACGGGAATGATCGGCAGGCCCGCGGGCGGATAGATCGTCAGCGGCCTCTCTGGAGGCGGCTGTTGTGCGTGTGCAGCCGGCCACGCCAGCGTCACTATTATGAAGCAAGCAGTCCCCATTAGCCGCGGCATCTTGCTCATCTCCCATCCCCCAATTCAAACTCCTAGATTACGAATTCTTGGCTCGATTCAAAGCTCATCCGACGCGGCCGCAGCGGGCGCGCGGCGAGCTGTATTTCGATCGGGCAACCGAACTCCGGGCGTTAGGTTAACCGCAGAACGCTCGCGCATCGTCGTCAAAGCACAGACGGGGGCATTCGTCGGTTGTCACTACTTCGATGGGCTGTCCGGCGAAAAGCGATCATTCCAGCAACAAAATTATGAATGACCGCTTTGGGTTGTGGTCTCAACGGGTCGTCGCAACGCTTTAGTTCATCTGTGAGCTGGAGCAGAGCGCATGAAGCAACGTCGTCGGGTCTACTACTCTCCTCAGCAGCGCGATGAGATTTGGGATCGCTGGAAGGCCGGGCAGAGCCTGCACGCGATCGGGCGCGCGTTTGATCGCGGGCACTCATCGATCTTCGCGGTGCTTGCCCCCACGGGCGGGGTGCGTCCGCCGCCGCGGAGACGATCATCTCGGGCGCTGTCGCTCGCCGAGCGCGAGGAGATCTCGCGCGGGCTGAGCGCGGGTCTGTCCTTGCGCGCGATCTCGCGCGGTCTGTCGCGTCCGGCCTCGACGGTCAGCCGCGAGGTGGCGCGGAACGGCGGGCGCAGCCGCTACCGCGCGGCGCGCGCCGAGACGGCCGCCTGGGATCGCGCGCTGCGCCCCAAGCCGGCCAAGCTCGCTCAGCTTCCCCATCTCGCCCGGGCCGTGTCGGAGAAGCTGGCGCTAGACTGGTCGCCCCAGCAGATTGCAGGCTGGCTGAAGCTGACGAGCCCCAACAATGAGCGCGCCCGCGTGTCCCACGAAACGATCTACAAGAGCCTGTTCATCCAAGCCCGCGGCGCTTTGAAGAAGGATCTCGTCAAGCATCTGAGGTCGAGGCGCGCGATCCGCCGTTCAAGGACGAGCTCGCTTAAGGGAGCCGGGCTCGGTCAGATCAAGGACGCGGTCTCGATCCGGCAACGGCCCGCTGCGGCCGAGGACCGCGCGGTTCCAGGCCACTGGGAGGGCGATCTGATCGCGGGTTCGAACAACACCTTCATCGCCACGCTGGTGGAGCGTCATTCGCGCTACGTGATGTTGGTCAAGGTGGCGAACAAGGACACCGCGTCGATGATCTCGGCGCTGATCAAACACGCCCGGAGCCTGCCGCGCGAACTCGCCAAGTCGCTGACCTGGGACCGCGGCAAGGAGCTCGCAGAGCAT
This sequence comes from Maricaulaceae bacterium, assembly GCA_050050115.1. Taxonomy (GTDB): domain Bacteria; phylum Pseudomonadota; class Alphaproteobacteria; order Caulobacterales; family Maricaulaceae; genus JASFUX01. The sequence continues at coordinate 15,421 of JASFUX010000016.1, read as the reverse complement.
GCGCGCTTCACGCTGGCGACCGACATGGCGGTCTACTTCTGTGACCCGCAAAGCCCCTGGCAGCGCGGCTCGAATGAGAACACCAACGGGCTGTTGCGGCAGTACTTTCCCAAAGGAACCGACTTGTCCGTGCACAGCCAGGCGCATCTCGACAAGATCGCGCGACGGCTCAATGAGAGACCGCGGAAAACCCTGGACTTCGAGACCCCGGCCGCGCGATTTAACGCCTGCGTTGCATCGACCGCTTGAGGCCGCAGTCGAAAGCGGTCGTTCGTAATGTTGCTGGTCCGGCGTAGTTGGAGCACGTCTATCCTAGGCTCAGAAGTCACGTTGTCAGGCCGCCAACATGCGCCGCCCAAGCTTCAAGCGCCGCTTTCTTTTCCGCCTCGTACTCATATCGCTGATAGACGCGCGCCAGTGGCGCCGTCGAAGATGTCGCGTGATTGAGTACGCGCTCGACGACGTGAGGATTTGCACCCAGCCGCGCCATGCCCTGGGGCTGCAGTTCGACGCAGATCGTGCAGCCGCTAATCTTCGACGCCGGCCATTTCATCGAGTTTGCGCTTTGCGCGGCTCCAAGCGGAGAACGGTTCCTCGCCTTGAAGATTTGTTTGAGCAGGGAAGAGGAGGGCCCCATGGGCTCGAGTTTTTCGATCAGCTTCCATGCTGGTGCTGTTAGCGCGACGGGATGCGGCCGGCCGCTTTTGTTTCGCTCAGGCGGAATCATCCAGGTCGATCTGCCCCGGTCGAGATCGGTCCAACGCATCCGAACGACTTCGTCTCGGTACTGACCAGTCAGGATAAGAAGTTGGACGATCGCCCCGTATGGGTAGCTGTACATCTCGGCTGCGCGCCACACCTGAACGAGTTCGTCGTCTGAAAGAACTCGATCTTCCGGGCGCTCGAGCGCCGGCGGACGTACGCCTTCCGCAGGTGAGCGTCCAAGCAGGCCGCGATCGACGCACCGGCGAAGGAGAGTCTTGGTGTTCGCGAGAATTCGATTGGCGCCCATTCCGAGCCCGCGCGCCGTTGCCTCGTCGATCATCCGGACAACATCGATCTTAGTGAGATCCCTAAGCGGCTTGTCTCCGTACAAGCGGACGAGATCGCCTCGCAGCCGAGACGCGGTGTCCTCCCAAGATCTTTGTCGTGATCGTGCGTAGTGCGTGATAAATTCTTCGACGACACTCTCGACGGACTCAGCTTGTCTCCGCCGCGGTTTCGTTTTCGGTTCGGCAGTCGACTGAGCATCGTCGCGCCACGAGAAATAAAGACAATTAGTGTTAGAATCAGAATTCTGATTCTATATCACGTACTTCGAGTTACTAGTGCGAGCTGCGGCTACAGCTTCGCTCGGGACAGCCGCGAGGCGTTGGCGATGACCGATACCGAAGACATGGCCATCGCCGCGGCGGCGATGATTGGACTGAGAAGCAGGCCGAACACCGGATAGAGCACGCCCGCCGCCACCGGCACGCCGAGGCTGTTGTAGACGAAAGCGAAGAATAGGTTCTGGCGGATATTGGCCATCGTCGCTTCGGATAGGCGGCGGGCGCGGACCAGCGCCGCGAGATCGCCTTTAACGAGGGTCACACCGGCGCTCTCCATGGCGACGTCGGTCCCCGTGCCCATCGCGACGCCGACGTCGGCCGCCGCAAGCGCGGGCGCGTCGTTGATTCCGTCGCCCGCCATGGCGACCACCGCGCCTTCATTGCGCAGCCGAGCGACGACGTTCGCCTTGTCCTCCGGCAGAACTTCGGCCTCGACCTCGTCGATAGCGAGCCGCTGCGCGACCGCCTCGGCGGCGCCGCGCCGGTCGCCGGTCATCATGACGACGCGCAGTCCGCGTTCACGCAGCGTGCGGACCGCCTCTGCGGCGTCGGCTTTGATCGGGTCCTCGATGGCGATCACGCCGGCGACGTGGTTGTCGAGGATGACAGCCACGGTCGTCGCGGAGCGGATGTCGTCGTTGTCCGTCGCCTCGTCGAACGGCCCAGCGTCGACGCCGAGTTCGGCGAGGAGCGCGCGTGCGCCGACGGCGATGTGCTTGCCGTCAATCACGCCGGTGACGCCCTTGCCGGTAGGGCTGTCGAAGTCCGAGGGCGAGGCGAGGGGGAGCTTGCGCTCTTCGGCCGCGGCAACGATCGCGAGGGCGAGCGGATGCTCGCTGGCGCGCTCGAGGCTGCCGGCGAGGCGCAGCAGATCGTTCTCGGAGATGTCCGCGAGCGCAACGACCTTGGTGACGCGGGGTCGGCCTTCGGTGAGCGTGCCGGTCTTGTCGACCACGAGAGCGGTCACTTTCTCCAACCGCTCAAGTGCTTCGGCGTTGCGCACCAGCACGCCGGCCTGCGCGCCGCGGCCGACCCCGACCATGATCGACATCGGGGTGGCGAGACCCAACGCACACGGACAGGCGATGATCAGGACGGCCACGGACGCGAGGAGAGCGTAGCTGAACTGCGGTTCCGGCCCGAATGTCATCCAGGCGCCGAACGCAAGGATCGCCGCGACGATCACCGCGGGCACGAACACCGCGGCCACCTGGTCGACCAGCCGCTGCACCGGCGCGCGGCTGCGCTGGGCCTGAGCGACCATGGCGACGATGCGGGCGAGCATGGTGTCCGCGCCGACCTGTTCGGCTTCCATCACGAAGCCGCCGGCCTGGTTGATCGTGCCGCCGATCACGGGTTCGCCTTCGTCCTTGCGCACGGGCATGGACTCGCCGGTGACCATGGACTCGTCGAGCGTGCTCGCGCCTTCGAGGATGCGACCGTCCACGGGCACGCTTTCACCGGGGCGCACGCGCAGCCGATCGCCCGTGGCGACATCTCCAAGCGAGACCTCTTCGTCCGAGCCGTCGTCCTTGAGCCGCCGCGCGGTCTTGGGCGCAAGGTCGAGCAGCTTTCGGAGCGCCTGGCTTGTGCCCTCGCGAGCGCGCAGCTCGAGCACTTGGCCCAGGAGCACCAGCATGGTGATGACGGCGGCCGCTTCGAAGTAGACTGATACCGCGCCGTGCTCGCGGAACGTTTCGGGGAAGACGCCAGGCGCGATCGTTCCGACGAGGCTGTAGACGAGCGCCGCGCCGGTCCCGAGCGCGATGAGCGTGAACATGTTGGGCGAGCGATTGACGACAGACGCCCAGCCGCGCGCGAAGAACGGCGCGCCCGCCCAGGCGACGACTGGAACGGCGAAGACGAGCTGGATCCAGTTCGACACGCCCATCGGGATGATCCGATTGAGCCCCAAGAAATGCCCGCCCATTTCGAGAACGACGACCGGCGCAGCCAACGCCAGGCCAATCCAGAACCGGCGCGTCATGTCGATCAATTCGGGATTCGGACCGGCGTCGGTGCTCGGCGCTTCGGGTTCGAGCGCCATGCCGCAAAGCGGGCAGGAGCCGGGCGCCGTCCGCCGCACCTGCGGATGCATCGGGCAGGTGTAGACGACGCCGGTGAAGTCGGGCGGGACGTCGTCATAGGACGCGTCTTTCGGAGTCGACCCGGGAGCGCCACGTGCGTGCGCGCACTGATGATGTTCGCCTTCCGCGGCGCCTTTGTCGGCGTCGGCGGCGGCGTGCGTATGGTGACGTTTGTGCCCGCTCATGATGCGCTCCCGAGAGACCGGCTTAGCTGCGCGTCAGCCGATTGAACACGAACGCGGCGACTGCGGCGAACAGCCAGGCGAACGCGACGCTGCCGACCAGGCCTTCAATCCAGCCCAGCACGGACGTCACCGGCCGGATGGTGAAAAGCTCCACCCAGTCGTGCGCCAACAGCAGGTTCGGCGCAACGAGCTCGAACCCCGCGCAAACGATGAAGGTCGCGGCAAGCGCCGCAGACAAGGCCCATCCCGTGGGCCAAAGGGGGATGCGATTGATCGAATCGGACATCATGTCCTCCCAGGTTTATATACCCCCGTCGGGTATACAAATATACCTTATGGGGGTATAGTCAAGCCATGACGCCGGAAACTCGTAAAAACGCGCGCGCGCGGCTCGCCCGGATCGAAGGGCAAGTGCGCGGACTCGCGCGCATGATCGACGACGATCGCTACTGCATCGACGTCATCACCCAGACCCAGGCCGTTCGCGCTGCGCTCGCGCGCGTCGAACAGCTCGTGCTCAAGGATCATGTCGCGCACTGCGTGGCGGACGCCGCCGCGTCTAAGGACAAAGAAGACCAGACACGGAAGATCGAGGAGTTGATCTCCGTCATCGATCGAGCCGCCAAGAGCTGAGGCGGAAGCGTTGAAGCTCTTTTCGAGCTCGATGCCCGACCTCGGACGACGCGGACTCATCCAGTGGAACAGGAGGGTTGTTGAGACGCCCCGCGCCGTCGTGAGGGAAGACCGCGCTGAATGCGTATCCAATGCGCGCATCTGCTCCATGCAATGCGCCGAACGGATTTGGGCGGCGGAAATGCTTTGGCTGAGAACTTGGACAGGCAAGCCGTTCGGGTTTCGAGACGGGGACGATCTTTGGACGGAGAGGGGACGGCACGTCGGCGTTTTCTACGATCGTGAAGTCTACGGTCCGGACGGCCGTTATCTCGGCGAACTCATGGCGCTGAACCGTCTTGTTACGGATATCGCCAAGAAGCAAAGAACCAAGCCGGGCTTTGCACCTAAACCTGATCGCGACTTGGGCGAAGGCGCGGGCGCGGGGCCTGCGCGCGTGTTGCGTAACGGCTTTGAGGATTTTCCGACCGACGAACTCTAGCGTGCGGAATCTAGAGTTTGTCCGGCGTTGGAAAATCGTCGCAATCGGCGGGCAATTCGTATCGGGCATAGCGCTCGCGCGGCGGCAGCGGTTCGCGGTCGTCGAAAGGGATAAAACACTCCCTAGCGGCGCCGCGCTTGGTGCGAACGGTCAGCAAGCGGTTGGTCGCTGCAAACTCGCCGAGATATCGTCCGTCCGGCGCATACGCTTCTGCGCCGTGGAAACGTCCGACGTGCCGTCCGTCAAACGACCAAAGATCGTCCCCGTCCCGGTATCCGAAGCTCTCGCCGCCGTGTGTCCAAATCCAGAGCAACTCCGCCTCTCCAATCACCCTCCTAGTCAGGCGAAGTCAGCCTGCTGTTCTCAGTACGCACTCCGCTGGATCACCCCTCGCATCCGCTGACCGCTGGGCCTTCCGAACTTGACTGGAATCGAGCCGTTGCGGGTCCGTGCTAGGTTTTGGACGAGGGGCCTGGCGTGACGGCGCGTAGTGCTAGAAGGTGAATTCGTGTCGACGCTGCGAGTTGCATGATGACCAGGAAAATCGAAGATTTCGGCGCTGTGCTGCGCGCCGCGCCGGCCGACCGCGATCTAAGCATGGTTGAACCGCTCGTTTGGCGACGTCTCGACGATGAGGCGGGATGGACGTTTTTCGGCCGCGCGCTCTCGCCTGGAACGTCACTCGCCGCGACGCGCGCGTCGCTCGGGGCGATCGTGCTGATGGCTGGTGTTCTCACGGGCGTGTTCGCAGCGAGCTTGATCAGCGCGGAGTTCAACGAACTCGCCGTGTTTTCGGCTGACGCGCCGTTCGGCCCGTCCAACATCCTTTCGCGATCATGACGGCTGCGGAGGTCTCCCATCGATCGGGGCGCGCCCGCGCCCAGCGCAACTTCCTGATGACTGCGCTCGTCGCGTTCTTGGCCGGCGCCGTCGGCGCGGCGTTGGGCGCGAGCGTGATCGTCGGCGGACACGAACCTGAGACGCCGGGATTGCATGACTTGGTGCACGAAACGCTCCTGCTTAGCCCCGAGCAGGAGCGCGCGCTGCGCGAAATCGAAGAGAGCTTTGCTCTGGAGCGTCGCGAGATCGAGGCCCGTCTCGACGCGGTGAACCGAGATCTCGCCGCTACGATCGAATCCCACCCGAGCTTCGATCCGGCGGTCGGTCAGGCCGTCGAGCGTTTTCACGAAGTGATGGGCGAGCTGCAAAGCGCCACTGTTCAACACGTCTACGACATGCGGGCGATCCTCACCGACGAGCAAGCGGAAGTCTTCGACGAAAGGATCGCGCGCGCGCTTGTCGGCGACTCGCGATGACGTGAGTGCGAACGTCGACAGCGACGCCGCGCTGGCGAAGCGCGCTGCACAGGGCGATGAACGCGCGTTCACCGCGCTGATGCGTCGGCACAAAGAGGCCGTTTATCGCGTCGCGCGCCGCCATCTCGGAGACGCCGACGAAGCGTTCGACGTCGTCCAAGAAGTTTTCGTTTCGGCGTGGCGCAACATCGCGCGCTACGACCCCGAGCGTCCTTTGACGACATGGCTGTTTCGGATCACGGTCAACGCCTGTCGCGACCGGCATCGCAGGCGCGCGGTCCGGTCATTCTTTTACCGCGCCGCGCCCATGGATACCCCCAGCTCGGTGCAGGTTTCCGATGACTCCCAGCGTGTCGAAGACCACGTGATCGATCGCGAGGAGCTGCGGCGCGTCGAGCGCGCGATCGGCGAGCTGCCCGAACGTCCGCGCGAGGCGTTCCTGCTTTACGCCGTGGAGGGCTTGTCCCAAGCCGAAGTCGCCGATGCGCTCGGCGTTTCGGTCAAGGCTGTGGAGACGCGCGTCGCCCGGGCCCGGCGACTGCTGACCGAGATGCTTGATCGTGAAACTTGAGAGCGGGTTGAGACGTATCTCGGATGTTTGCGTCGTCGCCGGATGAGGGCTGGGAGGGACGGCCTCCTTCGATGCGTATCCGGAGAAGGCGTACATCCGATGGGATATGGAGAACGATCATGAAAATGTATCACGCTTTGGTCGGCGCCGCCGCGATCGCGACGATGGCCTGGAGTGCGCCTGCGTTCGCGCATGCGCACCTTGAAGCCTCGACCATCGCGGATGGGGCGCAGGTCGCCGCGGCGCCCGCGGAAATGGCGTTGACGTTCGATGAGCCGGTCGCGCTTGCCGGCGTGACGCTGACGGCCGAGGGCGGCGCGGAAATTCCGATTGATTTCACGCCCTCCCGCGAGGAAGCGGCGACCCATGCGATGGAGATGCCGTCGCTCGAACCTGGCGGCTACGCGTTCACGTGGCGCGCGCTCGGCGACGACGGTCACGTGATGACCGAGACGATCGCCTTTACGGTCACGGGCGCGGAAGGCGCGGACGGTGGCGCACCGATGCATTTCACCGACGAGACGGCGCATATGCACGCTGACGATGACGCGGGCCATATGGATACGGATTCCGACGCCGAGCATATGCATTCAGATGACGCGCACGGCCACGACGACGGTCGCTAGTTGAGCGCAACCGTCGCTAGGTTGCGCGCGTGACCGTCGTCCTCGCCAAGTTTGTGCTCTACGCAGCGGCGCTTGGCGCGGCGGGTTTCGCGTTCGCCGCCGCAACCTTCATCGAGCCCGGACGAGCCCGCGCGGGCGCGCTTCGCGCCGCGGTCGCGGCGGCGCTTGCGGCGTTGATCGTCGTCGCCTTTCGGTTCCTTCACGATGCGGCGACGCTAGCAGGCGGCTGGACGTCGATCGCTGAGCCGCCTTACCTGAGCTGGACGCTCGAGGCGCAGGTATCTTTTCTGTCGGTCTTCGCGGCGGGCGCCGCGTTACTTGTCGTCGCCGCGTTTGGTTGGCGTTGGGCAGCGGCGGCGGGGGGCGCGGTGATCGCGGCGAGCTTCGCCATGACGGGACATGTTGTCGCCGACAGCGCCGCGTCCTGGCTGCGCGTGGCGCTCGTCGCTCATCTCGTAGGCGTCGCCTTTTGGCTGTCCGCGCCGATACTGCTTTGGCCGGCCGCTTGGCGCGACGACGCGTTGCTTCTTGCGCGGACGAGGGCGTTCAGCCGAGCCGCGGCGGGCGTCGTGCCGGTTGCGCTCGTTGCAGGGCTCATTTTGGCCGTTGCGCTGATCGAACGTCCCTCGAGCTTGCTTGGAACCGCTTACGGACGGCTCATCCTCGTCAAGGCGTTCGCGGCAACGGCGGCGCTCGGCTTCGGCGCTCTCAACAAGGTTTGGGTGACGCGACGTCTTGCGGAGGATCCGAAGACGGGGCGGGCTTTGTTGCGAGCGACGCTTGCGGCGGACGCCGTGCTGTTCACCGCCGCGTTGACGGCGGTCGCTGCGGCGACGACGATTGCGGCGCCGTCGGACTGAAGGCCGGGCGTGATCGGGTTCAGTTGCGCCGTTCGGCGAGGACCATCAGCGTCCAACCAAGTCCGAGCCGCTCTTTGAGACGCGTCGTCCATTTCCCGAGCGCGCGTTCCATGAACGTGTTTACTTTGATCGAGCAGATCGCCCGCATCCATCCTTTGTTCGAGCGCGGTGTGATGGAGAAAAGTTCGCGCACCTCGAAATGGGGATCGAGCAAGGACCGGAGTTCGCGCGAATCCACCCAGCGGCGAAGTTGACCCGGTTGCGCGGGATCGACAGTGTTGTGACGCTTGAGGACCGGCCTGTTCTGCGTCGCCAGCATCAGTGCGCCGCCGGGACGCAGCAGCGTGGCGAGCTTTGCGACGAAGGCCGCCTGGTCCGGGACGTGCGAGAGCACCTCCAGCGCGATCACGACATCGAAGCTCTGGGCTCCAAAGTCGAGTTCCATGAAATCGCCGGCGACGAAGTCCACCTCGGGCGAGCGCGCCGCCGCTCTTGATACGGCCCCCTCGGCCAAGTCCGTCGCGACGACGTCGCCGAAGCGCGTCAAGGATCGGCAGAGCCAACCGGCGCCGCAGCCGACTTCGATGATGTTCAGATCGTTCCTGTCGAGGCGGTCGAGCCATCTCAAAACGACGTCCCGCTGATCCGTCGAAGGACGATCGAGCGCCTGTTCTCGAAATTCCGCGTTCCAGCGGTCCCAAAAATCGACCTGCGCCGAAGGGATGTCTTGCCCGTCCATTTCCGCCCCGAATGCACAATTGTTGTCCCCGACGCTGGAATGCATGCGAGGCGCTCGCGTGGGACTACGTCCCAAGCCGCGGCGTCCCTCGTATTCTCTGCACAAAGGGGTGTGGAAAAGGCGACCGCGTCCAACGCATCGCTGAGCCGAGCAGCTCTAAGAACATTCAGCTCTGCTTCGTTCGGGCCGTCTTCAACAGCGCAGTCTGTCGCGCCGCTGAAAGAGTCGCTTCTTCGCCGCTATGGCATGTTCTGATTTCTGACCGGCCGACGAGGCCTATTCGTCCACGTCGTCAGTCTCTTCGGGCTCATCAAGCTGCATCATCATGTGCTGCTGAGCCATTATCTCGGTCATCATCTGATGCATCACCATCATCTGAGCCCGGATGGCGTCCATATCGACATCGCCGCCATTCGGCGCTTCGCTGTCGCCGTGCATCATGTGGCCGCCCATCATCATGCCGCCGGACGCGGCCATCTGATCCTGCATCATCATCATGTGATCATGCATCAGCATTCGACGCTGCATCGGATTGTCGGTCGCCTGGAACGCTTCCGTCATCTCGTGCATGCGCATGAAGCGGTCTTGAGTTTCGTCCTCGGTCTCATCCTGCGCCAGTACGACGCTCGATGCGCCGAGCATCGCCGTCAGAGCTGCGGCGATCACAAAAGGCTTCGCTCTCATGGGTCTCTCCGTGGTGAAGCGGCTTGTGCGAACTCCGTCCTCGGCGTCCCCGGTCACCGGCTTGAGGCTCGCGGTCCCTCAAGTACGCGTGCAGACGCAGCTCGCCCTCGTCTTGAGAGAGGTCAAATCAGGTGCCTGGCGCGGCGAAGAATCAGCTTGGCAAATGCGCGCTGTGCGAGGGCCGACGGCGCTGGCTGCGTATGATCCCTAGCCGGCGAACCGCCGGAGTTCCGAGACGCACGCGAGGCGCCACATGCTCTCCAGACGAGACCTTTTGAACAAGACGGCGGTCATGAGCGCGGGCTGGGCCGCCGCCGGTCTCATTCCGTCCTGGGCGCGGGCCCAGTCGTCCGGGCTGTCGGCGCCTGCGTCCGAGTTCGACTTGGCGATCGGCCGCACCTCGTTCTCGGTCGATGGCCGCCGAGGAGGCGCCGTGACCGTCAACGGCGGCGTGCCGGGGCCGCTGTTGCGCTGGCGGGAGGGCGATGAGGTCACGTTGCGCCTCGCTAATGCGCTCGATGAGGACGCCTCGATCCATTGGCACGGCATCCTGCTGCCGGCCAGCATGGACGGCGTGCCAGGCGTCTCCTTTGCCGGAATCGCGCCGGGTGAGACCTTCACCTACCGTTTTCCCGTCCGCCAAAGCGGGACCTATTGGTACCACTCGCACTCGGGCTTTCAGGAGCAGTCGGGCGTCTACGGACCGATCATCATCGACCCGGCCGGCGGCGAGCGCGTCGCGGCCGACCGCGAATACGTCGTGATGTTGTCGGACTGGACGTTCGAGGACCCGGCCCGCGTGTTCGCGAACCTCAAGCGCCAGCCCGACTACTACAACTATCAGCGCCGTACGCTCGGCGACTTTCTCCGCGATGCGCGGGAGGAGGGCTGGAGCGCGGCGATGGAAGATCGGCGGATGTGGGCCGAGATGCGGATGAACCCCACCGACATCGCCGACGTCACCGGCGCGACCTACACTTACCTGATGAACGGTCACGGTCCCGAGGCGAACTGGATGGCGTTGTTCCGTCCCGGAGAGCGGGTGCGGCTGCGGTTCATCAACGGCTCGGCGATGACCTATTTCGACGTGCGCATTCCCGGCCTGCCGATGACCGTAGTCGCCGCGGACGGTGTCGACGTCGCGCCCGTCGAGACCGATGAGTTCCGCATGGCGGTCGCCGAAACCTACGACGTGATCGTCGAACCGCGGGAAGATCGCGCCTTCACGATCTTCGCAGAGAGCATGGACCGCAGCGGCTATGCGCGCGGGACGTTGGCGACGCGCGAGGGCGCGACTGCGGACGTTCCCGCGCGACGTCCGCGCCCCGTGCGCTCCATGGCGGACATGGGTCACGATATGTCCGGTCACGACACGGACGGCGCCGGCGGTCAGATGACACACGAGGCGTCGGCCGCGCCCGCAATGTCGGGCGAGGCGATGGATCACGCCGGCCACGACGCTGGTCATGACATGGCGCCGACCGCCGCCGCGAGCGGGCATGAAGGCCACGACATGGCCGCGATGGCTTCAGGCGCGACGAGTGCTGAAGCGATGGATCACGCAGGTCACGACATGGCGGAAATGGCGGGCATGGCGAGCGAGCAGGGCGATCCCGTCCGCGCCGGTCCCGGCGTGGCGATGCGCGCGATGGCCGCCTCGACGCGCCTCGACGATCCGGGCATCGGCCTCGGCGCGGACGGCTGGCGGGTGCTCTCTTATGCGCAGCTCAGGGGCGCGCGCGACCTCGCCGACCGGCGAGCGCCGGCGCGCGAGCTGGAGCTGCATCTGACGTCCAACATGGAACGTTACATGTGGTCGTTCGACGGCGTGCGTTTCGCCGACGTCGACGGACCGATCCAGATGACCCACGGCGAGCGGCTGCGCCTCGTGCTCGTCAACGACACGATGATGGAGCATCCGATCCACCTACACGGCATGTTCGTCGAGCTCGACAACGGCGCGGGCGAGCGCCGCCCGTTGAAACACACGGTCAACGTCAAGCCGGGCGAGCGCGTGCCGTTGCTTCTGACCGCCGACGAGCCGGGCGATTGGGCGTTCCACTGTCATCTCCTCTACCACATGGCGGCCGGCATGATGCGGGTCGTGCGCGTTTCGCAGCCGGAGACCCGCGCATGAGGTTGGGTTCTGTGATTGGCGGAGCGGCGGTTTTTCTCGTTGCTTCGCCGCAGGTGGCGCTTGCTCAGGACGCGATGGACCACATGTCCGAGTCCGAGCACATGGCGGGCGGCGGCTTTCTCTTTACACAGATCGACCGCCTGGAGGGCCGCTGGCCGGACGACGGCGATACGAGCCTGCTCTGGGACGCCCAGGGCTGGTACGGCGGCGACATCAACAAGCTATGGTGGAAGTCCGAAGGCGACGCGGAAGACGGAGACGTCGGCGAGGCCGAGCTGCAGATGCTCTACAGCCGCGCGATCACGCCCTTCTTCGACCTTCAGGCCGGCGTCCGCCAGGACTTCGAGCCCGACAGCCTGACCTACGGCGTGCTCGGCGTGCAGGGACTTGCGCCCTACTGGTTCGAACTCGACGCCGCCGCGTTCGTGAGCGAGGAGGGCGACGTCACTTCACGGCTCGAAGCCGAGTACGACCTGCTGCTGACCCAGCGCCTGGTGCTCCAGCCGCGCGCAGAGGCGGAGATCGCGTTTCAGGACGTCGAGGAGCGCGGTCTCGGGTCCGGCGTGACCGGCGTCGATCTGGGCCTGCGGCTGCGCTACGAAATCCGCCGCGAGCTTGCGCCCTATGTCGGCGTGGAGTGGAGCCGCCTCCTCGGTGACACTGCGGACCTTGCGCGCGCCGCCGCCGAGAGCGACGAGGAGACGGTGTTCATACTCGGCGTGCGCGCTTGGTTTTGAAGTGTCGCGCGTGCCAGCAAGATTGCAGATTCTTCCTGATGATCTTCCAAGGTTGAACGTTGTTGGGATTGGCGTGAGCCCAGCGAATGTTGGATGGCAGACCATCAGGTCATAAAGGCGAAGCCGTCGCGCCGAGATTTTCCAGTTCGCAGCTTCACTGCCTTCGGTGCGCGACACTTCGCTCTCCGAGACTGCATGTTCAGCCGACGCGATCGCTTTGGATGCGCTCGTCAAGCATTCGAAGTTTGCTGACGCTAGGCGCAGCAGCCCGGCCCTCTAGAACGACCCCGACATCCTCAGATAGACGAACTGGCCGCTTTGCTGGTCGCGCAGGTCGATGCGGTCGAGGTCGCCGTCGGCGCGCGTGCCGTCGTAGATGAAGCGCTCGAGCGTGCGGACCTGGTTGAAGATGTTGTCGACGCCCAGACGGAGCGTCACGTCGCCCCAACGCGTGGTTTCGACGAAAAAGTCGAGATCGCCCTCGCCGCCGTCGCGCACCTGCAGCTCGCTGACGCGGAAGGCGGAGTATTCGCTTCCCGACGCATAGTCCCAACCCCAGGCCATCTGATGCTCGGGCAGATCCTGGCGGAACTCGAAGTAGTAGCCCCAGGTGTTCTCGTTGGCGAAGGCGCGCTCGAGCCCGGTCAGCGGATCGTCGACCCAGGTGCGCTGTTGATTGGCGTTGAAGCGCAGCACGGCGTTCGAAAGCCCGAAGCGGTCCATCGGCGTCGAGCTTTGCAGCGACCAGCTGAGCCGGCCGCCGTCGCCGAGGTTGCCCGGACCGGTGAAGTCGTCGAGCACGACGAGATCCTGTACGTCCTCGACCTGGTCATAGGTAACCGAAAACGTAAAGGCGCCGCGCCCGTAGCGGCGCTCCCATTCGGCGCGGGCGCGCCAAGTGCGCTCAGGCTCGAGGTTCGGATTGCCGACGGTGACGAGATCATCATCGACGTCGATCGCCGAGGCGAACTCCGAGAAGTCGAGCTGGGCGACGTCGCGGATCAACGAGAACCGCAGCTGGTCGGCGTCCGAGAGCGCATAGGTCGCGATCAAGCGCGGCTTGGGATAGGTGAACTCGCGCTCCTGCTCGGCGTCGCCGGTCTGGGTGATGCGCGAGGCCTCGAAGGTGAAGCCGGTCTCGAGCGAGAGGCGCGGCGAAACCTCCCAGACGTCGGTCACGAAGGCCTCGCCGCGCAGCTCCTCGACCCGGGTGTCCGAGACGACGAGGTCGATCGGGACGGGCCCGCCCCCGTCGTCGACGGCGATGTCGAGATCGGTCTCGCGGAAGTTGAAAGCGCCTTCGATCCCGGCTTCGAGCGTATGGGCGTCGTTCGCGCGCCAGGTCAGCGCGCCGCGGCCGATGCGCTCGCCCGACATGGTCGCGCGGTCGATGAACGTCGTCTCGGCGCCGCCACCGACCGGCGTCGAGCTGAACTCCTGGCCTTCTTGCCATTCCGAATGACGGTCGAGACCGACGAGCTTCACTGACAGCCGACCGGTCAGCCGCCGCTCCCAGTCCGCGCCGAACTCGCTCGACCAAGCGTCGGTCTCTTCGTGGTCGAGGGCGTCGATGCGCAAAGGATCGCCGGCCGCGTCGAAGACGTTGGTGACCTCGCGAAGTCCAAACAGGTAGGGCGCGAACTGCGCGTTGAGACCGAACGCGTCGCGCGCGTTCGGGCGCCAGCGCGCAGTTCCCGACAGCACCAGTTCCCGATAGTTGGTTTGCTGATATTCGTCTCGCGTGGCGATGACGTCGCCACCTGGAACGTAAACGACCTCCTCGGAGAGATTGCGACGCGGGGTCCAGAAGCTTTCAGCGCTCAGATTGACGTCGGCGCCGGCGAAACGGAAGGCGCGCGCAAGGCTGCCCGTTCCGCTCAAACGTCGGCCCTGGGTGGTGTGGATCTGCGCCGAATAAGTCGTCACCGGGTCGGACGCGCTGGCGTCGCGCAGCACGACATTGACGAGCGTCGTCCGGCCGCGGATGTCGACATCGCTCGAGCCGCCGCGGATCAGCTCGATCCGCGCGACGTTCGCCGCCGGGATGCGGTCGAGCTCTGCGGAGATCCCGTTCTTCGAGCTTGGCCGCTCGCCGTTGATCAGCACGTTGCCCGCCGTCGCGCCAAATCCGCGCCGGTTGTCGCCGTTGTCGATCGAGAAACCGGGCACTTGGCGAACCATGTCGTTTGCCGAGATCGGGTTGAAGACGGCGAAGAACGCCGGCTCGAAAACCTCCGTCCCGCCCCCCGCCTGCGACGGCGCCGGCCCTTGGACCACCGGCGGTTCGTCTTGAGCGCAGACGGGGGACGAGCCGAGGACCAGGGAGACGGCGATGCACGAAGCATGGCCGAGGAGGGAACCCTGGCGCACTACGGTCTGTTCGGATTTGGAAGGCGGCATGACGGCTGCTTTCGTTCTACTATTTAAATAGTAATTAGAGGCGCAGTTCGGGTGCGGTCGGTGCTCGTTCATCTTCGCGTGAAAGCCTCAGCCGCCGACGTCGAAGCGGGCGCCAGCATCAAGCAGTAGTCGGACGATTTCCTCGTCGCGGGTGTCGATCGCGATCAGGAGCGGCGTCTCGCCGTATTCATTGACCGCGTTCGGGTCGGCGCCGGCTTCGAGCAGCTCGGAGACGATCTCGATGTTGTCCTCATCGAGCGCGATCATCAAAGGCGTCCTGCCGTAAACGTCCGCCTCATTCACCTCAGCGCCGGATTGCATGAAGAGGCGCGTGATGTCGTCGTCACCCGCCCGCAGAGCCCGCATCAGCGGCGTTTCGTTGCGGCGGCCTTGAGCGTCGACATCGACGCCAGCTTCGACAAGCGCGCGCACAAGGTCGATGTCACCGCTCTCGATCGCGCGGAAAAGGGATTCCGCTTCACGCTCCTCGTTCGTGATGCGGCCGTCCTGACGGGGAACGACGCGGGTGCGGCCGTCGACATCCGAGACCTCCGTCTCGACGACCCTCACGCGGCCGTCCTCGTCAACAACCGTCACGTTGCGGCGTTCGTTGTCGTCCTCATCTTCATCGTCG
>JASFUX010000015.1:0-27013 GCA_050050115.1 Maricaulaceae bacterium | reverse complement strand
CGGGGCGCACGGTCGGGGACGCGTTTCGGACAGTCCGACGCGGAAAATTCAAGGCGCGGTCTATAGGCGATCGGTGAAGGGGAGGCAAGCGGACGGTAGGTAGGGACTGGGTTTTGGGGGTTAGGTTGTGGGGTTTGGACGCCGGGGATCGAGTGTTGGAGAGCCGCTGCGGCGACTGAGCCCCAAGAACCTAGTCCCTAAAACCCACAACCGGGTCCGCATGAGCTGCGCTTTCCGGCGCGCTGGCGGCCGGCTCGGGTCGGGCCGGCGCGGCGACGGCGGCGGTCAGCGCCAGCATGAAGGCGCTGAGGATGGCGCTCGTGACGCCGAAGCGGCGGGCGTAGGCGATCATGGCGGGCCGCCTTAGCGAGGCGCGTCCGGCTGCAGGCCGACGCGGCGGGCGAACTCGTGCGCGCCCAGGTACGGATCGGGCGGCGCGTCGAGCGCGTAGGTGTCGTTGAGCTGGCCCGCGTCGGCGAGCGCGCCCGCGCCGCCCGTCAGGGCTGCGAATACGAGACATCCGGCGATAAAACGCGCGCCCGGAATGCGCCGGCGGATGCTGCGGGGCATCCGGTTGCTCTTGTTCATGCTCATCGGCCCAGCCTCCCGTCTGATCAAGCCGCCGAAACCATGAGCAATTCCGCGCGCGTACGCGAGCGGAACCGCTTGGCGCGGTGAACCGGCGTTAGCGTCGGGCGTCCGAAATCGAGACGAATTTCATGAAAATTGAGCCGGTCTCGGCAACGAGCCGCCGGCGGGGGCCTAGTCGAACAGCTTGGAGACCGACTCTTCGGCGGCGATCCGGCGGATGGCCTCGCCGATCAGCGGGGCCATCGAGATCTGGCGGATCTTCTTGCAGGCCTTGACCGGCGCGGGGTGCTCGATGGTGTCGGACACCACGATCTCCTTGAGCACCGAGCCTGAGATGTTCTCCACCGCCTTGCCCGAAAGCACGCCGTGGGTGACGTAGGCGGCGACGGTCTTGGCGCCCTTGTCGGAGAGCGCTTGGGCCGCGTTGCACAGCGTGCCGCCGGAATCGACGATATCGTCGTAGAGCAGGCAGTCCCGGCCCTCGACGTCGCCGATGATGTTCATCACCTCGGACTCCCCGGCGCGCGGACGGCGCTTGTCGACGATGGCGAGGTCGGCGCCCAGGCGGTCGGCCAGCGCGCGAGCGCGTACCACGCCGCCGACGTCGGGGCTGACGATCATCAGCGTGTCGGCGTTGTAGTGCGCGCGGATGTCCTTCTCGATCACCGGAACGGCGTAAAGGTTGTCCGTCGGCACGTCGAAGAAGCCTTGGATCTGGCCGGCATGCAGATCGAGCGTCAGCACCCGGTCGGCGCCGGCCGTGGCGATCATGTTGGCGACCAGCTTGGCCGAGATCGGCGTGCGCCCGCCGACTTTGCGGTCCTGGCGCGCATAGCCGAAGTAGGGGATCACCGCGGTGATCCGCGCCGCGCTCGCCCGGGTGAGCGCGTCGATGCTGATCAGCAGCTCCATCAGGTTGTCGTTCGCGGGGTGCGAGGTCGACTGGATGACGAACATGTCCTCGCCGCGGACGTTTTCGTCGATCCGCACGAAGACTTCGTTGTCGGAGAAGCGCTTGATCTCGGCTTCGGTCAGCGGCGCGTCGAGCGAGTCCGCGATCGCCGCGGCCAGCGGCTGGTTCGATGTGCCTGAAAGCAGCTTCATGACCGGTCTTTCGCCCCTCAAGCCCGTGTCACGCCCTTGTCACGAGCGGGCTTCTAACAGCGCTTGTACGGGCGCGCCAGAGGCGCGGGCGAGGTTTTACAGATGTCTCGCCGGCCGTTGTTCGGCCGCAGACGGCGACTCCGGGGCGTTCTGGGCCGGCCGTCATCTCCGCATGATCGGCAAGCCCAGGCATATCGAGGTTTTTCCGGCTCTCGCGAGCGTCTAGCATGCGGCCGCGGAACACCAAATTCCGGGGGAGGGACTGTGCTCAATCTGCATCTGATGACGCGCCGCGCTCCGTTGCGCGCCGCGGCTCTCGCCTTGGGGTTGACGCTCGGCGCCTGTGCGACCGATGCGCCAACGATGAACGGAGGGACCTCGGCGATGTCGTATTCGCCTCGCCCGACCGAGCCTCGTGTTGCTCCCATCCCTGAAGAGGATTGGACGCCTGCGCAGGCGGAGATGATCGCGAGCCGATCGACCTTCAATATCTATACGACGCTCGCGCACCACGTGGACCTCTACAACCACTGGTCGCCGTTCGGGCGGATCATTCTGAACAACGACACCGTGCCGCCGCGGCATCGCGAGATGATCATGCTGCGGACGGGGTGGCTGTGTCAGTCCGAGTATGAGTTCGCGCAGCACGCGCGCATCGCGACCGGCGAGGCCGTCGGCATGACGCCCGCGGAGATCGACGCGATCGCCGCCGGGCCGGACGCGCCGAACTGGACCGCCTTCGAGAGCACGCTGCTGAGGATGGTCGACGAGCTGCGCTACGACGCGATGATTTCGGATGCGACCTGGGCGGCGCTTGAAGAAGAGTACACGGACGAGCAGATCGTCACGGCGATCTTCATCGCCGGGCAGTATCAGCTGGTGTCGATGGCGCTCAATTCGCTCGGCGTACAGCTCGACGAGGGGTTGGAGTTCCGCCTGCCTGACGGCCATCCTTTGCCCGGACCCGCGGGCCGGCCGAACGCCGCGCGCCTCACAACGCCGCGCATCGCGCCGCTGCGTGCTGAAGATGTGGACCCTGCGCAACCGGAGATCGTCTCTAGACTGACCGGCGGCGAGGTTCTCAACCTCTTCGCGACGATGGTGCGCTATCCCCAGCTCGCCGGAACCATGAACGGGTTTTTGACCTACCTGCTTGGCGAGGAGGCGCGCCTGTCCGCCGCCGATCGCGAGTTGGTGATTCTGCGCACCGCTTGGAACACCAACACGCCCTACGAGTGGGCTCACCATGCGCCGCTAGCGCTGCAAGTTGGTCTGACCGAAGCCCAAATCGCCGCGATCCCGCAAGGCGTCGGCGCCGACATCTGGGACGAGCGTCAAGTGGCCTCGCTGACCGCCGCCGACGAGCTGCGCGCGCAGGCTTTCATTACCGATCCGACGTGGGCGCGACTCGAAGCGCATTACGACACGCAGGAGATGATCGAGATCATCTACGCCGTCGGCGGCTATTCCCTGGCGGGCTTGGCGATGAACAGCCTCGGGATTCAGGTTGAGGCTGGGTACACGGAGTATCTGATCGACTGAGGGTAGGAAGCTCGATGCCAAGTGTTGCGACTCGCGGCGATGCGTCCATACTTGAAAAGCCGTCGTGGCGGAACGGTATCGCCGGGCCACAGCTCGCCCTTGTGGATGCGGTTAGACTCCTGTCGATGGCGATCAACGTCGGCATTCGGCCAGCGACAGACTTTTCGCCCATTGACGCCCTGCCACCGTAGCTCACCTCTCCATCGCGCCCTTGCCCGCCAGAATCTTGTCGCGAAACTTCCCGATGCGCGACACGCGCGTCTCTGACTTTTTCGCCGCGTTGAGATTGATCGCGTAGCTCTTCTGACGCCCCGGCGTGAGCTTGGCGAACGCCTCGGCGAGCTCCGGGTCGGCGTCGAGCGCGTTGGTCAATTCCTCTGGCAGTTCGATCTCGCGCGGTGCTTTCGCCGGCTTGACGCCCGCCTCGGCGTAGCCTGCCGCCTCGGCCAAATATGAGCGAATGATCGGCTCCATCTCCACAGGCTGCGCGTTGTCGGTGAAGCGGATCATGTCAGCGTTCTGGGTGTTCGGGCCCTGTTTTTCGAGGACGGCTTCGGGGTCCTTCATCAGTGCAGCGTTGAAGAACGACAGACGAAAATCGCCGCGAAAGGCGCCGATGATGACGATGTTCCGGCCCGCGTGCATATAGCAGGGGTGTCCCCACTTCACGGTCTCCTTAAGGCCGGAGTCGAGGCAGATGCGGCGGAGATCCTCAAGGCCCTGATTCCAGAGCTTGGTCGCGCAATCAGGCGTGGCGAAGCGCTCGCACCGCCCGCAGCCCTTGACGAAGTAGTCTTCGATGTCCGTGATCATGGGGTCAGATTGCAGCGCGCGCCGTCACACTCCAACCCCGATCGCCGAGAGGTTCCGCCCGTAAAAGTCGCTCCCCTCCGGCGTCACCGTGGCGCGGCGGCTGAAGAAGGCGTCGGCGTTCTCCACCGTGCAGGCGTTGATCGCCTCGACCTCGCCGACCCCGGCGCGGGCGATGCGGCGGGTGACGTAGCCGACGAGGTCGAAATGGCTGCGGTCGCCCGCGCCGTCGGTGAACAAGGGCGCCGTCGTCGGATCGTCGGCGAGGAACTTGTCCTTGAACTCCGGGCCGACCTCATAGGCGGTCTGGTGGATGCACGGCCCGATCGCGGCGCGGATCGCCGCGCGGTTCGCGCCGAGCGCGACCATGGCGTCCACGGTCTTTTCGATCACGCCGCCAAATGCGCCGCGCCAGCCGGCATGCGCGGCGGCGACCACATTCGTTTCGGGATCGGCGAGCAGCACGGGCGCGCAGTCGGCCGTCAACACGCCGACGAGCAGGCCGGGCAAGTTGGTGACGAGGGCGTCGGCCTTGGGCCGCTCGACGTCGGGGAACTCTTCCCAAGGCGCCTGCGCGATCTTGGAGGCGGGCGCGTCATCCTGCGCGCGCATGACGACGACGCGGTTCGAATGGACCTGCTGCAGAGTGGCGAGCTGCGCCGGCGCGCCGCCGAGCGCGCGCGTCGCCCGCGCGCGGTTCTCGGCCACCGCTTCGGGCGTGTCGCCGGATGCGGGGCCGGTGTTGAGGCTGGCGAAGACGCCTTCCGAGACGCCGCCGGCGCGACCGAAGAAGCCGTGGCTCAGGCCGGGAACTCCCGAGAGGGCGTGCGCAGAATGGAAGGGCGGTCTCGCCATGTATGCTGTTTACGTGACTTCCGGCCGGTTGGGTATCCGTCTTGGGAGCGCGATGGACGCTAGAACCCCGCCGCCGGCGGCAGGCCGGAGGACGACACGCAGATCGCTTTGAACAGCGCGCCCATCTCCGCCTCGTCAGTCAGGCGATGGACCTGCCGGGCGATGACGCCCTTCTGGTCGGGTCGCGCTCCGATCAGCGCTGCGGCCCGGTGTTCGAGCCCGAGCGCTTTGAGCCAGTCGCCTTGCGGTGCCGATCCGTCGGCGGACAAGTCGAGCGCGTGCGCCGCCTCGCTGAGCGCGGCGAAGTCGACCCGCGCCGTCAAGTCGGCCTGGCCCGGCTCGGCCAGCGGATCAACCTTCTCGTGCGCCTTGATCGCCTGCAGCGTGTCGCCGGTCTCGCTGGCCGCGGGTCCGTAGTCGATGAACAGCGCGCGCCCGGGCGCTGAAGCGAACCGCGCTGCAAGGCTCTCGAGCAGCGGCGCGGCGCCGGGCGAGGCTTCGACCAAGGCGCCTTCGGGCGCGTCGCGGAGCGCTGCGGGGATGAGATCGCAATCGCGTTCCGACAGCGTCGACGGCGCGAGCAGGAACGCCAGCTGCGCGGGGGCTGTCGGATCGCGGCCGACTAGACGTTCGCGCCAGGCGCTTTCATGCCTGACGAACTGACGGATCGGCAGGCAGTCGAGGAACTCATTGCCCAGAACGATGCAAGGCGCATCGCCCGCTGGGAGCTGGTTCATCCACATCACCGGGCAGGGCGCGTTCGCCAGCGTTTCGGCCTGCACGGCCTTGAGCGCCGGGCTGGCTTCGACCAGCGTGATCCGCGCCGCGGCGATGAAGTCGGGCCTGAGCTGCGCGGCGCGCAGGGCGTCCGCGATCATCGTCCCGCGGCCTGGACCGAGCTCGACGAGATCGACCCGCTCGGGCGCGCCCATCTCGATCCAGCTTTGCACGCACCAGAGGCCGATCAGCTCGCCGAACATCTGGCTGACTTCCGGCGCGGTGATGAAGTCGCTTCCCGCGCCGATCGGGTCTTTCGTGGCGTAAAAGCCCGCGCGCGGATCGAGCAGCGCCTCGCTCATGTAGCGGGCGACGGAGATCGGTCCCTCGGCGTCGATCGTCTGAAGAAGGCGTTCGAGCAGATCGCGCGCCGGAGCGGGAGGAGGTTCGGGCGTCTGCGCCGTTCCGCTCACGCGGTCCTCTTCGCTCCGGCTTGGCGCGCGCCGACCGGCGGGCGAGTGACGGCCCAGGCGATCAGCGCGACGCCGCCGATCCACATCGGCGTCGAGAGGACCTGCCCCATGGTGATGCCCAGCGGCAAGTTGGTGAGACCTTCATCGGGCATGCGGAAGTTCTCGACGATCGAACGGAAGGCGCCGTAGCCGATCAGGAATATGCCCGTTGCAAGTCCTGGCCGGCGGAGGATTTTGAACTGCCGCGAGGCGACCAGCATGATCAGACCGAGCGCCAGACCTTCGAGCCCGGCCTCGTAGAGCTGGCTGGGATGGCGCGGCACGGGCGGTTGAACGCGGTCGCAAGGAAACACCATCGCCCATGGACCGTCCCAAGGCCGCCCGTAAAGCTCGCCGTTGATGAAATTGGCGATCCGCCCAAAGAGCAGCCCGATCGGCGTGACGATCGCCGCGCCGTCGGCGATGTTGAGGAAGGAGATCTTGCGCTGGCGCGCCAGCCACCAGATCGCGAGCCCGACGCCCAAAAGGCCGCCGTGGAACGCCATGCCGCCTTGCCAGATCTTGAACGGGTAGAACAGGTCCTGCCAGCGGCCGGTCATGAACCAGGGCGTGTCGCCTTGGCCGAGCGCTTCGAGCGGGGCGTAGATGAACGAGTGGGCGAGCCGGCCGCCGAGGATCACGCCCAGAGTGGCGAGGAATAGAAGCTCGTCGACGTCCTCGCTGGTCATCGGCGAGTCTTTCGCCGTCGGGTTCGCCTTGGACGTCCAGAGACCGGGGTTCTTCACCAGACGGAGGTAGTAGCGCCAGCCGAGCACCAGCCCCGCGATATAGGCGAGCGCATACCAGCGGATCGCGATCGGCCCGATCGAGAAGATGACTTCGTTGAACCCGGGGATCGGGCTGCAGGTTTCAAGCATCCGCCGGCCTCTCGACGCACTCGACAGTGGGCGACAGCCATAGCGGGCTCGGCGGCGCGAGGCTAGAGCCGTCAAGCCCGGTAGGCGCGGGCCGGCCGGGGCGATATGGTCTGCTCCCAACGCTGACGGACGGACCGAGATGCAGACCAAGTCACCGATGTTCGACGACCTCGCCCAGCTGATGACCAACGCCATGGGCGTCGCCCATGGCATGGGCGAGGAATTCCAGACCCTATTGCGCGCCCAGATGGAGCGCTTCATCGCCGATATGGACCTCGTCCCGCGCGAGGAGCTCGAGGTGATGAAGGACCGCGCCGACGCCGCGGACGAGAAGGTCGCCGCTCTCGAGGAGCGCCTCGCCGCGCTCGAGGCGAAGCTCGCGGACGAGTAGGGAGAGTTCTTCGACCATCATCCTTTCCGGTTCCCCGGACGCTGCGAAGCAGTGATCCGGGGTCCAGTTGGTTTGTCGCAGTGAATTGACGACGACGTGGCTATGCGTTGCGTCCAGACCTCCTGGGCCCCGGCTTTCGCTGCGCGAAGCCGGGGAGCCGAATAGTTTTGAACCGGTTGATTTCATCGCGCGCGTGATGAAGTGAGCGAACTGGCAGGAGTGAACCCATGCGCCTAACGAAACCCCGCGTGCCGCCGGTATCGATCGAGAACGCCGAGGGTGAGGCCGCCGAGCTGATGCGGGCGCGCGCCAACAAGAACGGCGAGGTGCTGAACGTGTTCGGCACGCTGGCGAACTTCCCGACGGCGATGACGCCCTTTCTCACCTGGGCGTCGTTCATTCTCTCAGACAACAATCCTCTGCCGCCGCGCGAGCGCGAGATCGTCATCTTGAGGACGGGGTTCCTCTGTCGCTCCGGCTATGAATGGACCCAGCACGTGCGCGTCGGCTTGCGCGCGGGGCTGACCGACGCCGAGGTCTTGCGGATCAAAGCCGGCGCGGACGCCGAGGGCTGGAGTCCGGCGGACGCCGCGCTTCTCAAGGCGACGGACGATCTGGTGAAGGATCACTTCATCTCGGACGCCGTCTGGGCCGAGCTGATCGAGCACTTCTCGCAGGAGCAGGCGGCGGCGGTGGTGTTCTCGGTCGGCCAGTACACGCTGGTGTCGATGTTCCTGAACACCTGCGGCGTGCAGCTCGACCCGGGCCAGGAACTCGATCCGGACTTGAAGGGCTTTTAGGTCGTGTCGGGCCGGCTTGCAGGCAAGACCGCGGTCGTCGTCGGAGCCGGCCAGACGCCGGGGCCGACGATCGGCAACGGCAAGGCGATTGCGGTTCTATTCGCCCGCGAGGGCGCGCGCGTGGTCTGCGTCGACCGGGATATTGCCCGCGCCGAGGAAACCGTCGCTGAAATCGTCGCGGAGGGCGGGACGGCGAGCACGCTTCAGGCCGATGTCCGCCAGGTCGACGATTGCGCCCGCCTGATCGCCGACGCGCACGCCCGTCTCGGCAGGATCGACGTGTTGGTCAATAACGTCGGCACGGGCCGCGGCGACGGCCCCGTCGATGCAATCGATCCGGACGCCTACGAACTGGTGATGAACGTCAACCTGCGCGCCATGGTGCTGACCACGCGCGCAGTCCTGCCGATCATGCGCGAGCAGAAGGCCGGCGCGATCGTCAACATTTCCTCGCTCGCCGCGCTCGCCGGGAATGACAAGATCGCCTACGAGGTCTCCAAGGCGGGCGTGAACCGGCTGACGTTGTCGACCGCCAGCGCGAACGCGAAATACGGCGTGCGCGCCAACGCGATCATGCCGGGGCTAATGGACACGCCGATGGCGATCACCGGCATCTCCGAGCGCCTGGGCGTCGATCAGGAAGACCTGCGGGCCAAGCGCAATGCGCGGGTGCCGCTCGGAGCCATGGGCTCAGGCTGGGATACGGCCTACGCGGCGCTGTTTCTCGCGTCGGACGAAGCGAAGTTCATCACCGGCGCGATCCTGCCCGTGGACGGCGGAATGAGCACGCGCGTGGGCTGAGCGGCGCGCTAGTCGAAGTCCTTCGCCAGCTCCGCGCGGCTCGCCGGCGAGAGTACGGCGAGGTGGGCGTAGTTCTCGTGATCCATCCCCGCGAGGATTTGCACGCCCGGATCGCGCATCTTCGATTTCTGCGGGTCGGTGAACGCAAAGCGGACGAAGTGAACTGAGGAGGTCTTGCCGTCCTCGGTCGTGCGCTCGACGTCGTCGGTGGGAACGCCCATGATCCGCTCGCCGTCGACTTCGATGAACATGCGCTCCTCGATCCCGCCCAGGCGTCTGAGGATCGACAGGCGGCGCACCGGGTCGTCGATCTCGAACATCACCGTGGCGACCAGCTCGGAGCCCTGCGGGATCAGCGGATTGTAAGCGGACAGTTCGTCGGCGAGCTGCGCCTCGCCGCCCTTCTCGATGTAGAGCATCTCCTGGATCTGCAGCAGCATCGTGTCGAAGTTCTCGAAATAGAATGTCGCGTGCGGCCCGACCTCGATCCGACGAAGCTTCTTCGTCGGCAGGATCGCTGCGCGACGCTCGGCGCGCTCTTTGCCGAAGGTTTCCAGATCGACGATGTCGGCGGCTGTGACGGCCTTCTCGGCGCGGGGCATTGCGAGCCTCTTTGCTAAACGAGCCCGTAGGCCTCAGCGAAAATCTCGATCGGGTGGGCGTGCGATGGCGCGGACTTGCCGGAGTCCTCGATCACCTGGGCGAGGTGCTTGCAGGCGAGGGGGCAGTCCGAACACATCCGCGCGGCGCCGGCGTTGTCGATCGCGCGCACGGCGGGACGCGCCACCTTCACCGCCAGCGGGCGGGTGTCCTTCATCACGCCGAAGGTTCCGCCGTGGCCGGAGCATCGCTCGATCACGTCCACCTTGGTGTTGGGGATCAGGCGCAGCATCTCTGCGGCCTTGGGGCCCATGTTTTGCGCCCGGGCGTGACAGGCCATGTGCACAGCCACGCCGCCTTCGACCGGGGAGAGCCCGTCGGGCAGGCCTTCATCTTTGGCGATCTCGACGACGTACTGGCAGATGTCGCGGGTGGCCGCAGACAAGGTCTTCACCGCCTCATTGCCGGGTGCGATCAGCGGCCATTCGAACTTCAGCATCAGACCGCAACTCGCCGTCAGCGCGATCACGTCGTAGCCGTCGGCGATGTAGGGCGCGAACGCGTCAGCGACTTTCTCGGCCTGCTGGGCGACCTGGGGGATGTCGCCGTGTTCGAGGAACGGCATGCCGCAACAAGCTGGGTGGATCACCTCGGTCTCCACGCCCAGCTTGGCGAGCACGGCGAGCGCCGCCTCGCCGGCGTGGGGTTCGTTGTAGTTCGCATAGCAGGTCGCGTAGACGACCGCCTTGCGTTTGGTTTCGCGTTCGGGCGCGCGGTCGCTCTGTTCGGCGCGGTTGAGCAGCGTGCGCGCGTGATACTTTGGCAGCTCCGCGTCCGCGGCGACGCCTGCGACCGCTTCGAGCGCCTTGCGGCCGATCACGTCCTTGCGCGAGGCGAGGGCATTGGCGAGCGGCGCGACGGGCTTCAGGGCCTTGCCGTTGCGGTCTGTCTTCGCCAGCTCGCGCACGACGCGGCCGGTCTTGCCTTTGCGATGCTCGATCGCGCGTTGGCGCAGGATCATGTGGGGGAAGTCGAGATCGAACTCGTGCGGCGGCACGTAGGGGCACTTCGTCATGAAGCACATGTCGCAGAGCGTGCAGGCGTCCGCGACCTTCTTATAGTCCGTCTTCGGATCGAGGCCGTCGACCTCGAACGTGTCGGACTCGTCGATCATGTCGAACAACTGGGGGAAGGCGTCGCAGAGATTGAAGCAGCGTCGGCAGCCGTGACAGATGTCGAAGACGCGCGTCATCTCCGCTTCGAGCGCGGCTTCGTCGTAGTAGCTCTCCGAGCGCCAGTCGATCACATGGCGCGTCGGCGCTTCCAGGCTGCCTTCCTGGGCCATGCCGGGTCCTTCAGCTTGCAGGATCGTTCGATGTCGCGCGCCGCCTCAGCGCAGGCGGCGTGTTGGACGGGCGGCGCGGGCCGAGGGGGAGGCGCTGCGCCGCCCGTCCTCACGCGCGAGCCGGGATCTCAGCCCTCGCCCTCTCGGGCGCGCCGAAATGCCCGGCCGGCGCGATCGGGGAGCCCTAAAGCTCGTCGAGCGCCTTCTGGAAGCGGCCGGCGTGGCTGCGCTCGGCCTTGGCGAGAGTCTCGAACCAGTCGGCGATCTCGTCGAAGCCTTCCTCGCGCGCGGTCCGCGCCATGCCGGGATACATGTCCGTGTACTCATGAGTCTCGCCGGCGATCGCCGCGGCGAGGTTCTTCTGGGTGTCCCCGATCGGCTTGCCGGTCGCCGGGTCGCCGACGACTTCCATGAACTCAAGGTGGCCGTGGGCGTGGCCGGTCTCGCCGGCGAAGGCTTCTTTGAGGTTCTCGAGGGTCTTGCTCTCTGCCAAGCTCACGGTGCGGACTCCCTGGAAACAGTTGTCTGAAAACGTTTGATCAAACGGCGCGCTGAAGTGGTCTTCCGAGCCGGCGCGTCGCATCGTTTATGATTAGAATAATTCTAATATCGTCAAGGGGGCCGATCCAAATTTTCGCGAAGCCTGTGGAGGACGGGCGGGGGCCTCGCGCGCGGCGCGTCGTTGCGAAGCGGCGATTCGCGCACGGAAAAAGTCGAGCGACGGCGAGCTGTTAATCCCTAGTTAGTACTCCCGTTTCGGCCGATGGAATCGTTTGAGAATCGCAAGCAGAGCGCGTTAGCGTCGATCTAAGCGATTCTACATCGCGTCAGAGCGAGGCCTCATGGACGTTCAAATCAGTCGCCGCGATCATCCCGCCGAGCCGCTCGACATCGTCGAGCAAGTCGTCGCTGCAGAGGAGTTCGCGTACGAGCGCACGGGCGACGGCGAGGTGCATTTCACCGCTCCGGGCGAGCGGCTTACCCATCAGATCTGGTTCGCGTGGAGCGAGACCATTGAAACGCTCCACATCTGCGTCGGGCTCGAGACCCGGGCGCCGGTGAAGGAGCGCGCGAAAACCTGCGATCTGGTGGCGCTGCTCAATGAACGGCTGTGGCTCGGCCACTTCGACGTTTGGTCCGAAGACGGAGCGATCGTCTATCGCAATTCAATCGCCTTGCCCGGCGGCGCGATCCCCGATCCGGGGCAGATCGCCGCCCTGATCGCCGCCGCGGTCGAGGCGGGTGAGCGGTTCTATCCGGCTTACAACTACATGGTCTGGGCCGGCAAAACCCCGCAGGAGGCCGTCTCGGCCGCTATGTTCGAGACGGCTGGCGAAGCGTGAGCGAGGCCCGCGCGCGCCTGGCGGTCGTCGGCGGCGGCCGCATGGGAGCTGCGATGGTTCGCGCCTGGGCGAGCAATCATCCCGGCCTCGCCGCCAACGAGATCCTGGTCATCGATCCCGAACGCGCCGCCCGCGAACGCGCCGAGGCGCTCGGCGCGCGCACGGCCGGGCACGCCGAAAAAGAGATGTTCGAGAACGTCGACACGGTCCTCCTGGCGATCAAGCCGCAGCTCTTTGCTTCGGTGGCCGGCGCGCTTGCGCCGATCATTCCCGCGGGCGTGCTGATCATCTCGATCATCGCCGGCGTGACGCTGGCGAGCTTGAAGCAGAGTTTCCCGCGCGGCTTCCTGATCCGCGCCATGCCCAACACGCCAGTCGAGATCGGCATGGGCGCGACCGCTTTTGTCGCCCATGAAGCGGTCACCGAAGGCCAGCGCGAGCGCGCCCGGGCGCTGCTCGAAGCCGGCGGGACCGTCGTCGAGGTCGACGACGAGGCGCAGATGAACGCCGTCACGGCGCTGTCGGGCTCGGGCCCGGCCTATGTATACGCCCTGACCGAGGCGATGGCGGCGGCGGGTATCGCCCACGGCCTGCCCGCCGAGACGGCGCGAACCCTGGCGCACGCGACCGTCGCCGGCGCGGGCGGCATGCTCGCCGACCCGGACGCCGACCCCGTCGCCTTGCGCGAAGGCGTCACCTCGCCGGGCGGGACGACCGAGGCGGCGCTGGGGGTCTTGAGGGCGAGCGAGGGGCTCGACGCCCTGGTCGAGGAGGCGGTGGCCGCCGCAATCTGGCGCGCCAAGGAGCTGGGGAGCTAATCCCCGTCGCCGGCTTGCGTTCGCCGGTCCCGAAGCGCATCTCAAACCTATGAGCCGCTCCGACGACATCCATGTCCGCGCCGCCGAGGCCGCGCTCAAACTCGCCGCCGGGACGCCGTGGCGGAAGCTGACGCTGCGCGAGATCGTCGACGCGGCGGGACTGTCGATGACCGACGCCTACGGCGTCTTTTCCTCCAAGGACGACGTGCTCGGCGCGATCGCCGCGCTGCTCGACCGCGCGGCCGCGGACGAGCTTGACCTTGACCCCGACGCCGCCGAGCGCGAGCGCGTGTTCGATGCGGCGATGGCGCGCTTTGACGCGATGGAGGCGCGGCGAGACGGCCTGGTCTCGATCCTCGCCGAGGAGACCTCCGCACCGCTCAAGGCTGCGCTGCTTTGGCCGCGGGCCGCGCGCACGGCGCGCTGGCTGCTCGAGCTGGCGGGCGTGGACACCTCCGGCCCGCTCGGCGCGGCGCGGGTGCAGGGCTTCGTCCTGGTGCTGGCGCGCGCTACTCAGGCGTGGCTGAAGGACGAGGCCGGCGATCTCTCCAAGACGATGGCCGCGCTCGATCGGGCGCTCGCCGACGTCGAAAGCTGGCGCGAGCGGTTTTCCCCCGCCGCGTGGCGGCGAAAGACGCGGCGGGGATCCGAGGCGGACGATGGCGCGGAAGCCGCCGAAGATGTCGATGCGCCCGAGGACGATCCCGAGCCGGGTCCTCGGGCTCAACCGCCTTCGGGCGGCGAGGGGGAAGACGATCAAACCCCGTGAGCGGAATCGTCGCGCCTCTAGCCCTTACTCGCCCTATCCGCTAAGCCGTCGGCGATGATTCCCTGCGCCGCGCCGCGCCGGAGGCCGCCCCCTTGAGCCCCGTCGCGCGGAGGCGGCTGTTCTGAACATGCTCGGCGCGCGCTGATCGACCGATTTCGTGCGCGCCGGCTCAGCGATCACGAGGAGCACGCCATGAGCGAGGACGTCGAGCGCGAGTCGACGGAGTACGACGTGGCGATCGTCGGCGCGGGGCCGGCCGGTCTCGCCGCGGCGATTCGCTTAAAGCAGCTCGAAGCGGAAGCGGGGCGGGAGGTCTCGGTCGCTGTCCTCGAGAAAGGTTCGGAGGTCGGCGCGCACATCCTTTCCGGCGCGGTCGTCGATCCGAAGGCGCTCACCGAGCTCTTCCCCGACTGGAAGGAGCGCGGCGCGCCGCTCGAGTCCGAAGTCAGCAAGGACTCATTCCTCGTGCTCGGGCCTTCTGGCAGCTTTTCCATCCCGCTGTTGTTGATGCCGCCGCTGATGAGCAACCACGGCTGCTATGCGACCTCGCTGGCGAACCTGACCCGCTGGCTTGGCGAGCAGGCCGAGGCGCTCGGCGTCGAGATCTACCCCGGCTTCGCCGCCGCCGAACCACTTTACGCCGAGGACGGAGCGATCAAGGGCGTGCGCCTGGGGGACATGGGCGTGGGCCGCGACGGCAAGCCGAAAGAGGGCGCCTATACGCCCGGCATCGACATCATCGCCAAGTACACGATCATCGCCGAGGGCGCTCGCGGCTCGCTCGCCAAGCGGCTCATCCGCGAGTTCGAGCTCGACAAAGACTCCGAGCCGGCCAAGTTCGGCATTGGTCTTAAAGAGCTTTGGAAGGTGCCCGACGAGGTGTTCAAGCCGGGTCTTGTTCAGCACACGATGGGTTGGCCGCTCGACAACGACACCGGCGGAGGCACGTTCCTCTACCACTTCGGCGACAACTTCGTTTCGGTCGGCTTCGTGGTGCATCTGAACTACAAGAACCCCTGGGTTTCGCCCTATCAGGAGTTCCAGCGCGCCAAGCACCATCCGTCGATCGCCAAGCATCTCGAAGGCGGCGAGCGCGTCGCCTACGGCGCCCGGGCGATCACCGAGGGCGGCTACCAGTCGGTGCCCAAGCTCGCGTTCCCCGGCGGCGTGCTCGCCGGCTGCGCGGCGGGCTTCGTCAACGTCCCAAGGATCAAAGGCAGTCACAACGCGATGAAGACCGGCATGATCGCCGCAGAGGCGGTCTACGCCGCGTTGGGCGAGGGCCGTCAGCACGACGAGCTGTCGAGCTACCAGGAGGCCTACGAGAACAGCTGGGTCGCCAAGGAGCTCAAGCTGGTGCGCAACGCCAAGCCGCTGTGGTCGCGCTTCGGCACGATGCTCGGCATCATGCTCGGCGGGATCGACATGTGGTGCGCGACCCTGTTCGGCGGCTTTTCGCCGTTCTCCTTCGGCGGATCGCTCAAGCACGCCAAGACCGACGCGGCGAGCCTCGAGCCCGCCAGCCGGCATCGGAAGATCGACTATCCCAAGCCCGACGGGGTGCTTTCGTTCGACAAGCTCACCAACGTCGCCTTCTCGTTCACCAACCACGAGGAGGAGCAGCCCGTGCACCTGATGGTGCGCGACGCCACCTTGCAGAAGACCTCGGAGCACGACGTCTTCGCCGGGCCTTCGGCGCGCTACTGCCCGGCGGGCGTTTACGAATGGGTCGAGGAGGAGGGCGGCGACGTCCGGTTCCAGATCAACGCTCAGAACTGCGTTCACTGCAAGACGTGCGACATCAAGGATCCTAACCAAAACATTACATGGGTGACCCCCGAAGGCGGCGGAGGGCCGAATTATCCGAACATGTGATCAAGTATATCAACTATGACCGCGCCGCGCGCTTGCACGCGGGGGCGCAGCGAGCGACCATGGGAACATGAGAAGAATCGCTATCTTCGCCGTCACGGCCTTGTGCGGCGCTTTGGCGGGATGCGCTTCGGCGGATCCGGCCGATCTTCGCGCTGACCGCTCCGGACAGGCCTACGGCGCCTTCCTCGCCGCCCAGCACGCCGAGCGCACCTCGCAGATCGCAGAGTCCTCCTCCTACTACCGCACTGCGCTCGAGCTGGCGCCGGACGATCCTCTGCTGCTCGAACGCGCCTTCCTCGCGGCGATGCGCGGGGGCGACTTCGACGAGGCGGCCCGTCTCGCCGAGCGGGCGCTGGGCGCGCCGTCTACGGATCGTCTGGCGCGCGTCGTGCTCGCCAGCCGCGCCGTCAAGGAGGGCAGGCCGCGCCGCGCGGTGACGATGCTCGAGGATGTCGACCTCGGCCCGTTCAACCGCGTCGTCGGCTCGCTGGTGCTGGCCTGGGCTTACGCGGATCTCGGCGACACCGACGCCGCGCTTGACGCGCTCGATCCGCCGCGCGATGCGCAGATCCTCGGTCATCTGATGACGCTGCACCGCGCGATGATCCTTGAGCGCGCCGGACGCGACGAGCAGGCCGACGACGCTTATCGCGAAGCCTACGAGAGCGGTCTCATTCGGCCGGTGGTCGTCGCCGCCTACGGCGCGCGGCTCGAACGCGAAGGCCGTACGGCCGAGGCGATGGGGCTTTATACGCGCCACCTCAACGATTTCCCCGACGACCAAGTCGCGATCGACGCGCTGGCGCGCATCGCCCAAGGCGGGCGCGCCGAAGCGTTCGCCGCGAGCCCCGCGAAGGCCGCGTCTCTCGCCGTCTACGGTCCGGCCGCGACGCTGGCGAGCAACGCGCCTTCGGACCTGGCGCTGATCTATCTGCGTCTGGCGGTCTATCTCGATCCGGAGAACGGGCTGGCGCGCCAGCACCTCGGATTCCTGCTCGACCAGCTGATGTACCAGCCTGACGAAGCGGTGCGCGTCTACGACGCCGCGCCGGACAGCTCGACCTACCTCACCCAGATCCGCATCGCCGAGGCCTCGACGCTGCTCAGGCTGGGGCGTGAGGAACAGGCGCTGTCGGTGCTGACCGAACTCGACACCGGCGCCGAGGACTGGCGCGCGAGCAGTGCGCTCGCCGATCTCTATTCGAGCCTCGAGCGGTTCGAGGACGCGGGCCGGATTTATCGCCAGCTGATCGACGCGTCCGAGGCCGAGGACGGCGCGGCGGCGTGGGAGCTTTACTTCTCCTACGCGGTGACGCTCGAACGCCGGGATCGTTGGGACGAGGCGGAGGAGTACTTCCAGCGCGCGCTCGAAATCGAACCCGACCAGGCTCAGGTGCTCAACTACCTGGGCTATTCCTGGGTCGACCGCGGCGAGCACCTTGAGGAGGCCTTCGAGCTCATCCGCCGCGCAGTCGAGCTTGAGCCGAACTCCGGCTACATCGTCGACAGCCTCGGCTGGGCGCACTATCGGCTCGGCGAGTTCGACGAGGCGGTCCGCCACCTGGAGCGCGCCGTCGAGCTCGATCCGCAGGATCCGACGCTCAACGATCATCTGGGCGACGCCTATTGGCGGGTCGGCCGCCGGCTCGAGGCGAGCTATCAGTGGCGGCGCTCGCTGACGCTCGATCCGGACGAGGAGCTGGCCGCGGCGCTTGCGGACAAGCTCGACGCCGGATTGCCGCCCGTCGTCGACGAGCCGATGATCGCTTCGCCGTAGATCCACTAGTTCAGGCCCCGCGGGAACGGTGACGACGCATCAAGAGTTCGCGCCGGCGAAAGTGAATCTCTCCCTGGCGGTCGTCGGCCGCCGGGAGGACGGCTATCACCTTCTTGAAAGCCTCGTCGCCTTCGCCGACATCGGCGACGACCTCGACATCGAGATCGAAGAGGTTCCCGAGCGCGCAAACGAGTGCGAGAGCGTCTCCATCGCCGGCCCGTTCGCCGCGGCGCTGCACGAGGCGCTTGGCCAAGGCGCGGCGCTGTCGGTCGAGCGAGCCTATGAGATCGCCCGCGCCGCCGCGCGCCCGCGGCGCTTCTCGGTCGACGTGGCTTTGATCAAGTCATTGCCCGTGGCGGCCGGCCTGGGCGGCGGCACCTCGGACGCGGCGGCCGCGCTGCGCGTGCTTGCGCGTGCGTTCGAGCTTCCGTGGACAGATGATGAAATGGCGCGTCAGGCGATCGCGCTCGGCGCCGACGGTCCGGCCTGCGTGCTGGCGCGGCCGCTGGTGATGTGTGGGATCGGCGAAGACCTTCGCCCACTCAGAACCTGGCCGGCGCTCGACGTGGTGCTCGCCAATTCGGGTTGCGCGGCGCCGACGCCTGACGTGTTCGCCGCCTTCGCCGCCGAGGGGCGCTATTCCGAGCCAGGCCTCGCGCCGCCGTCCGCTTCGACCTCGGAGGAGGCGATTGCCGTCCTCCGCACCCTCGGCAACGATCTCACCGATGCCGCAACCAAGGTCGCGCCGCCGATCAAGGAGACGCTCGCCGCGCTTACCGCTTCGCCCGGCGCGCGCCTGGCCCGGATGTCCGGCTCGGGCGCGACCTGCTGGGCGGTGTTCGACGACGCCGGAGCGGCCAACCGCGCCGCCGCGCAGCTTGGCGACGAACATCCCGACTGGTGGGCCGCTCCGGCGCGGCTCGGCGGCGCGGGAACGTTCGCTTCTTCGTTGGGCGCGCAGAGCGCGGCGGGGTCGGCGTGAGCTTTGTGCTGACGATCCCGCTGGCCGCGCTGCTCGCCGCGCTGGTCGGCTACGCGGGGACGCGAGCCGTCGAGGCCGCCGGGCCATTGGCGCCGCCTGGACCCCGTTCACGTCACCCCGCGCCGACGCCGTCGAGCGGCGGGCTCGGGATCGCCGCGGGCGCCTTCGTCGCCTTGATCGTTGTCGCAGTGCTGAGGCCTGAGAGCGCGGACGCCGTAGGGCTGGCGCGGCTGGCTGCCTTGAGCGGGCTGGCCGCGGCGGCGGGCGCCTTGGGCTTGCTCGACGACGTGTTCGATCTCTCCGCGGTCTTCAAGTTCGCCGTCTTGTGGGCGCTGAGCGTTCTCGCCGCGTATCTGCTCGGCCGGGTTGACCTGCTGCCCGCGACCGCGAACGCGGCGCTCGCGCTGGCGCCATGGCTCGCGGTGGTTGGTTCGGGGCTATGGGTTTTCACTGTGATGAACGCGACCAACTTCATGGACGGCTCGAACGGGCTCGCCGGCGCGGCCGTCGGCGTCGCCGCGCTCGCTCTGGCCGTCGCCGCCTTGATGATCGGCGCGTACGAGGCGGCGTTGGCGTCCGCCGTGCTGGCGGGCGGGATCGCGGGCTTCCTGCCGGTCAATGCGCCCAAGGGCCGGGTGTTCATGGGCGACATCGGCTCGTTGCTGATCGGGTTCTGGTTCGCCGGCGCGGCGCTGATGTTCATCGCGCGCGCGCCGTTGGGCGCGGTCTGGCTGCCGCCGCTCTTGATGCTGCCGATCCTGACCGACACGCTATTGACCCTCGCCTCGCGCGCCAAGCGCCGGCGGGTCCTCTTCGAGGCGCATCGCGAGCACGCCTATCAGATGCGCATCGACCGGGGAGAGAGCCACGTCGCCGTCGCTCTCTCCACGGCTGCGCGGGCAGGCGTCTTCGGCGCGCTCGGCCTCGCCTCGCTCTATGCGCTCGAGCGCACCGGCGAGCCAGCGTTTGCACTCGGCGGCTTCATCGCGGGGCTTGCCGTCTCGGTGTTCTGGTGGCGGCGCGACCGGGTGGGTCTTTCGGCGTCCAAGCCGTCAGCCGGCTCCCGGTCCGAACAGGACCCAGGCCAGGAAGGCCGCTAGGCCCAGGCGGTAGATCACGAACGGCAGAAAGCCGATCCGCACGACCACGTTCATCAACAGCCAGATCGCCGCCCAGCCGGCGAAGAAGGCGAAGACGAGCACCGTCATCGCCTGCATCAGCGTGATCTCGATCAGCGTCCCGTCGGGTGCGACGGCGTGCGCGCCTTCGAGCGCCACCGTCAGCGTCGCATAGGCGCCGCTCATCAGGAACAAGGGCACGCCGGCGAGCATGCCGAACCGCGCCGCGTCGCGCCGCTCAAAGCCCAACAGCCGCGCCATGGTCATCGTGATCCCCGACCGCGACGTGCCTGGAATGAACGCCAGCGCTTGCGCAAGGCCGATGAGCGCGGCGTCCCGCCAGCTGATCTGCGAGAAATCCTTCACCCGCTTGCCCACGGTGTCGGCGGCCCACAAAGCTAAGCCGAAGCCCGAGAGCGAGAAGACGATGATCCGCGGATCGCGCACGAGGTCGCTGAAGTCCGTGAACGCATAGAGCAGGCCCATGAATAGTCCCGGCGGCGTCGCCAACGCGATGAGCAGGAGGAGCTTGGAGTCTTGCGTTATCCGCACTCGCTCGCCCTCGACCTCTTTGCCCAGCACCACGTCGAACGCGCCGCGCACCAGGCTGACGGCGTCTTTGTTGAAGTAGACGAGCAGGGCGGCGAGCGTGCCAAGATGCGCCATCGCGTCGACGAGCGGGCCCTGGTCCGGCCAATTGAACAGCTCGGGCACGAGGATCAGGTGGCCCGACGAGGAGATCGGCAGCCACTCGGTCACGCCCTGAACGATCGCGAGGACGATGAGCTGGAAGAGGGTCATGGGGCAGGTCCGTCGGCGAGCGCGGGAGCGGTGCGTTCTTTATGATGAATCGGCGTTCGAGCCATCAGCCGGGTGCAGGTTGGGCGCCATCTTGAGACCAGACCGCCTTCAGCGCGTGCGGCGTCGAGCCTCAATCGCAGCAGCTCGGCGCCGGCTCCCAGAGCTCGATCGGATTGCCCTCGGGGTCGTGCGTGCGCGCGAAACGGCCGTTCGGGTAGACCTCGCTGTCGACCGTGACTTCGTTTCCATTGGCGCGCAGCTGCGCGATCATGGCGTCGAGGTCGGCCACGCGAAAATTCACCATCCACTGTTGCTCGGACCGGCCGAAGTATTCGGTGTCCGCGCTGAACGGCGCAAAAACGGTTTCGCCCGCCGCCTGACGCCAAGCCGGCGTGTCGTAGTCGCTCGGCACGCGATCCACGCCGAGGTTGTCTAGATACCACTGCGCCAGCGCATCCGGGTCCTGCGCCCGGAAGAATACGCCGCCGATGCCGGTGACCTTCTCCATTCGAAATCCCTCGAGGACGCCGCTCGGACGATTGATGGCGAAAGCCTACCGGCCCGGGACTGCAAACGCGAATGATATAAAATCGGCAGAAAAACAAAGATTTGACGTGGAGCGAGACGAGTCTGATAGAGCAAGGCGTCTAAATGTGGTTCGAGATCGCGCATGCCGCACGACTCCCCGATAGGCGGCGGGCCCGGACGGCTCGCGCCGGTCGCCGCGAAGGCGATCGTCGGCCGCGTTACGGCGTTGTCGGTGGCGACCGCGTGCGCGCTCGCAGCGATGAAGCCGGGCGCCGTGCTGGCCTCGGGTTCTGTGGCGGTGCTGGCCTCGCTCGCCGACAGCGCGCTCGACGTCTTCGCCTCGGTCGTCACCTTCTTCGCCGTCCGCTACGCCGCCCAGCCGGCCGACAACGAGCACCGCTTCGGCCACGGCAAGGCAGAGACCTTCGCCGCGCTCGTTCAGGCCGGCGTGATCACGCTGTCCGCGGCGCTGCTGGCGCGCGAGGCGGTGAACCGTTTCCTCAATCCCTCGGCGATCGCCCATGGCGGCTGGGCGATTGCGGTGATGGTCGTTTCGATCGCGGCGACGATCGGCCTAGTCTGGGCACAGTCTCATGCCGTGAGGAAGACCGGCTCGCTGGCAGTCACCGGCGACCGGCTGCACTACAGCTCGGACCTAGCGGCGAATTTTGCGGTGATCCTCGGCGTCATCCTGGCGATGTTCGGCGCGGGTTGGGCCGATCCGTTGGTCGCGGCCGGCATTGCGGCATGGCTGCTCTGGGGCGCCTGGCAGATCGCCGTGGGCGCCTATAACCAGATGATGGACCGCGAGCTGCCCGACGAGGACCGTGACCGCATCCGCGCGTTGGCGCTCGACGATCCGGCGGTCCTGCAGGTGCACGACCTGCGCACGCGCGCTTCGGGCCCCTTGGTGCACGTGCAGTTCCACGCCGACCTCGACCCGGCGCTGACCTTGGAGGCGGCGCACAAGGTCATGGTCGAGGCGGAGAAACGGATTCTCGCCGTTTATCCGGGAGCGGACATCCTCATTCACCCCGACCCCGCCGGCCGCGCCGAGTCCCACGGCGCGGACCATTTCCGGCGCGAGAGCGCGGACGCGGCGGAGTAGGGCGGCCTACCGCTTCTCCCAATCGGCGCACTCTAATCTGTAAACGTAGCAATCGTCCTCTCCGAACATGCGCCGCTCGACGCGTTTGAAGCCCGCCTTTTCGTAAAAGCGGTGCGCGTCGGTGTTGGTCACGAGCGGATCAACCAGCGCCGCCTTGACCCGCGGCTCGGAGAAGCAATGGTCGAGCGCGAGCCGCATCATCTCTGTTCCGAGTCCGCGGCCGAGATCGGTCTCCTCGCCGATCCAGATGTCGAGCGCGCGCAGGTCGGGCTCGATCTCGCCCCAGTAGTGCGTCGGCTCCAAGTGCGGGTCGATGATCTGCATGACGCCGACCGGTCGACCGTCTTCTTCGGCGATCACGTACTGATTGACCTCGGATTGGGCTGCCAGCTCGTCCGCCCAGTCCAGGCCGTCGTCCCTGCCGGACGCGGCGATCACGTGGGGCTTCTCGTCCCAAGCCTCTAGCAGCGGGATGTCGTCAAGCGTCGCGGGACGGAGGATCAGCTTGCCGGCCATGACGGAAGCCTACCCCCGAATCACTCGCGCGCGTATCCTGCCGCCATGCGCACGCTGCATCACTGGGTCCTCGATCCGTTTTCGCGCCAGGTCCGCATCGCCTTTGCGGAGAAGGGCCTGCGCGTGCGGCTGAAAGAGGAGCGGGTCTGGGACGGGCGGCAGGATTTCCTCGCCCTGAACCCGGCGGGCGAAACGCCGGTTCTCGTCGAGTCCGGCGCGCCGCGCGTGGTGATCGTCGGCGCGCGGGCGATCCTCGAGTATCTCGAGGAGACCAAGCCCGAACCGCCGCTCCTGCCCACGGGTCCGGTCGAGCGCGCCGAGGCGCGGCGTTTGGCCGACTGGTTCGATCGAAAGTTCGACGCCGAGGTCAACGCCAAGCTGATGGTCGAGAAGGTGGACAAGAAGCTCACCGGCCAGGGCGCGCCGAACGCGCGCGCCATCCGCGCCGGGCATGAGGCGATGAAGCTGCATCTGCACTATGTCGCTCAGCTCGCCGAGGCGCGGGGCTATCTCGCCGGCGACCGCTTCACCATCGCCGACGTCGCCGGCGCGGCGCACCTGTCGTGCATCGATTATCTCGGAGAGGCGGACTGGGACGCCTTTCCGATGGCCAAGGCGTGGTGGCGCAAGGTGCGCGCCCGGGCGAGCTACAAGGCGCTGTGCGAAGACCGCGTGCAGGGCCTGCCGCCGTCCAAAAGCTATACGCAACAGGCGGCCTGAGGCCCGCCTAGATGTGG
The DNA here is from genome assembly GCA_050050115.1 of Maricaulaceae bacterium. Classification (GTDB taxonomy): domain Bacteria; phylum Pseudomonadota; class Alphaproteobacteria; order Caulobacterales; family Maricaulaceae; genus JASFUX01. Next base: position 3,695 of record JASFUX010000015.1, on the reverse strand, counting down.
AACTCCGCCCCCCGGACGTACACCTGAAACGGCGCGACCGCGTCGAACCCCATCTTGGCGTAGAGACTTTCGGCCATCGGCGAGGAATGGAGCACGAAATGCTCCGTATCCGGCCGCGGCGACTCACGTAGGGCAACGTCGCACAAGGCGCGGGCGACGCCCTTGCCGCGCGCCTCGGGCTTGGTCGCCACGCCGCAAAGGCCGACGACTCCGGGACTGGCGTGAGTGAAGGCCTTGGCGACAGGCGCGCCGTCGAGGCTGGCGATCCAGCCGCGCATCGTGCCATCCGGCTGACCGATCCGCGTTGCCTGAAACAGCGCCCTGAGGTGTTGCATGGCGTCGGGCGGCGCGCTCCAGCGCGTCGCGACGAACTCGAGCACGAGATCCTGGTCTTCGGGCTCCACGGGCCGGATGAGCACGCCTGCGGGCGGCGCGTCTATGGGCGCAAGGTTTTCGGCGCGCGCGACCATGCCGGTCGCGGTCTCGGCGAGATTGAATCCGTGGCGCTCAAGTCGCGCACCGAGATCATCCGGCGTCGCGCTTGGATGGACGGCCCAGAAGAACGGCGCGCCGCGTTCGTCGAAGTGTGCGGCGGTCGCCTCGATCACGGCGTCTGCGTCGGCGCCGAGATGGGTTCGAAAGACGCCGTTGTAGGGCAGTGCGGCGATCGGCGTTTCGAAAGCGAGAAGGCCGTCGCGCTCGATCAGCGCAAAGCCCTCGGGTCGGCCGAACTGCGACCACTGGGAGAAGAAGTTGGACTCCAGCGCGGCGAGGCGCGTGTCGCGTTCGGGATGAGCCACGCGCTTGTCTCCAAGTGTCCAGCCGATCGCCCCAACAGAACGGCCCCATTGTTCTTTGTCCGCGCCTCTGCCTCAATCCTTTCATGCCGCACGCTCTTGAAGACGCGATCAAGTCCCGCGCCCGCGATCTCGGGTTCGACGCGGTCGGGATCGCGCGGGCGGATGCGGCGTGGGCCGCGGCCGAGGGGCTTGAGCAGTTCGTTGCGCTGGGCCGGCATGGCGACATGGGTTGGATCGAAACCACTCAAGCCCGCCGCAGCCATCCGACAGCGATGTGGGCCGCGGCGAAGTCCGCCGTGGTCGTCGGCCTCAACTACGGGCCGGCGCAGGATCCGCTGCCCGAGCTTGAGCGCAAACGCGAGGGCGTGATCTCGGTCTATGCGCGCGGCAAGGACTATCACGAGCTGATCAAGGGCAAGCTCAAGCAGCTCGCCGGGCTGGTCGCCGAGGAGACCGGCGCCGAGGTGAAGGTCTTCGTCGACACCGCGCCGCTGATGGAAAAGCCGCTCGCCGCGCTCGCCGGGGTCGGCTGGCAGGGCAAGCATACGAACCTCGTGTCGCGCGAGTTGGGTTCCTGGCTGTTTCTCGGCGTGGTGCTGACTGCCGCGGAGCTCACGCCCGACGCCGCCGAGACCGACCATTGCGGCTCCTGCCGCGCCTGCCTCGACATCTGTCCGACAGACGCGTTTCCGGCCGCCTATCAGCTCGACGCGCGGCGTTGCATCTCCTACCTGACGATCGAGCATGAAGGCCCGATCCCGCGGGAGCTGCGCGCGGCGATGGGCAACCGCATCTACGGCTGCGACGACTGCCTGGCGGTCTGCCCGTGGAACAAGTTCGCAGCGGCCGCGCGCGAGATCGCGCTTCATCCGAGGCCGGAGAATGTGGGTCCGGCGCTCGGCGATCTGCTCACGCTTGACGACGCGGACTTTCGCGAGGTGTTCGCCGGCTCGCCGATCAAACGCACCGGTCGCGACCGCTTCATTCGCAACGTGCTGATCGCCGCGGGCAACTCCGGCGACGCGTCGCTGGTCGCGCGCATTGAGCGGCTGCTCGACGACGAATGTTCGCTCGTGCGCGGAGCGGCGGTCTGGGCGCTGTGGCGGCTGGAGGGCGAGGACGCGTTCGCCGAGCGCGCCGCGCGGGCGGACAAAGAGGTTGATCGGGACGTGCGCGCGGAGTGGGATGCGTGTCTCGCGGGTCGGCGCGGCTAGTCCCGTACAAGTACGCAGTTGCTCCGACCCGCGGAAGACGTAGGCTTTGCAAAGACGGAGGCCCCGATGACCTTGCCCAAGCTGAAGCTATTCGCTCCGCTCCTGGCTGCAGCGTTTGCGCCCGCGGTGATCGCCTGCACCGACGTCGGGCCGACGTCCGGGTTCGGCTTCAAGCTGCCGGACGGTGATCCGGAACTCGGCCGCACGGTGTTCGCCAACTACTTCTGCCACGATTGCCACGAGGTCTCGAACGATCCCGAGATACGGGCGGAATTCGGCGAAGAGCCCTACTACATGACGGTCGTCCTCGGCGGCGAGACCTCGCGGATTCAGACCTACGGCGAGCTGGTCACCTCGATCATCAATCCCAGCCACCGGATTTCGGATCGTTGGGAGCCGATGCCCGGCGAGTCGCGCCAGTCGCCGATGCGCAACTACAACGATCTGCTCACCGTGCGCGAGCTGATCGACCTCGTCGCCTACGTGCAAGGGACCTACGAGCTGATGGAGCCGCCCGAGACCGAATACACGCGGTACAATTATCCGCGTTAGGCGGCTCTGCGCGTCGCCTGTTCCCTAACGGAATCGACACTTCACCCTCGGCGAAGCGCCGCTAGACTGGCGCGTATGCAAGACCGCAACGGTCAGTGAGGGGAGGCGCGCGGCGTCATGCGCAAACACAAGGCAAATCTGTTCGTTCAATCCGCCCTGGCGGCGTTCGCCTGCGTCGGCGCCTCGGCGCAGGAAGGCGCGCCCAACGGCGAGTGGCTGACCTGGGGCGGGGACGCCGGGCACACGCGCTATTCCGCGCTCGATCAGATCACGCTGGATAACGTCGACCAGCTGGAGATCGCCTGGCGCTGGGCGGTCCCGCCGCCCGGCGACCGGCCGGCGAGCAACTTCAAGTCGACGCCGCTGATGCACGACGGCGTGCTCTACGTGCCGTCCGGCGCCTTCGGCGCTTCGGCGATCGATGCGGGAACAGGCGAGACGATCTGGAACTACGCGCCGCCTGAGAAAGAGGGTGGGGGCGGTCGCGGCGCATCGCTGAGCAGCCGGGCGCTGACGATGTGGATCGACGGCGAGAGCGTGCGTCTGATCCACAGCACCGAAGACGGCCGGCTGATCTCGATCGATGCGGCGACAGGCGAAGCGGATCCGGATTTCGGCGAGGGCGGGATCGTCGACCTGTCGCTTCCCGCGTCCGACGGCGGCGAGCCGCTCGGCGTTCGCGTGGTCAGTCCGGCCGTCGTGGTCGGCGACGTCATCGTCTCTTCGGTCATCCCGGGCCAGGTGCGCGACCGCGACGTCGCCGCGCCGGGTTTCATCCGCGGTTTCGACGTCCACACCGGCGAGCAGCTCTGGACGTTCCACACCATCCCGCAGGAAGGCGAGTTCGGCGTCGACACCTGGGAGAACGAGTCCTGGCGCATTTCGTCCGCCGCCGGAGCATGGACGATGATGACCGCCGATCCCGAGACCGGCTACGTCTACATCGGCACCGAGACCGCCAACGACGACGGTTCGGCGGGCGCCGAGTTCTACGCGGGCAATCGTCCGGGCGACAATCTCTTCGCTGAAAGCATCGTCTGCCTCGACAGCGCGACCGGCGAGCGGGTGTGGCACTTCCAGATCGTCCATCACGGCATCTGGGACTACGACATGCCGGCCGCGCCGATCT
>JASFUX010000014.1:0-28049 GCA_050050115.1 Maricaulaceae bacterium | reverse complement strand
GTAGCCGGCGTGAGCGAAGATCGACACCGCCAGTACGATGAAGGCGAAGGCGGCGACCAGCCGCCAACCGCCGCTCATCAGTCCGAGAACCTGATCGGTCTCAAAGAGCGCGCTCATGACGATCAGCGGCAGCGCCGAGACCGCGCCGATCCAGGCCTGAAGCCGCACCGGCTGAACCACGTCGAGACGCTTGACCAGGATCGAACCCAAGGCCCCGGCGAAGGCAGCCACGGCGACGAGCAAGAGCCCTATGCTGAGCTGCGCCGTGTTCGGATCAAGCGAGATCACGACGACGCCGGTCACCGCCAGCGCGATGCCGGTGATCCGGCGCACGCCGATCCGCTCGCCCAGGAGGAACACCGAAAGCATCGTCGTGAACGGCACGCCGAGCTGGATGACGACGGCGGCGGCCGAGGCGGTGGACCACTTGAGGCCCATGTAGAGGAGGCCGAAGTGCAGCGCGCCGAACAACAGCCCGACCATCACCACGTCGGGAAAGCGCCGCGGCAAGGGCCTCAGGAGCGGGAGGAGCACGAGCGCGGCGAGCGTGAAGCGCAGGCCCGCGGCGAAGAACGGCGGCAAGCCTTGATAGCCCTCAAGCACGCCGTCCCCGGCGACGACCCACTTCGTGACCACGAAGTTCAGCCCCCAGACCATGCAGACGAGCGCAAGAAGAGCGAAATCCTGGATGCGCATGATGGTCCTTCGAACAGCGACGGCGGACGGCGCACGCGACACGCGCCGCCGCGTGCGCTCAAGTCATCGCATTATCCGGGGTCCGGGGGAAAGCTTGGCGAAAACCGAGCTGAAGATGGATGAGGGAACGACGCGAGTAAGGCTAACCGCCGTTAGGGCTTTCGCTCGTCGGTCTCCACGGTCCAGCCTTGCGGGCCCTTCTGGGCATCGAGCGTTTCGGCTGAATCCAGCTTGCGCGCCGCTTCGTACTCGTCCCGCTGCACGGTGCGCACGCGCCAGACGGTGAAGCGTGCGGGCGCGCTGCGTCCGGTGATCCGCGCCCAGAGCCACATCAGCCCAAGCCCGACCGCCACGCTGACCGCAATCAAAAGCGCCGCAAGCGCAATCACGCCCGCCGCCGCGAAAGCGACGATCAGCGCTGCGATCACGATCGCCGCGGCGATGATGCGCCTCAGCAGCAGCCCAGCGCTGGCGCTCCAGTCGCGCGGCTTGGGATCGGTGCTGATGACGGCTTCAGGCATCTCTGGCTCCGTGGGTCGTACTCAATACTTTGGGGCTTCAACCCGCTTCGTCAATTGTTGTTCCCTGTTCGAGCCCCCGTTCGCGGCGTATTCGCGCATAAGCGTCATTGATCGCGGCCATTTTGGCGTTTGCGAGGCGCTCGGCGACGTCCGGCAGGCCCAGAGCGCGCGCCCGGTCAGGGTGATTCGCCGCCGCGGCGCGCCGATAGGCGCGCGCCAGGTCGCCGTCGGAGATGTCCGGATCGACCCCGAGGATGAGGTAGGGATCGTCGCTCTCGAGCCCGGTCCAGCTCGCCTTGATCCGGGCGAACTCCCGCGGAGACAGCCCGAAGATGTCGGCGACGGTCTCAAGGTATTCGAATTCGCCGGGGCTGAAGACCCCGTCCGCGCCGGCAATGTAGAAGAGCCCGTCGAGCACGTCTTCGAGGATCGCCGGATAGGCGCGCCAGCGCCGCGCCACCCGCCGAGCGTAGCCCTCAAAGCCAAGCGTCGTCTGCTGAGAGAGGTTGAACACCCGCAGCGCGTCGTCGACCGCCTCGGGCGGCGGTTCGAACACGCGGGCGAACGCGGTCCATTCGTCTGGCGTGACCACGCCGTCCGCCTTGGCCAGCTTGGCGCCGAGGGCGATCACGGCGATGGTGAAATCGACGTCGTTCTCGGTCAGCTCTCTGAGCTCGTCATGCGACAGCGACTCGCCAGGAAGCCCAGACTCGCTAGATTCTGGCGCATCGCCGGTGAAGAGCGCCTGGGCGGCCGCCGCCAGCCGTCGCCAGAAGCTCATCGCGCGCGCCTCCGCCTTGCGGGAGCGCTGTCACGGGAGCAGCGAACAGTTCGCCAATAGCGCATGACCGACCGTCTCGACACCGACCAGAGCGCCGCCGCGCGCGCGCCCGAGGAGCTTTCCGCCCGCCCCGAAGGCATGTGGGAGTTCTGGATCGATCGCGGAGGCACGTTTACCGACGTGATCGCCCGCGATCCGTCCGGCGCCTATCAAACCATAAAGCTGCTCTCAGAAAACCCCGATGCGTACGATGACGCCGCGGTCGAGGCGGTGCGCCGGGCGATGGGGCTCTCCCGCGACGAAACGCCGCCCGGAGACAAGATCGCCGCAGTGAAGATGGGCACCACGGTGGCGACCAATGCGCTTTTGGAGCGCCGGGGCGCAAAGACCGTGTTCGTCGCCACCGAGGGCTTCGCCGACGCGCTGATCATCGGCGACCAGTCGCGGCCCGATATCTTCGCGCTCGACATCGTCCGCCCCGAGCCGCTCTACGCCGAGGTGCTGAACGCGCCCGAGCGGATCAACGCCTCGGGCGACGTGCTCTGGCCCTTGGACGTCGACGTCGCCAAGGCCGGGCTGGCCGCGGCGCGCGCGCGGGGCTGCACGGCGGTCGCGATCTGTCTCCTGCACGCCTGTCAGGACCCGCGCCACGAGCAGGCGCTGGCCCGCATCGCCGAAAGCCTCGGTTTCGAGCAGATTTCCGTCAGCCACGTCTGCGACCCGCTGGTGCGCTACGCGCCACGCGCGCGCACCACGCTCGCCGACGCCTATCTGACCCCGGTCGTGCGCCGCTACGCGCGCCAGGTCGTCGACGCGCTCGGCGGCGCCCCGGTCTACTTCATGACCTCCGCCGGCGGGCTGGTGAAAGCCGAGGCCTTCTCGGGCCGCGACGCGCTTTTGTCCGGTCCCGCGGGCGGCGTGGTCGGCATGGCCAAGACCGCGAGCGCGGCCGGCTTTCGCAAAGTCGTCGGTTTCGACATGGGTGGGACGTCTACGGACGTTTCCCGCTTCGACGGAACCGGCTACGAGCGTCTGGAGTCCGCCGAGATCGCCGGCTGGCGCGTGCGCGCGCCGATGATGGCGATCCACACCGTAGCCTCCGGCGGCGGCTCGATCCTGACGTTTGACGGCGAGCGCGCCCGCGCCGGCCCCGAAAGCGCCGGCGCCGATCCCGGCCCGGCGTGCTACGGCTTGAACGGGCCTTTGACGGTCACCGACGCCAACGTTCTGCTCGGCCGCCTCGACGCGCGTTTCTTCCCCGAGATCTTCGGCCCCGACGGCGACCGCCCTCTGAACGTCGAGATCGTCCGCAAGCGCTTCGCCAAGCTCGCCTACGACATGGGCGCCGACAGCGTCGAGGCGTGCGCGGAGGGCTTTCTTACCGTCGCCGTCGAGAACATGGCCCAAGCGGTCAAGCGCATCTCCATCGCCAAGGGCTATGACGCCAGCGTCTATGCTCTCTCCTCCTTCGGCGGGGCGGGCGGGCAGGTCGCCTGCCGTGTCGCCGAGGTGCTCGGCATCCGAACGGTTCTGGTCCATCCCTACGCCTCGGTGATGTCCGCGCTGGGCGTCGGCCTGTCCGATCTGAGGGTCTGGCGCGAGGCGGCGCTCGGCGCCCGGCTCGACGGCGCAGGCGCGGACGCCGCGCTCGAGGCCGCCCAGGCGCTTGAAAGGAACGCGCGCGACAGCCTCGTCGCCCAGGGCGCGGACGCCGGTTCGATCCATTCGCAGGGCGAGGCGCGATTGAGATACGCCGGCTCGGACACCGCCCTGCCCGTGCCCGTCGGCGGCGCAGGCGAGATGCGTGAGAGCTTCGAAGCCGCCCATCGCCGCCTCTTCGGCTTCGCCGAGCCGGGTCGCGACATCGTGGTGGAGTCCCTGGGCGCAGAAGCCGAAGCCGAAGGTCCCGGCGCGGGCGCGATCGCCCCGCCGCCGATCCCCAACAAGGCCGGCCCAGCGCCCGTCCAGCTCGGACAGCTCTATGAGCCCGGCGGCTTCGCGCCCTGCCCGGTCTACCGCCTCGCCGAGGTGGGCAGGAAATCTGTCGTGCACGGACCGGCGCTGATCGTCGAACCGAACTCGCAGATCGTCGTCGACCGCGGCTGGCGCGCCGAGCGGCTTTCGGACGGCGGGCTGCTGCTCCGCCGTTTCGGCAAGATCGAGACGGAGGCCGAAAACGCCGAAGCCGATCCGGTGCGGCTTGAGCTGTTCAACAAGCGCTACATGAGCGTCGCCGAGCAGATGGGCGTGACGCTCGAAAAGACCGCCCACTCGGTCAACATCAAGGAGCGGCTCGACTTCTCCTGCGCCGTGTTCGACGCCGAAGGCGGGCTCGTCGCCAACGCGCCGCACATGCCAGTGCACCTCGGCTCCATGGGCGCGAGCGTCCGCGCCGTGCTTGACCGTTTCCCGAGTCTGAAACCCGGTGACGCTGTTGCGCTCAACAATCCTTACGCCGGCGGCACGCACTTGCCCGACGTCACCGTCGTCCGCCCGGTGTTCGATCCGAACTCCGGCGCGCACCTCTTCTACGTCGCCGCGCGCGGGCACCACGCCGACATCGGCGGGATCGACCCCGGCTCGATGCCGCCGTTCTCGAAAACGCTCGAAGAAGAAGGCGCGCTGATCGACTGCCTGCAGATCCTCCACGACGGCGAGTTCGACGAGGCCGCCGTGCGCGCCGCACTCGCCGCCGGCGCCTACCCCGCGCGCAACCCGGACAACAACATCGCCGACCTGAAGGCGCAGCTCGCCGCCTGCGCGCGCGGCGCGGAAGAACTGCAGCGCCTCGTCTCCGACCATGGCCGCGCGGTGGTCGAGGCCTATATGGGCCACGTCCAGGCCAACGCCGAGGCCGCGGTCCGCCGCGTCATCGACAAGCTCGAAGACGGCCGCGCCGAGATGCTGATGGACCCGCTCGAAGAGGGCGGGCAAGGCGCGCGCATCGTCGTCGACATCAAGGTCGACCGCGCCGCCCGCTCCGCAATTATCGACTTCACGGGAACCTCGCCGCAGCAAGAGTCCAACTTCAACGCGCCCTCGGCGGTCGCCCGCGCGGCGGTGCTTTATGTTTTCCGCTGCCTCGTAGGCGACGACATTCCGCTCAATGAAGGCTGCCTCAAGCCGCTCGACATTCGCATCCCCCAGGGCTCCATCCTCGACCCCAAGCCGCCCGCCGCCGTCGTCGCCGGCAACGTCGAGACTTCCCAGATCGTCTGCGACGCCTTGTTTGCGGCGACCGGCGCGATGGCCGCCGCGCAGGGCACGATGAACAATTTCACCTTCGGCGACGAGACGCGGCAGTACTACGAGACCATCTGCGGCGGCGCCGGCGCGACCGAGCGCTACCACGGCGCCCACGCGGTCCACACCCACATGACCAACTCGCGCCTGACCGATCCGGAGATTCTCGAAGCGCGTTATCCGGTGCTGGTCGAGACGCACGGACTGAGACGCGGCTCGGGCGGCGACGGCGAGACCCGGGGCGGCATGGGCTCGGTCCGCCGTATACGGTTCTTGGATGAAATGACCGTCGCCCTGGTTTCCGGCCGCCGCGCGGTGTCGCCGCCGGGTCTCTTCGGCGGCGACGACGGCGCGCCCGGCGCCCAGACTCTGATCCGCGCAGACGGCTCGCGCGAGCCCCTGCCCGCCCGTTTCCGCCTCACCGTCGAGCCCGGCGACGCGGTCGAGATCGAAACGCCTGGCGGGGGCGGTTTCGGCGAGAGTTAACCGGCGTCCGCGCCAGAAGACCGCGGTCGCATCATCCTGAAACGATATATTTTTCAATCACATCGATGAAGGTTACCGCGCCCGGCACGTGACTTGCGGCGTCGCCGGCATGATGAACGCAAAACATGTCCAGCAGCTCGACGCCCTGGCGAACGCGGGGCCGAAAGAGCTTCTCGTGGCCGCAGCGGCGCGCCGACTGCGCGCGCCCGGCGGCGCAGCGCTGCTCAGCGAACTGCAACGCCATGTCGCCGCCTACGGCTTGAAAGACCGCCGGCTGCCGGCTGCACCCGCGCCGACGCCGCAGCCCCCTCGCCAAGACCCCGAGCTGGACGCGCTCGCGGCTGAAGCCTGCGCCTGGTTCAAAGCCGGCGCTCGTCGTTCGCAGCTCAAGTCTGCACGCGCGCGCCAGTCGATTGCGCACGGACTCGACGTCCTCGCCGCGCGCGGCGCTCTGGCCGCCGACATCGCCGCGTTCCGCGCCGCATGCGCCGAACGTCCGGACTGCGACCCGCGCTGGATCGACCCCAACCGGCGCATCGGCATGATGATGCGCCGCCGCCGGCCGTTCAGCGAGATCGCCCGGGAAGCCGAGTGGCTGCGCCGCTTGGCCGAGTCAGCCGAGGCTCAAGCGCAGGCGGCGTAAACGCGCCTTCCCGACCGCCGTATTCGGGCCGCGGCGCAGCGGCGCGCACCTCTTCCCTCAAGTCTGGTTTCGATCGCCAGGAATCTCCTCCGTCTCAGGACTGAGGCTGTCTTCGCTTTGGCTTGACTCCACTGATTACGCGTGTAATTGATATCGCATGATTACGCACGTAATCGTAGGGTAGGTTGCATGCGCATTTCCGACGCCGAAGCCGTGGTGATGGAGGCCTTGTGGGCCGATCATCCGCTTACGGCCGAGCAGGTCGTTGAAGCGGTCGCGGAGCGCCAGGGCTGGTCCGAAGCGACGGTCAAAACGCTCTTGAATCGCTTGCTGAAGAAGAAGGCCCTCGCCGCCAAGCGCGACGGGCGACGCTATCTCTACCGCCCCAAGATCAAGCGCGAGGACTATGTCGCCGCAGAGAGCCGCGACTTGCTCGACCGCCTGTTCGGCGGCCGGCTGGCACCGTTCATCTCCCACTTCTCCGAAAAGCACGACCTGACAGACGAAGAGATCGCCGAGCTGCGCAAGCTGATCGAGAGGCTCGATGATGATCGCTGACATCCTCTCCGCCCTCTTGAGCTTCAATATCGCGCTCGGCGCGGGCGTGTTGGTCGTCGTTGCACTGCGCGTTCCCGCCCGCCGCCTGTTCGGCGCGCGGCTCGCCTACATGCTCTGGCTGGTCCCGCTCGCCGCGGGCGTCGCGGCGCTCCTGCCGGCGCGCCCGGTCGCCGCCCTATCACCGATCGCGCCCGCCTCCGCGCGCCAGATCGCCGACGCCGCCATCCGCACCTTGACGGACATTCCAAGCGCTACGACGCCTGCACCCCGCACGTCGAGCGCCGGATCGACCGCGAGTTCCGGCGCGAACGATGCGGCGGACGAGCAGACGGCGCAGCCGCATCCGGCGCAGCTCAAGGTCTCGCCTATTGCGCTCGGCGTACTTTGGACCGTCGGCGCGGGCGTCGGTCTGATCTTGCTCGCGCGTCGCCAACGTCGCGCTCTTGCGCGTTTCGGCCGCTTGACGCCGATCGAGCATGGGCTCGCCTGCGCCCAGAACTCCGACGCCGGACCGGCCGTAGTCGGCGTATTTCGTCCGACGCTCGTGCTGCCGGCGGACTTTGAGGCGCGCTACTCGGCGCGCGAGCGCGCGCTTGTGCTGGCGCACGAAGACGCGCACCTGATCGCTCAGCATACGCGAATCAATGCGCTCGTCGCCGTCGGCGCGGCGCTGAACTGGTTCAACCCTCTCGTCTACGTCGCCGCCCGGCTGTCCCGCATCGATCAGGAACTCGCCTGCGACGCGACGGTCGCCGAGCAGTATCCGAACGAGCGGCGCGCTTATGCCGAGGCCTTGCTCAAATCCCAGCTCGGCTCCGCTCCGCCATTGGGCTGCGCCTGGCCGCCGCGATCGAGCCGCGCGCTCAAGGCGCGGATCGCCATGCTCGCCAACGCGCTGCCCGGACGCGCGCGCCGTTTGGCCGGCGCAGTCTGCATCGCCGTGCTGGGCGCCGGCGCGGGGTTCGCCGCCTGGTCGACCGAACCCGCCACAACCGTCGTCGGACCGCTCGCTCCGGGGCTCGACCCGTCGCGACGCGTCGTCATTCCCGGCGGCATGGTCATCGCCGAAGCCGACGAACAGCCCGAGATCGATTGGGACGCCTATCTCAGCGCCGCCAATCGTTTGGCCTCACAGCTCTCGGCCGAGGCCGCGGCGGCGGACTCGAACGACGAGGCGCAGGAGCCGGAAGACTGCGGTGCGCCGGTGATCGGCTTGGTCGACAGGGCGACAGCAGACTGCCTACTCGAAAGGCGCTTCAACGGCGACCGCGAGCTGTTCAGCGTCACCTTCCGAGCCAGCCCTCTTTCGCTCCGTTTCAATGAAGATCTCGTCGGAGCGAGCGAACCGGCCGCCGCTCTTTCGAATGTCTCGGTCGTCTGCGACGCGTGGGAGACCCGCTACGCCGGCGCGTTCGAAGGCTGGGACGCGTTCGACTGGGAAGACTTCGACAACACGGCCCAGGTGCTGTTGTCGGTCGATGAGGCGGGCGAGGCGAGCGTGACGATCCCCGACCCCTTCCCCGCCGGCGCCTTCCCCGACGATCTCGAGCCGCGCGGCGTCTTCGCCCAGCCCGGCGAGGATTCGCTTTCCTACAGAGTCGTCGCCACCGACTTCGTCGATCAGCTCACGTTCTTCGACATCGACGAGGCCGCGCCGCGGCTGCATTGGCTGCGCATCCACTTCGCCGAGACTGACGCGCATCAGATCTTCTTGAACGCGACCTGCCGGCGGCTTTGAGCCGAGCCGCCTCGGCGCACACCGGCTTCGGCCTCTCTCCCCTCTGAGAGGCGACCTTGGGCGGCCGGCGTCTTCCCGGCCGCCCGCCTTTCTTTGCGCTAAAGCCCCTTAGCCAGCGCGTCGAACTGCTGCAGCGTCCTAGCGAGCGCTTCGAACTCGCCAAGCGGCACCATGTTCGGACCGTCCGAGGGCGCATTGTCCGGGTCGGGATGGGTTTCCATGAACACCGCCGCGACACCGATCGAGACGGCGGCGCGGGCGAGCACGGGGACGAACTCGCGCTGGCCGCCGCTGGAGTTTCCCTGCCCGCCGGGCTGCTGCACCGAGTGGGTGGCGTCGAACACCACCGGCGCGCCGATCGCGGCGAGCTGCGGCAGCGCGCGCATGTCGGTCACCAGCGTATTGTAGCCGAAGCTGACCCCGCGCTCGGTCGCGAGCACGTTCGGGTTACCCGCGCCGGTCACCTTGCCGATCACGTTCGCCATGTCCCACGGCGCGAGGAACTGGCCCTTCTTGACGTTGATCACCTTGCCGGTCTCGGCGGCGGCGATCAGAAGGTCCGTCTGCCGACAAAGGAAGGCCGGGATTTGCAGAACGTCGACGACTTCCGCGGCGATCCTGCACTGCTCTGCGGCGTGCACGTCGGTGAGCACCGGCAGGCCGATGCTCTCGCGAATCTCCGCGAAGATCGGCAGCGACGCTTCAAGGCCGACGCCCCGCGCGCTGGTCAGGCTCGTGCGGTTCGCCTTGTCGAAGCTCGTCTTGTAGATCAGCCCCGCACCGATGCGCTCGGCGATCTCCTTGAGCATGTGCGCCGTCTCAAGCGCGTGCGCGCGGCTTTCCATCTGGCATGGCCCGGCGATGAACGCGAGCGGCTGACTCTGGCCGATCCGCACCGCCCGGCCGCCTTCGACGCCGACCTCGACGACCTTGTTCGGTCCCTTGCCGTTCAGTTTGGGAGCGATGGGCGTCTGCTGGTTCATTGAAACTCTCGCTTGGCGGCTTTGTCGCGCAGGGCGCCTGTCTAGACCCGAACGCGGCTCAGCCCAAGCCCGCGCGCAGCAGGTCATGCAGATGGACAAGCCCCGCCGGCCGGCCGGCCTCATCGAGCACGAAGAGCACCGTCACCTTCGGCGTTTCGCCGGTCATCTTGCGCAGCGCCTCGGCGGCGAGGCTGCCTTCCCCAATCGTGCGCGGCTTGACGGTCATCACCTCGCCGGCGGTGCGCGAGAGCAGGTCCCCGCCCATGTGCCGCCGCAGGTCGCCGTCGGTAACCACGCCGGCGAGCGCGCCGTCGCCGTCCAGAACGCCGACGCAGCCGAAGCTCTTCGCGCTCATCTCGACGATCGCCTCGGACATCGGCGTCGCTTCTTGAACGAGCGGGATCTCGTCGCCCACGTGCATGAGATCGGAGACCTTCATCAGCGCCGCGCCGAGCGAGCCGCCGGGGTGGAAGTCGCCGAAATCGTCCGCGGTGAAGCCGCGACGCTCGATCAGCGCGACGGCGAGCGCATCGCCGAGCGCGATCTGCATCGTCGTCGAGGTGGTCGGCGCGTTGGTCACGTTGCAGGCCTCACGCGCATCCGGCAGCGCCAGCACGATGTCCGCGGCCCGGCCAAGCATCGAGTCAGGCTTGGCGGTCATGGCGATCAGCGGAATCGCATGGCGGCGGCAATAGGCGACGATGTCGGCGAGCTCTTTGGTTTCCCCCGAGCGCGACAGCGCGATCACCGTGTCCGCCGCCGAGATCATGCCGAGGTCGCCGTGGCTCGCCTCGGTCGGATGGACGAACTGCGCCGGCGTGCCGGTCGAGGCGAGCGTCGCTGCGATCTTGCGCGCGACGTGTCCGCTCTTGCCCACCCCGCAGAGGATCGCCCGTCCGCCGTGCGCGTAGAGGCGCTCGACCGTCTCCTTGAAGCCGCCGTCGATGCTTTGAGCGAGCTTTTCAAGCCCCTCGATCTCGATCTCGAGCGCCCGGCGCGCGGCGGCGACCGGGCCTTCGCCGGTCGCGGCGTCTGCAGGCTTGGCGGCGAGCTTGGTCATGCACGATCGGTCCGTCGCGCCGGACTTCGCCGGCGGGTCGGGACCTTTATGCGCAGGCGGACCGGATGGAAGCAAGCCGCCCGAACGGCGGCCTTGGCAGGCGGCGGGGCGCGGCTAAACCGCCTCACGCACCTCGAGGCGGCGGTGCCAGGCCCAGGCGTCGGCGATGATCTGACCGATGTCGGAGCGCGCGGGCGTCCAGCCGAGCGCCGACTTCGCCTTGCTCGCCTCGGCGACGAGGCGCGGCGGATCGCCGGCGCGGCGGGGGCCGAGCTGCGGCTTCAAGCGCACGCCGGAGACCTCTTCGACGGCGTTGAGGATCTCCATGACCGACGTGCCCGTTCCGGTGCCGAGGTTGAAGGCGTCCGTCCGCCCGCCCGCGTTCAGGTAGTCGAGCGCGCGCACGTGGGCGTCGGCGAGGTCGACGACGTGAATATAGTCGCGGATCGCCGTGCCGTCCGGCGTCGGATAGTCCGTGCCGAACACCTTGATCGCCGTCGGGTTGTGAATGGCCGCATCGATCGCTAGCGGAATGAGGTGGGTTTCCGGCTCGTGCCATTCCCCGATCTGGCCTTCGGGGTCGGCGCCGGCGGCGTTGAAGTAGCGCAGCGCGACACTGCGAACGCCGTGAGCGTTGTCGTAGTCCTTCAGTATCCGCTCGACCATCAGCTTGCTCGCGCCGTAGGGATTGATCGGCGCCTGGGGATGGTCCTCGGAGATCGGCACGGATTCGGGTTCGCCGTAGGTCGCGCAGGTCGACGAAAAGACCAGCTTGTTCACGCCGGCCGCGCGCATCGCTTCGAGGAGGTTGAGCGTGCCAACGACGTTGTTGCGGTAGTAGAGCGAGGGGTTCTCGACGGACTCCCCGACATAGGCCAGGGCTGCGAAATGGATGACCGCGTCCGGACGGACCCGCTCGAGCGCCGCGGCGATGGCCGGGCCGTCGCAGAGGTCGCCTTCGATCAGCTCGCCCCATTGGACGAACTCGCGGTGTCCCCGGTCGAGATTGTCAAAGACGACGACGTCGTGGCCGCCCGCGGCGAGCGCCTTGCAAGCATGCGAGCCCACATAGCCCGCGCCGCCCGTCACCATTACCTTCATGCGTCTTCCTCGCAGCCGGCGTCCAGGAAACTACCGCTTCATCGAGGCCTCAGGGCGATCCGCCGGCCCTGATACCTCCCGGTTGATACGGTTTTGCAACACAGTGCAAGAACGACGCCGGGACAACGAAACTGGTGGACCCGAAACGCCGTAACACAGACGTGCGCAATCCTCGGGCGTAATGACTTGAGGCGAAGGAGCCCCTGGTCTCTTCTTGAGGTCGATTCTGGGGTTCATACTGCAATTTGCCCGGGCGTTAACCATTCGGGGTTCACCTTTAGGGGGAACAGAGGTTTGTCATGACGCCTTCGCGAAAAGCCCTCTACGCCGCAGCGCTTGCGCTGCTGATGACCGCCGGTTGCGCGAGCGGCGGCGGTGGCGGAGGAGGTGGAGGTCCGACCTCGCCTCCGCCCCCGCCGCCCCCGACGTCTCCGCCCCCGCCGCCTCCGACGTCGCCTCCTCCGCCCGCTGCGTCCTTTGAGAACAACGAGTACAATCGCGACTACTCTAAAGCGCTGATCAACGCGTCGGCGGCCTATGCGGCGGGCGGCACCGGGCTTGGCGTCACCATCGCCGTCATCGATACGGGCATCGACGTCGACCACGCGGAGTTCATCGGGACGAAGATCTCCGCTGCATCCGTCGACATCTATAACGGGTCATTCAGCGTGGGGAGTCCGACGGTTCGGAACCAGCTGGACGATGAAGACGGACACGGCACTGGGGTCGCCAGCGCCGCGGCCGGCGCGAAATTGCCCGAGGGCGATCCGCTGCTGTCGATTTTCCCGTCCGGCATGCACGGCGTCGCATTTGACGCAACCGTCCTGGCAATCCGGTCGGATGACCCCGACACCCCTTGCGATCCTGATGGATGCCAATTTAGCTCCTTCGCGATCGCTGCGGCGATCGACTACGCCGTCGCAAGTGGTGCGGACATCATCAACCTGTCGCTGGGCGGCGACGCGACGCCGTCGCCGAGCATCCTCGCGGCTCAACGACGCGCCGTTGCGGCCGGCGTGATCGTCGTCGGCGCCGCCGGTAACGGCGACGAAGACGGCAATCCGCAGCCAAATCCCGACGCGCCCGCAAACTTCGCCGTTGATCCGTTCTCGATGGGACGCGCTGTCGCGGTCGGGGCCGTCAACGCATCCGCAACGATCTCAAGCTTCTCCAACCGCGCAGGCACGGCGGCGGACTTCTATGTCGTCGCACCCGGAGAAGGCCTGGTGGTCGCCACGCTCGTCGAAGGGTGCGGCGGCGGTGGAAACACCTGCTACAACACGCTCGCCGCCGGGACTTCGTTTTCCTCGCCTCAGGTTGCAGGCGCGCTTGCACTGCTGCTCGACGCCTTTCCGACGCTCGCGCCGGAGGACGCCGTTCAGATCCTTCTCACCTCGGCCCAAGACCTTGGCGCCGCCGGCGTGGACTCCGTTTACGGCCACGGCCTGATCGATCTCGAAGCCGCTTTCCAGCCAATGGGGACGACCTCCCTCGCCTTCGGCGGCGGAACGGCGACGCCGCTTGCAGTCGTCACCGCGCCGCCAAGCGGTGCGACGGGCGACTGGGTCGCGTCTTCAGGCCTGCTCGAAGGCGCAGTGATCCGCGACGTCTACGCGCGCGGCTTCGCCATCTCTCCAGAACTCGGCCGCGCGCCCTCCTCGCTCGACAACTCGTTCGAAGCCGCCGCCACCACCCAGCGGCTCGCCGCGCGCGGGGCCTACACCCCGTTCGGCACGGCCGCGTTCCGCGCGCCTGACGATCAGGTTCTCGTGCACGACAATCTGGCGACGGACGAAAGCCTCGTTCCCGCCCTGTCGATGTCCTTCTCGCAAGGCCCCTTCTCGCTGGCGATGGGACGCGGCTTCTCCGCGCCCGCGCCGCTAGCGAGCAACAGTCTCGCCGTGCTCAGCCCTTCGGCCCACGCCGGCGGCCTCGCTGCTCTGACCAGCGCGGGCGACTGGGCCGCGGCGGGCTACGACCTCGGACAGTGGTCGCTCGGCGTCCGCTCGCAAGGCGATGAAGAGCGCGGCTATTCCGCGGCGACGCTGTCGCGCAGCTTCGGATTTCACCAAGCCGGCTTCGAAATCGGAACCGCGCGTGAGGCCGACGCGACCTTCGGCGGGGCGATCGCCTCGCGCCTTGGCGGTACGGACGGCGGGCGCTCGAGCTTCGCCGCGCTCGGCTGGACGGGGCCGATCCGCGGCGCCTGGACCGGCTCGGGCCGGATCGAGATGGCCGAGACCAGCCTCAACCTGCCGGGCAACATCCAGCTCGACGAAGAGCCGACAGCTTCAGCCTGGACCCTCGCCGCCGAACGCCCGGTGCTCGACGGCAAGGCGCGCTTCGGCCTCACCCTCGCCCAGCCGCTGCGCGCCGAGTCCGGCCAGGTCACGCTGCTGGTGCCGGTCGGGGTGACCGAGGTCAACGCCTCGATCTTGGAGCAGCGCACCGCTTCATTGACGCCTTCGGGCCGCGAAATCGCTCTGGAGTCGAACCTGCGCTGGGGCGTCTCCGAAGGCGCGGAGGGCACGTTCGCCCTGCGTCTCGCAGATGATCCAGGCCATGTCGCGAGCGCTGATCCTGAAGCTTCGGTCTGGTTCGGCGTGCGCTGGACACGATGATCTTGGTTTTGGGTTCTCGGGGTTAGGGTCTAGGGAAAGGGGCGTCTTAATCCCCAACCCCTAGTCCCCATCACCCAAAACCCAGGAAGCCAGCATGTCCGACATCGACGCCCGCCTCGCCGCGCTTGGCGTGACGCTGCCCGAGCCCGTTGCGCCGGTCGCCAACTATGTGCCGTTCGTGCAGACCGGGAACGCCGTCTACATCTCCGGGCAGGTCTCGCTCGGACCGGACGGGCTGATGAAAGGACGCCTGGGCGCGGACCTCGACCTCGCGGCGGGCCAGGCGGCGGCGCGGCTGTGCGGAATCAACTTGATCGCCCAGATGAAGGCCGCATGCGACGGCGACCTCTCCCGCGTCGCCCGCGTGGTCAAGCTCGGCGGCTTCGTCAACGCGGCGCCGGACTTCAAAGAGATCCCGCAGGTGGTCAACGGTTGCTCTGATCTGATGGTCGAAGTGTTCGGCGACGCCGGCCGCCACGCGCGCTCGGCCGTCGGTTGCTCGAACCTGCCTCTCGGCGTCGCGGTCGAGGTCGACGCGGTGTTTGAGATCCGGGAGTAGGCGGACCGCCGTTTGGTCCCTATTCTCTGTTCATGGCCGACGGCTCGGACCCAAGCTCAGAATCGATCACCGTGCGCCTCGTCGACTCCCTCGCCGAGGTCGACCGAGACGCGTGGGACGGCGTCGCCAATCCGCCGGGCGCGGAGTGGAACCCGTTCGTTTCATGGGATTTCCTCGAAGCGCTTGAAGCCTCGGGCTGCGTCGCGCTGGAAACCGGTTGGGCGCCGCGGCACCTGCTCGTCGAGGACGGAACAGGCGCGCTCCTTGGCGCGGCGCCGGCGTATCTGAAGGGCCATTCTCGCGGCGAGTTCGTCTTCGACTACGGCTGGGCCGACGCGTTCGAGCGCGCCGGCGGGCGCTACTATCCCAAGCTTCAGGTCGCCGTCCCGTTCACGCCGGTGACCGGTCCGCGGATGCTGAGCCCGACGCCGGCTGTGCGCGAGCTGCTGCGCACCGGCCTCTGCGAGGTCGCGGCGCAAATGGGTCTCTCGTCCGTGCACGTCACCTTTCCCACGGGCGAGGAATGGAGCGAGGCCGGCGCGGAAGGCTTCCTGCAGCGCATGGACCAGCAGTTCATTTGGCGCAATCGGGAGTATCAGACCTTCGACGACTTCCTCGCCGACCTCGCCTCGCGCAAGCGCAAAGCCGTGCGCAAAGAGCGCGCGGCGGCGGCCGAGACTGCGCGCATCGTCCGGCTCTCAGGCGACGAGCTGACGCCCGCGCACTGGGACGTCTTTTTCGAGTGCTATCTCGACACCGGCGACCGCAAGTGGGGCGATCCGTACCTCAACCGCGAATTCTTCGACCTGCTGCACGAACGGATGGCCGACAAGATCGTGCTTGTCATGGCGTATGACGGGGACGCGCCGATCGCCTCGGCGCTCAACATCCTCGGCTCGGACGCGCTCTACGGCCGCTACTGGGGCCGGCTCGCGGACGCGCCGTTTCTGCACTTCGAGCTTTGCTACTATCAAGCGATCGAAGAAGCGATCGCGCGCGGCCTCAGTCGCGTCGAGGCCGGCGCGCAAGGCGCGCACAAGCTCGCCCGCGGCTATGCGCCCGAGCCGGTCTACTCCTATCACTGGATCGCCCATGAAGGCCTGCGCGACGCGGTCGCGCACTATCTGGAGGCCGAACGACCGGCCGTCGAGGACGAGATCGAAGCGCTGGGCGAGCATGCGCCGTTCAAGAAGGGGTGAGCGGACGCACGATTTGTTTCAGCACGGAGCGGTGCTATGCGACGGGCGCGCAGCCGGCGATTTCGCCAATACGACCTAGCGTCAGCGGATCGAGTCTTGTGCCGGCGGTGGAGTTTGAAACGCCGAAGCGACGAGGTGGCCCGGACATTTCAACCACCCATGTTTCAGGCCCAACGTCTATTTCTATTGCGCCTGCGCTGTCCCACGTTACTTCAACGTCAACGCGCTCACCAATATCAATTGTCCGTGTAGACCACGTTTCTTCTACCATCACTCCATCACGAGACAAACGGACACGCGCGCTGAGCGGCGGTCGTCGGTCCCCGGCGACAAACTGAAGGACAACTTGCTCATCTTCGTTGTCGAGACGAAGCGTTGTTACTGGCAGCCAATCCTCATGAAACCCCAGGCGGTAAGTCGTGACCTCGGCTCTGATCGCATTAATTTCACACACTTCAATCGACCAGTTCGACGAGTGGCCTTCTTCGGTGTCCAAATCGAGGTTGAGACCCGTAAGACCGCGGAGCGGCTCGAATTCCTGCGTGTATGCTGGCCCGGCGACCGCAAATGCTGCGATCGCGAGCACGAACAGTGCTCTCACCGGCTCCCCTCCCAGATCGCTGAACCTAGACCTCTCCTATACCACGTGCTCCGCCCGAGTTGCGCAGTCAAAGCACCCCGTCCAGCCACCCGTCGATCACCTTGCGCCCCGCCGCCGCGACTTCTGCGCCGATTTCATGCGCCTGTGCGCGCAGGCTGACCGGATCGACGCCTTCGGTGGTCGAGAGCTGGCGAGCGTGGCCGACGAGCCAGCTTTCGATGTCGGCCGGCTCGACCTCGACGTGGAACTGAAGACCCAGCATCGCCGGGCCGGCCGTGAACGCCTGCACAGGCGTCGGCGCGCTCGAGGCGAGCACGTCGATGTGGTCGAACGGCGCGATGACGTCGCCGTGCCAGTGCAGCACTTGCCAGTTGACCTCGGCGAGCGGCGCCAGCACGCCCGACGCGGCGGCGTCCGTCGGCGCGATCGGCGCATAGCCGACCTCGGGCTGCGGTCCCGGTCGCACCTCCCCGCCGAGCGCGCGCGCCATCAGCTGCGCGCCGAGGCAGATCCCGAGCGTCGGCGCCCCGGCTTCGAGCCGTTGGCGCACGAAAGCGATCTCGGCGTTGAGAAACGGATAAGCCTCTGTCTGATAAACACCGATCGGCGCGCCGAGGACCACCAGCAAGTCCGGGCCCAAAGGGTCGATCCCGTCAACGCCCGCGCGCGGGACGTCGACATAGTCGAACGCGAAACCGCGCGCTCGACAAGCTGTCTCGACCAGCCCCGCATCCTCGAACGCCAGATGTTGAAGCGCCAATACCGTCCGCGATCCTGTCATGACCGCTCCCACGCCGCCTTGAGCAGCCGGCCCAGCTCTGCATCGACCTCCTTGGCCGCGGACAGCTCCGTCACCGCATGAAGCCGCTCAGACCAGCCTTCGGTCTTCGGCGCGCCGAGACGCGGCGAAGCGTCCGGCTCGACCGCCAGGCCAAGGCGCACGACGCCTTTCACGGGGCGTGCGGCAGCGAACTGGTTCTTGCGGGCGAACCCCGAGAACGTCTTGCGCGGCGTCGCGATCGCACCGTCGAGCTTGAGCGCTCGGGCCGCGATCGCGTCATAGATCTTGCGCAGGCTGACGTCCTTCCAGAGCCCGTCGATGAGCGCGTCCGGCTTGTTCCAGGGCGTCTTCGACGGAAAGGCTTCGGCGAGCACCAGCGAGGCGCGGTTCTGGCCAAGGCCGTGCTCCTCCTTCAGCCACTGCTGGCGCGCCCGCGGCTTGTCGAACGGGCACGTCTTGGCGATCGCCGCCCACTCTTTGAGCGTCTTGCCGGTGTCGCGCTCCAGCCCGGCGGCGACGGAGGCGAACCACTTCTTTTGCTGCTCGGTGAGATGGTCGGCTTGCGCCATCGCGCCCTCCCTTCGCGGCTCGAGCTTGCTATACCTCAACCGACAATGAAGGAGGACCCCATGTCGCTCGACGGCGCCTACGATCCGGAAAACGTGTTCGCGAAAATCCTGCGCGGCGAGCTGCCGTGCCACAAGGTCTACGAAGACGACGCGGTCCTCGCGTTCATGGACATCTTTCCCCAAAGCCCCGGGCACACGCTGGTCATTCCAAAGACTGAGGCGCGGAACCTCTTCGAGGCGCAGGACGACGCGCTGGCGACGCTGATTGCGCGCGTGAAGAAGGTGGCCGCCGGCGTGCGTGAGGCGATGAACGCGGACGGCGTCGCGGTCGTTCAGCGCAACGGCGCCGCGGCGAGCCAGACGGTGTTCCATCTGCACTTTAATATCGTTCCCTACACCGAAGGCGGCCGGACCGCCCCTCATGCGCAAGGCGCCAAGGGAGACGACGCAGTCCTCGCCGAGCAAGCCAAAAAGATCGCTGCGGCGATCGAGGGCTGATCCGTCAAATGAGCGTCACGCCGAGCAATAATCCTTGGCTGCAGGTGTCGGCGGCGAGCTACGACGGACACATGGGTCATCCGGCGGTCGATCAGCTTGCCATGCTTGCCGCCGAGTTCGAGCTGGCGCTCGACCGGGTTTGTCCAGCCTCTTGCGCCGTTCTGGGATGCGCGACCGGAAACGGCCTGGACCGGCTCGCCAGCCGCGACATGGACCGCGCCGTCGCGGTGGATATCAATTCGGATTTTGTCGAGATCGCCCGTCGACGCTGGGCCGACTCGGTCCCGTCACTCGAATTCAAGACCGCCGACGTCGCCGATCCGTCCGCCATCAGCGGTCGTTTTGATTTTGTCTGGGCGGGCTTGGTGTTTGAGTACGTCCACGGCGCCCGCGTTCTGGCGAACATTCGGCGCTGGCTGGCGCCGAGCGGAGTCATGACAGTCGTGCTGCAACAGCTTGGAAATCCGGATACGCACATCTCGCGCTCTCCCTATCAGACCGAACTCGCCCCTCTGGAATCTGTCATGAAGCTTGTCCACCCAGATCAGTTTCGCACTACCGCACGTGCCGCCGGCTTCAGAGAGAACGGCGCTCTGCGAGAGCGGCTCTGTCAGGGCAAAAGGTTCCTCGTTGGCGACTTCCGCGCCGCGGGTGATGTTTCGCCCGAAGCCAAAAACGTTTAATCGAGAAAAATCGGTGCCCGAAACGTCGCGCCGTCTTCGGTCTCTTCGAAGCTGACCTCGACCTCGCGCGTCTGCCCGCAGGCGCCGACGGTCCAGATCTCGCGCCAGGCGCCGTCCTCGGGCGGGTAGACAAGCGCGGTGTCGAGCACCCAGGGCGCATAGGCCATCGCGTCGCACTCGCCTTCTTCGAACGAGGACGAAATGATCCCCGCGGCCTGCGGCGCCATGATCCGCAGCACTTCGCGCTGAAGACCCAATGAGGCGATCGAGCCGCCCGGCGTTCCCGTCACGATCCGGCCCTCGCGCGGCGCGAGGTAAAGCGCATGCAGCCGCGTCGCGCCGCACGCCTCAACCGACACGCGGTGGCGTGTCACCAACCCGTCCGCGCCGGCCAGCTCAGCCAAGGCGTCATCGCTCGGCGCTATGGCCTCGGCGCGCACCCAGGTTGCAGAGCGCGCCCCGGTGCAGCTCTTGACCAGCTCCCTGTCGCTGGTTTCGGCGTAAGTCGTCATGAGCGCCCGCTCGGCTGGATCGATCTGCTCGACGCCTAGCTCTGCGATCGCGATCCAGCCGCGGGCGTTCATACGCGGATGTTCGAGACGCTCTGCAAACGGATCTTGCGCGCATGCCGACAGTGCGACGAGCGCGACGCCCAGGCTGAAAGCGCGAAACAAAGACTACTCGACCGTCTCGGGCCGCTTGGGCGCGCCGGTGCCGCCGCGCTTGCCGCCCTTGCCCTTCTTGGCGGGCTTGAGCTCGTCGGCGGGCACGATCTCGAAGGACAGCTTCTCGGCGTCCTCGCTTTCGGCGTCGACCTTGATGAGACCGCCCTTCTTGAGCTTGCCGAACAAGATCTCGTCGGCGAGCGGCTTCTTGACGTGCTCCTGGATCTCACGCGCCAGCGGCCGAGCGCCGTAGAGCTCGTCATAGCCGCGCTTGCCGAGCCAATCGCGCGCCGCGTCGGTCAGCTCGAAGCTGACGTTGCGGTCGGCGAGCTGCGCCTCGAGCTGGAGGACGAACTTGTCGACCACGCGGCCGATCGTGTCCGGCGAGAGCGGCGCAAACGCGATCGAAGCGTCGAGCCGGTTCCTGAATTCCGGCGTGAACAGCTTCTGGATCGCCGCCTCGTCCTCGCCTTCCCTCCGGCCCCGACCGAAGCCGATCGACTGCTTCTGACCTTCAGAGGCGCCCGCGTTGGTCGTCATGATCAGGACGATGTTGCGGAAGTCGATCTTCTTGCCGTTCGCGTCGGTCAGCGTCCCGTTGTCCATCACTTGGAGGAGGATGTTGAAGATGTCCGGATGCGCCTTCTCGATCTCGTCGAGCAGGAGCACCGCGTGAGGATGCTGGTCGACCTGGTCGGTCAAGAGCCCGCCCTGGTCGTAGCCGACGTAGCCCGGCGGCGCGCCGATCAGACGGCTGACGGTGTGGCGCTCCATGTACTCGGACATGTCGAAGCGCAGCAGCTCGACGCCCATGATCTGGCTGAGCGAGCGCGCCACCTCGGTCTTGCCGACGCCGGTGGGGCCGGAGAAGAGATAGCACCCGATCGGCTTGTTCGGCTCGCGCAGCCCCGCGCGCGCAAGCTTGATCGCCGCGGCGAGCTGGTCGATCGCATTGTCCTGGCCGAAGACGACGCGCTTTAAATCCTGGTCGAGCGAGGCGAGCGCCGCCTCGTCGGATTTGGTCACGGTCTTCGGCGGGATGCGGGCCATCTTGGCGATCACCGCCTCGACATCCTTGACCCCGATCTGCTTCTTCCGCTTGGACTGGGGCAGCAGCATCTGCGACGCGCCGACCTCGTCGATCACGTCGATCGCCTTGTCGGGCAGCTTGCGGTCGTTGATGTAGCGCGAGGAAAGCTCCACCGCCGCCTTGATGGCGTCGTTGGTGTACTTCACCCCGTGGAACTCTTCGAAGTGGGGCTTCAAGCCCTGGAGGATCTTGATCGTGTCGTCGACCGTCGGCTCGACCACGTCGATCTTCTGGAACCGCCGCGCCAGCGCCCGGTCCTTCTCGAAGTGCTGGCGAAACTCTTTGTACGTCGTCGAGCCCATGCACCGGAGCGTGCCCGACTGCAGCGCCGGCTTAAGCAGATTCGACGCGTCCATCGCGCCGCCAGACGTCGCGCCGGCGCCAATCACCGTGTGGATCTCGTCGATGAACAGTATCGCCTTGGGGTGCTGCTCGAGTTCTTTGACGACGGTCTTGACCCGCTCTTCGAAGTCGCCGCGATAGCGCGTGCCGGCGAGGAGCGCGCCCATGTCGAGCGAATAGATCACCGCGTCGTCGAGAATCTCCGGCACCTCGCCGTCGACGATCTGCTTGGCGATGCCTTCGGCGATGGCCGTCTTGCCCACGCCCGGGTCGCCGACGAGCAGCGGATTGTTCTTCCGCCGACGGCAGAGCACCTGGATGCAGCGCTCGACTTCCGAGGCGCGGCCGATCAGCGGATCGATCGAGCCTTTGCGCGCTTTATCGTTCAAGTTGACGCAGTAGGCCTTGAGCGCCTCGGCGCCGCCTTTCGCGCCGCGATCTTCTTCCGTTGACGGATCAGCAGCGCCGCGCGGAGGTCGAGCCTCGGCCGCGCCGGGCTTCTTGGCGATGCCGTGGGAGATGTAGTTGACCGCGTCGTAGCGGGTCATGTCCTGCTCTTGGAGGAAGTAGGCCGCGTGGCTTTCGCGCTCTGAGAACAGCGCGACGAGCACGTTCGCGCCGGTCACCTCCTCCCGGTTCGAGGACTGCACGTGAATCACTGCGCGCTGGATGACGCGCTGGAAGCCGGCGGTGGGCTTGGCCTCCTCCGCGGTCTCTACGACGATCGAGCCAAGTTCCTCCTCGACGTACTGCCCCACGGTGCGCCGCAGCTCCTCGAGGTCGACGTTGCAGGCGCGCATGACCGCAGCCGCCTCGTCGTCGTCGATGAGCGCGAGAAGCAGGTGCTCGAGCGTCGCGTACTCGTGGCTGCGCTCATTGGCGAGCACGATCGCCCGATGAAGCGTCTCTTCGAGATTTCGCGAAAACGAGGGCACCGATTATTCCTTTTCCATCGTGCATTGCAGAGGATGCTGATTCCGCCGCGCCGCGTCGAGAACTTGAGCCACCTTGGTTTCTGCCACCTCGTAGGTGAACACGCCGCAAACGCCGACGCCATGCTGATGCACATGAAGCATGATCATAACGGCGTCCTCGTGGCTTTTATTGAACACCACCTCCAATATTTCGACGACGAACTCCATCGGGGTGTAGTCGTCATTGAGCAGCAGCACCCGATACATCGAGGGCTTCTTCGTCTTCGGACGCGTCTTTGTGGAAACGCCGGTCTCCACAGCATCGTCATCGTCCGGCGCGCCGCCGCTCATCAAAGCCGCTCCGACAATGGTTACGCGCCCGTTGATGCTCACTCGCCCTGAATCGCCCACGCGAAAGTCCGCTGCCTGCCCGGCGCGGCGGTCGATCCGCCGTGCGCCGACATCCATTAAATAGGAGTCGCAGCGCCCGGGGAAACCCTGGGCGCACGGCGCATCTGAAAATATTGTTTGAAGTTGCCGGTCCGTGACGAGAACGGGTTGTGAGCGCTTGCTCACCGCAATTTGCGCTGGAAAAGACCTCGAGACGACGAAGGCCCGGCCTCGCGATCGAGGGCCGGGCCTGGCGTCGTCCGCCCCGAGGCCGAAGCCTCGGGACCCCTTAAAATGCTGTCGCCGCGGGGAGAAGCGGCGTGTCGAGCTACGCTTGGAACAGGTCGACGGCCGCAGAAACGCGCTTGTTCAGCGGCTTGAACGCGTCCTTGAACGAGGACGTGTACATGTCGGCCAGCTTGTTGACTTCGCCGACGTAGGTGTCGAGCGCCGACTTGGCGTAGTCGGACTGCAGCTCGAAGAGCTCCTGCACGCTCTTGACCGTCGCGGCCTTCTTGGCGGTCTCGACGCCGCTTTCGAGCGCCTGCTTGGCGTAGGCGGCCACTTCGGCGTTGATCTTCTCAGCGCTCTTGCCAGCCGTCGAGGCGCTGGCGACGAACGCGTCGACGTTGTCTTTCGAAAACGCATTGAACTCGCCAAAGGCCGTCGCGGCCTTCTCGAAGCCGTCCTTCATCGCCTTATTGCCGGCGATCGAAAACGCTTCGAAGGTCTGCTCGGCTTGCGCCTTGGCTGCCATGGGAAATGCTCCTGCAATCTGGTCGGTCGGGGCTGTCGCCGATGCATTTCGGCTTGTCTGTGGATATATCCGCTTTGCTGCACTGCGTCAAGAATATTTTGTGCGGCGCACAAACGCCTGATCCGCTTTGGTTAAGCCTCGATTAAGGCACCCGGATCACTCTTCGGAGCGGATGACGCCGCACCAGCCGAAGGACCGATCCCGCGTGAGACAGCCCCTGCTCGCCACGCTCGCCAGCGCCCTCGCCTGCTGGGCCGCCGCGCAGGCGCCGGCCGCCGCCCAGGAGGCCGATCGTTACGCCGCGATCCTGGTGGACGCGACGAGCGGTGAGGTGCTTCACGCCAGCCGCGCCGATCAGCTGCGCCGGCCGGCTTCGCTGACCAAGCTGATGACGCTCTACATCGCGTTTGAGGAGATCGAGGCGGGGCGACTCGGTCTGGGCGACATGTTGAGGGTTTCCGAGCGCGCCGCGGAGACCCCGCCGGTCGAGCTCGGTCTCGAGGCCGGCGAAACCATTCGCGTGCTCGACGCGATGAAGGCCCTGATCGTGCGCAGCGCCAACGACGCCGCCGTGGTCCTCGCCGAGCGGATCGGCGGCGACGAAGCGGCCTTCGCCGAGCGCATGACCGAGACCGCCCATGGTTTAGGGATGACCCGCACGCGGTTCATGAACGCCTCCGGCCTGCCCCATGACGATCAGCTGACGACTGCGCGCGACATCGCCCGCCTCGCCGCCGCGCTGCGTACGGACTATCCCGAATACTATCCGCTCTTCGAGGTTCGTCGCCTCGAATGGAACGGCCGAGTGATCGGCACGCACAACGCCATCCTCGACCTCGTCGAAGGCGCGGACGGGCTCAAGACCGGCTACACCGACGCTTCGGGCTACAACCTCGCCGCCTCCGCGGTGCGCGCCCGGGACTCGCTGATCGCAATCGTCATGGGCGGACCGGACGCGATGACCCGCGACGCCCACGTCGCCTTGCTGCTGGAGCGCGGGTTCGAAGAGCTCGCCGATCGGCGCGAGCGCGGCCAAATCATCACTGTCGCCGAAGCCAATCCCCAGCAGCGGCGCTTGCAGATCATCCTCGACGCCGAACAAGCCGAGATCGACGCGGCGGCCTATGCGCCGCGCGAAAACGTCGAAACCGCGCCCCTCGCGCCAGTCAACGCGCCGCCCCAACCCGGCTCGGCGCTCGATGCGGCGCAGCGCCAGGCTCAAGGACCGCGCGAGGCTCAATCGCGGCCGTCAGGATGGCGGGTGCAGGTCGGCGCCTTTCACGACTACGTCAGCGCCGAAGCCCGCCTTGACGAGCTTGCGCCGATGGTCGCCGGCCAGATCAGCCAGCCGATCAAGCTGGTCACGCCGGTGATCGACATGAATCCGGTGCTCTACCGCGCCCAACTCGTCGGCTTCGCCGATCGCGCCGCCGCGGACGCGGCCTGCAACCGTCTCGAAGACGCGGGCGCGCCCTGCTTCGTCGTCAGCCCGTAAGCGACGCCGTCAGTCCTTACCCAGCAATCGCTCGCGTGCGGCGTTGAGCTTAGCGGCGAACCAGCCCGAGCCGCCCTGGTCAGGGTGCAGCTTGACCATCAAACGCTTATAGGCGGCGCGGATATCCTCCGCGCTCGCGCCCTGGCTGAGGCCCAGCACCGAAAGCGCTTCCTCCTCGGTCATCGCCGAAGCCGCGCCCGGCGGCGCGGCGCGCTCGCCCTGCGTCCGCCCCTCGCCGCCGAACCGTCGCGCGATATAGGCGTCGAGCAGGGCCGCGCCGTCCGGGTCGCCTGCCCGCGCCTCTTCGAGAAGAGCGCGGACTTCGGTTTGATCGAGTTCGGAGAGGCGACGCCCTTCGTGCGCGCCGCGCTTGATCACGCCGTCCATCGCGCCGCTGTCGCGGTCGAGGGTCATGCGCACCGTGTCGGTATCGACCTCGGAGACCCCGCCCGGGCTCGGCCGCGACCGGCCGGCGAGATTCATCCAGGGAAAAAGCCCGCCCAAGCCGACGAGGACCAGCGGCCCGCCGATGAGCGCCGCGCCGCGCACCGTCAAGAGCGCGCCCAGGGCGATCGCCAGGGCGCTGCCGATCCCGACGATCCCCCGGGAGATCATCCGCGGATCAGCGTTGACGAACCAACGGCCCGCGACGAGGACGATGACGAGCAGCCCGACGCCGAGAAGAAAATAGGTCATCGCGCAACCCTACTCCGGCGCCGGCAGCGCGCGAACGAGCGCCGACGCCGCCCCGCCGCGCCCGCCGGCGTAATCTTCGAGCGCCCGGAAGCCGCCCGACGCGTAAGCCGCCACGGCGCCGAGGAGCGCGCGCAAGGTTTCGGCCGCGTTCTCGTCGAAGCGAAAATAAGCGCCGCCGGTCAGCCGCGCGATTTCGGTGAAGGCGCGCTTGGCGCCCGGATCGCCGCCCTCCTGAAACAGGAAGCCCTTGACCCCGCGCACGCCGAGCTGCCCCGCGACGTCCGCGACGAGGTCGATGTTCTCCTCAAAGGCGTCGCCAACGTAGACGAAGGCGTCGACCCCGCCCGCCTCGGCGCGCTTGGCGACGTGTTCGAGCGTGCGCATGATCTGTGTACGGCCCGCCCGGCAGCTCACCGCCGACATCTTGCGCCCTAGCGCGCGCGCATCAGCAACCCAGCCGCTCGCCCGGCATTCGTTCAAGCCGCGGAAGAACACCAGCTCCACCTCAAGCCCGCCGCGCTCGGCGGCCGCATCGAACATTTCGCCCTGGATCGACATAGCCGCGTCCCAGGTCGGCTGACGGCTCATGGTCGCATCGAGTGCGACGATCAGACGGCCCCTGCCGCCCGGTCCGCGCCGGCGCGGCTCGAGCGCGCTCACCTCGTCGAGAAAAGCCGCCACGTCGGCGCTCGTCTCGGCCGCCTCGGAACGCAGCGCGTCCTTGGAATCTTCTTTCGATCGGTCTTTCGATCTTTGGGGGGCGCGATCGCCCATATCGGCTCCTCGGCTCAACTCTATCGAGTTAAAGCGCGAGCCGAGCGCCTTCAAGCCCGGGCGCCCGCAAGGCGATCAACAGATCCCGCAGCATCTCGGCCGGCGCACGGCGCTCGGGGTCGGACGCGGGCAGATCAAGTGCGGTCGCACCTTGAGCAAAGCCGCGGCGCCAAACGGCGAGCTCGCGCATCGCCGGAGCGTCGTGCGCGCCCAGACGACGCAGAGCGTCGGCGAAGCGATCTTGGCTCTGGCCGCCCTCATCGCCGAGCCCGCGCGTGCGCATCAGCCGCCAGTCGAGCACCGAGCGGCCGCCGCGCGCCCGATCGAGCCGCTCGTCCCAGATCGTCCGCGCGTAGCTCGACGGTCGCCCGGAGTCCTTGCCCTTGATGTCGACGTCGAACAGCCGGTCGACGTCGGCGTCGTTGTCCGGGACGAGGGTGAGCACCCGGTCCGCGCGGGCGATGGCGTCGCGTGCGAGAAGTCCGCCTCCGGCCGGCATGTCGACGACGACGAGCGCGCAGGTTCGCCGCATCGCCTCGATCGCAGCGGGCCAGCGCGCGCGCTCGCCTTCGGGATCGCGCGGCTCGCCCTGCAGGCTCGCCGGCATGACCAGATCGGCGTTCGCGTCATTGATGCGTGCACGTCTATTCAACCAGCGCGTCAGGGCGCGGTCGGCGCAGTCAAGGTCGATCACCCCGACATTGAGACCAAGCTGAAGCGCCGCGACGGCGAGATGGGCGGCGAGCGTGGTCCGCCCGGCTCCGTCCTTCGCCGCGGTCAGAGCGACCACGCAGGACTTCGGCTCTCCTGATGGTCGGCCCGGCTCATGGCCGTGCGCCGTCTCTGCATGCGGCGAAGCGGCGAAGTCTTCGGTGCGGGAAGGGTTCGCCATGCGCCGCTCCGCTCAACTGTACGCGTGAGCGGCGTTCGTTCTCTCCGCGCCGCGCTGAGCGTCAGTTCGCGACATCGCGTCCCTCGAAGTCGACGGCGCGGCAGTAGTAGCCGGCGCCGGACAGCGCGGCGCAACGCGCCGCAGCGTCCTCGCGGCTGTCGAGCGGGCCGGCTTTTAGACGGAGAAAAACGCCTTGCTCCGGACCGAGATCGACCGTCTCGACCCGCGGGTGCAGCCCTTCAAGCACGCCGGGCACCTCGTGGGTCAGCACCGACCAGCCGGCCGTCGCCGAGGCCTCGGTGCGATAGGACGCCAGGTGGATGGCATAGAGCACGCTGCGCCGATCGATCCGGGGCGGTGCGGCGGCGACTTCCGCAGCCGACGCGTCCGAGGCGTATCCTTGCGACATCGCCCTTTCCGACGCGGTCAGGGCGTCAACGGGCGTGCCGGTGAAGGTCTGATGATTGACGAGCTCGGGTCCGGCGGCGCTGATCCGCTCGGCGACGCTCACCTCGCGCCCTTCGCCGTCGCGAAGCTCCGCGTCTTGACCGGCGCCGTCGCGCCCGCGGATCATGCCGCAGCCGGATATCGCCCACGCCAAGGTCATGACAGCCATTATATGAAACAGTCTGCGCATCATTCTCGCAGGTGCGTGCGCGCCGGTTAATGCGGCGTTAAACGTGCGCGCGCACGACGTTCGCCCGTCGCGGGCC
>JASFUX010000013.1:0-29202 GCA_050050115.1 Maricaulaceae bacterium | reverse complement strand
CGCATCTGGTTCGCCTGCGGCGCGCCGGCGTTCCTGATGGTGTTGATCATCGTCTGGCTGATGACCGCCCGGCCGCATCTTTTCTGATTGAGACCAAAACTTAGGTGATTTCCTAATTTTCCTTGACGCAGAGCGCGCTGACCCGTTACTTAGGTATATGGCTAACCAATCGATCGCTCTCGACAACGTCTTCCAGGCGCTCGCCGATCCGACCCGGCGCGCGGTGCTCCAGCGTCTGGCGCGCGGGCCCGCTTCGGTGAGCGAGCTGGCCAAGCCGTTCAAGATGGCGCTGCCGTCGTTCCTGCAGCACCTGAGAGTGCTCGAAGACGGCGGGCTCATTCGCTCGAAGAAGGTCGGCCGGGTCCGGACCTGCGAGATGGAACCCAAGCCGCTCTCTCGCGCTGAAAAGTGGATCGCGGACCGCCGCGCGCTGTGGGAGGGCCGGTTCGACCGGATGGAGGCCTACATCGAAGAGCTGCAGGCCCGGGAACGAAAAACCTGACAACGCAAAACCTGAAACAGCAACGTCAGCTGACAAAGGAGAATGGTGATGGGAAACGCCGCAGGCGAAGACCGCCTCGATTTGGAGATCAGGCGCACGATCAAAGCGCCGCCGTCATTGATCTGGATGGTGCTCACCGACGCCGAGCACCTCAAGAAGTGGTTCGTGCCGCGCCCGTGGACGATCCCGGAGGCGGAGATCGATCCGCGTCCAGGCGGCAAGTTCTACCTCCGCATGGCCGGCCCGAACGGGGAGGAAAGCGGGGCGGGCGGTTGTGTCCTCGAAGCGGTCGAGAACGAGAAGCTCAGCTGGACCGATGCGCTGACCGAGGGCTACCGGCCGGCGGAAAAGCCGTTCATGACGGCGATCATCACCATGAAGCCGGTCGAGGGCGGAACCGAATATGTCGCTCGCGCGCTTCACCATTGCGAGGCCGATCGCGTGCAGCACGAAGAGATGGGATTCTTCGACGGCTGGGGTACGGTCGCCGATCAGCTGGCCGAGCTAGTCGAGAAGATACACGGAGACAAAGGATGAGACTTCGGGACGCCCCCGTTCGGTCCGTTTGGCTCGCCGCCTGCGCGGCTTTGGTCGCTTGCGCCGACGTGCAGGCCGCCGATGAGGCCGCAGCGCCCTCGGTCGAGGGCCTGTCTGCGGGAACCTATGCGCTCGACCCCTACCACGCGAGCCTGATCTTCAAGGTCAATCACCTCGGGTTTTCGAACTACACGGCGCGGTTCACCGGCTTTGACGCGACGCTCGAACTCGACCCCGCCGACCCCGGCGCGGCCGAACTCACCGCGACCGTCGATCCTGCGTCAGTGGAGACGGACTTCTCCGATCCTGAGGACCTCGACTTCAATTCGGTCATCGCCGGGCCGGAGTTCCTCGACGCCGAAGCGTTTCCGCAGATGAGCTACCGCTCGACGGCGGTCACGCTGACGGGTCCGAACACCGCGACGATCGACGGCGAGCTGACGCTGCACGGCGTCACCGCGCCGGTCGCGCTCGAGGCGACGTTCAACGGCGGCTGGGCGGGCATCCCGCAGGACCCGAACGCTCGGATCGGCTTTTCCGTTCACGGAACGCTGATGCGCTCGGCCTTCGGAGTCGACTACGGCGTGCCCGAGCCTGGTTCGAATATGGGCGTTGGCGACGCGGTCGAAGTGATCATCGAGGCGGAGTTCACAGGCCCGCCGATGGAGGCGGAATAGGGCGCTTCGCCGCAAAGCAAGAGGCGCCAGGCGCGCGTACGGAGAAGCATCGATGCCTGGAACAATCCGCGTCGGGATCGGCGGCTGGACGTTCAAGCCCTGGCGCGGGACCTTCTATCCCGACGGCCTCACGCAGAAGCGCGAGTTGGAGTACGCCTCGCGCGCGCTCACGAGCATCGAGATCAACGGCACCTACTATTCGACCTTCAAGCCCGACAGCTGGCGCAAGTGGCGCGAGGAGACGCCCGAGGACTTCGTCTTCGCGGTCAAGGCTTCGCGTTTTTGCACGAACCGTAGGGTCCTGACCGACGCGGCGGAGTCGATCGAGCGCTTCCTCGGCCAGGGCATGTCCGAGCTGGGCGACAAGCTCGGCCCGATCAACTGGCAGCTTGCGCACACGAAGAAGTTCGACGCCGAAGACATCGCCGGCTTCCTGGCGCTTTTGCCCGAAGAGGTCGACGGGGTGCCGCTGCGTCATGCGCTGGAGGTGCGCCATCCGAGCTTCGAGACGGATGAATTCTACGACCTCGCCCGCGACCACAACGCGGCGATCGTCTGCGCGGCTGGCGGCAAGTACTCGGAGATCGATCAGCCAACGGCGGACTTTTCCTACGCGCGCTTCATGTCGACCAGCGCTGATCAAGAGATCGGTGTCAGCGGCGCCGAACTGGGCAAGATCGCCAAGCGCACCAAAGGCTGGGCCGACCGCGGCGACGTCTTCGGCTACTTCATCTCCGGCGAGAAAGTGAAGAACCCCGCCGCTGCGCAGGCGTTGATCAAGAAGGTGGGGTGATCCGCCTACGCGCCAGTTGTATCGTGCCGTGCTCTAGCGGTCCGTGAGCGCGTGCATGACCACCTTTTCAGATCTAGGCATACCGTTTCCGCTCTACCAGGCGCCGATCGATACCTGCCCGAGCTACGCCGGCGCGCAACGGTGTTGCGTCCTTGGGGAGCGGCGCGATCATTGCTTTCGATTGGGGTCCGGCGACTATCTGACGATGGAGTGTGCGGCCTGCGGCGGGGCGCTCTATCTGCACCCGACTGAGAGCCCGCTGCGCGTTCGCACATGCCGTCACTGCGGCGCGCCGACGCCTGATCCGGCTGCGGCTCACGACGATGCTTTCATCTCCTATGAGGCTCTGCGAGCGGGCTATGCGGTTTTCACCAAGGATACAGACTACGGAATGGTATCTTGGCAGGAGTTGGAGGAGGGCTGGAGCCACGGCGTTCCCAGACCGGCGCCGGAGGGTCTGAGATCGCGACAGAGCGCGGGAGGCTGGACTCAGACCCAACTTCCGACGGACGCTCTTTTCGAACTGACCTCGACGCCGGATTTCCTGACTTGCCAAGGCGCCGTCTGGCTGTTCAGCGGCGCCCGGCCGATGATCTACGTCGGGGAATGGCGAAAAGCGGACTTCGTCGCGCACGCACCCAACGGCCGAGATGCGAAGGAATTCTTTCTCAACGTCGTCCGCGATGCCGACGATGAGACTTGGTCGTATGCGGATAGCGTGTTCGTCTACGTGTTCAAAGACCAAGTCACCGACGCCTACGCCGCATACTACGATCTCGATTGAGATGCACCGCCGCGCGCTCATCCAGCTTTCTGTCGCCGCCGCGCTGGCCGGCTGCGGTCGGTCAGAGCGCGACGAAGCAGCGCCCGCCGATTTTCCGGTCCCGAACGAAGCGGTCGTAGCGGGCGTGATCGACGGCGCGTCGATGACGCTCGAAGGCGGGGAAGAGGTGTGCCTAGCCGGCCTGCTTGCGCCCTTGCCGCGCGCGGGCGCGGCGGCGGCCGAGCCGTTCTTCGAGGAAGCGCGCAACGGCCTTGGCGAGTTGACGCGCGGGCGGCGGGTGCGGCTGTTCACGTTGCCCGGCCGACCCGAACGCGACCGCTGGGGGCGGATCGTCGCGCGCGCGTTCCTGCCCGATCTCGACGGGGTCTCGGTTGGTCGCGAGATGATCGCACGCGGGCTCGCGCGGGTGCGGCCAGAGGACGAGATCGACGGCGAGGCACGCGCGCTGCTCGGCGTCGAGGCGACGGCGCGGACGGCGGGCGAGGGGCTGTGGTCGAGTCCTTACTTCGCCGTGCGGCCGGCCGAGGCGGTCGGCCCAGGCGCGCGCGGATCGTTCCAGCTGGTCGAGGGCGTGGTGGTCGACGCGGCGGCCGTGAACGGATGGCTCTATCTCAACTTCGGCCCGGACTATCGCAGCGACTTCACCGCCGGCGCGCCGCCCGAGCACTCGCACGCCTTCGACGAAGCGGCGATGTTGGCGTTGCCGGCGGCGCGGGTGCGCGTGCGCGGCGAGATCGAGAGCTTCAACGGGCCGTTCATCAGGCTCGTCGCGCCCGCTCAGGTCGAGCGCCTCGACGCCTGAGCCATCGTTGGCCATCGGCTTGACGGTTGTCGCTCGAATCGATATGTGAGTGAACACTCACATTTGTTCCGACGAAGTGGAATTGCGCGCGCCGGCGCGCGGTGCTCGCGTCGCGAGCGATGACGTGCCATTCGCTGAAAGCCGTGCCATCATTGCTTCAAACATGCCGACCGCTCGGTCGGTTGAACGCAATTGGGTGCTGGGGAGGCCTCACATGAAACGATCGTATCTTCTCGCCGTTGTCGCGGCGACTGCGGCGACCGGGTGCGTGTCGACGTCGTTGCAGCCCGGGCCGGAAGGCTACGCCGCCGAGGTTCGCCGCACCGCTTACGGCGTGCCGCACATCACGGCGAATGACTATGCGGGCATCGGTTACGGGATCGGCTACGCCAGCGCCGAGGACAATATCTGCGAGCTCGCCGATCGGATGCTGACGATCAACGGCGAGCGGGCGCGTTACCTCGGCCCCGGCGCGAACAACGCCAACGTGATTTCCGACGCTTATCACCGCCGCCTGATCGCATCGGGTGGGCTCGAGGCGCTGCTCGACGGTCCCGCCGGCTCGCCCGATACGCCGTCGGAGGACGCACGCGACATGGCGCGCGGCTTCGTCGCCGGCGTGAGCCGCTACGTGCGCGAAAGCGCCGACGACATTGACGATCCGCGCTGCGCCGGCGCGGCCTGGGTGCGCGAGATCGACGAGATGGATTATTGGCGCAACGTCTATGCGGGGCAGAACCCGATCCAGCTCGACGGCGTCGTCGCCGCCGCGCCGCCGGACGGGCCCGGCCCGCAAGCGGCGATCGAAGGCGATCCTTGGACGGATTTGAGCTACGGGCTCGGCAGCAACGCCTATGGCCTCGGCCGGGAAGTCACCAAGGGCGGGCAGGGCGTGCTGCTCGGCAATCCGCACTATCCCTGGGACGGCAAGAACCGCTTCTACCGGATGCATTTCGTCATCCCCGGTGAGCTCAACATCGTCGGCGCGGGGCTGATGAACACCCCGATCGTCGGCATCGGGCACACCGAGCACATCGCCTGGTCGCACACGGTCTCGACCGCGTTGCGGTTCGGCCTGTTCGAGCTGACGCTCGATCCGGCGGACCCGACCCGCTATCGCTACGAGGACGAGTGGGTGGCGATGGAGCGCAACGAGGTTCCAGTCGAAGTGCTGACCGACGGTGGGATCGAGACGGTCATCCACACCTTCTACGAGACGCAATACGGCCCGATCCTTGAGACCGAAGCGGCGCCTTGGACGGTCGAGAGCGCTTATGCGCTCACCAACGTGCCCCAGGGGATCCGCTCGATGGATCAGTACCTGGGGATCTGGCAAGCCGAGAGCGTCCGTGAGCTGAGGGACGTTCTCGGGCAATACCAGGCGACCCAGTTCAACACCACTGCGACGGATTCAAGCGGCGAGGCGCTGTTCGGCGACCTCGGCATGATCCCGAACGTGACCGCGGAGCTGATCGCCGAATGCGCGACCTCGCCGCGGGCGCAGGCGCTCTGGGCGCAGTATCGTTTGCCGGTGCTTGACGGCTCGCGTGCCGAATGCGCTTGGGGCGACGACCCGGACGCGACCGCGCCGGGCGTCTTCGCCATTGCGGACCAGCCGCATCAGTTCCGCACGGACTACGTCATCCAGAGCAACGACAGCCACTGGCTGACCAACCCCGAAGAGCCGCTCGAGGGCTACAGCCCGGTGTTCGGCGACGAGCGCACGGCGCGCAGCCTGCGCACGCGGCTCGCGCTCGCTCAGATCGCCGACCGCGTCGGAGGGACGGACGGCTATGAAGGCGAGGGCTTCGATCTGACCACGCTGCAGCAGGTGATCTACGGCGACCGCCATCTCGGCGCCGAGCTGGTGCGGGACGACCTCGTCGAGCTTTGCCGCGCCTCGGGACGTGCCGACCTCGCCGAGGCGTGCGATGCGCTGGCCGGGTGGGACTTGCGCGTCAATCGGGACAGCCGCGGCGCGCACCTGTTCCGCATGTTCGCCGAGGCGGGCGGGCTCGTGTTCGCCGATCCGTTCGACGTCAACGATCCGGTCTATACGCCGCACACGCTCGACGTTTCGAACCCGGCCGCGCTGGACGCGCTCGAGGCGGCGGTCGCGCGGCTCAATGAGTTGTCGATCCCGCTCGATGCGGCGTTCGGCGACGTTCAGGTCGAAACGCGCGGGCAAGACCGGATTCCGATCCACGGCGGCGCCGGCCAGGAGGGCGTGTTCAACGTCATCTCCTCGGTGAGCCTCGAGCCTGAGCTGGGCTGGACCAGCGTCCGGCACGGTTCGAGCTGGATCATGACGGTCGAGTTCACGCCGGACGGGCCGGTGAGCGAAGGGATCTTGACCTATTCGCAGTCGACCAACCCCAACTCGCCGCACTTCTCCGACCAGACGTGGCTCTACTCGGAAAAGGGTTGGGACGATCTCCTGTTCGAGCCGGAGGCCGTCGAGGCGGCGACGGTGAGCCGGGTCATGCTGCGCGAGTAGGCGCGGGGCGCAAACCCGCATGCGAAAACGCCCGGCCGTTTCCGGCCGGGCGTTTCCACGTGCGGTTCGAGCTGTCGCCTCAGGCGGCCGCAGTCGAGCGCACCAGAGACTTCGACAGCTTCGCGAGCGCCGAGTCGCGGTCGATCTTCTCGACAGCAGCAACCTCGCGGACCATCCGGTCGAGCGCCGATTCATAGAGCTGACGCTCGGAGTAGGACTGCTCGGGCTGGTCCTCGCCGCGGTGAAGGTCGCGGACGACCTCGGCGATCTGGATGAGGTTGCCCGAATTGATCTTCGCTTCGTACTCCTGAGCGCGGCGGCTCCACATCGTGCGCTTGATGCGTGCCTTGCCCTTGAGCGTGGTCAGCGCGTCCTGGACCACCTTGCCCGAAGCCAAGGGGCGCATGCCGGTCGCGTCGGCTTTCGCCGTCGGCACTCGAAGCGTCATCTTATCCTGCTCGAAGGAGATGACGTACACCTCCATGTCGATGCCGGCGATGGTCTCCTTCTCCACGCCGGTAATGCGGCCAACGCCATGCGCCGGATACACGATGCAGTCGTTGACCTTGTACGCCAAACCAGTCGTCTTCTTTTTTGTCTTCGTCGCCATATCTTCTCTCTTGCGGCCCCAAAACCCCAACGATCTCAAAACACTGACGTTCAAAGCGAACTGATCCGCAGCCTCTTCCGGGCCGTTCATCGTTCACGTCAAAAAAAGCAGTCCGAGATCTGTTG
The DNA here is from genome assembly GCA_050050115.1 of Maricaulaceae bacterium. Taxonomy (GTDB): domain Bacteria; phylum Pseudomonadota; class Alphaproteobacteria; order Caulobacterales; family Maricaulaceae; genus JASFUX01. Next base: position 21,875 of record JASFUX010000013.1, on the reverse strand, counting down.
CGCCTCGCCGCGCGGGGGACCTCCCAAGGGCGCTTGAGCGCCCATCCTCCACGCGGACAGAACCTGTATTATAGCACGATTGGGAATTAATTCAATTTTCCCGGGGATTTGGCGGCAGTCCGCCTGGCGGACAAAGGGCCCCAGAATGCCCGCGCCAGGAGAATCAAGACGTCCGAGGCCGCCCCGAAAAGCGAATCCTCACGAGCCCTCGCCGGGCTTTTCCGAGAAATACTTCTCGAACTTGCCTTTTTCTTCCGCCATCGCGTCCGCGTCGGCCGGCGGCTCGCCCTTGATCGTGATGTTCGGCCAGACCGAGGCAAATTTCGTGTTGATTTCCAACCACTTGCCGTCCGGGTCGTCTTCAGTGTCGGGCACGATCGCCTCGACCGGGCATTCCGGCTCGCAGACGCCGCAGTCGATGCATTCGTCGGGGTGGATGACGAGCATGTTCTCGCCCTCGTAGAAGCAGTCCACCGGGCAGACTTCCACGCAATCCATGTACTTGCAGCGGATGCAGGCGTCTTTGACGACATACGTCATCGGCGGGCTGTTCCCTCGAAGGCCGTCGCGATCGTTCGGCTAGAGCGCGCTCAAATGGCCGCGGGCGCCGCATCTGTCAATGCGGCGTTGTTGAACCCAGGGTTTAGCCGGACGCGCCGAAGCGCGCGCGCACCCTCGCTTGGCGCGGAGCGCTACTCGGTCAGCGCCTCGACGACGAAGTCCTGGACCCGCGCGATCGCGTCGGCGCTCGGCCAGTGGGTGTCGCCTTCGAACGCCTCCATCTCGGCCGCATAGCCCGCGTCGTTGACCATGGCGACGGCGGCCTCGCCGCGCGCCAGCGGCACGGTCGGATCATCGATCGAGTGTACGAACAGGAACGAGGTCTTCGCGCCCTCCGCATCGGCGTCGCAAACTTCGTTGATCACGCCGGCGATCGATACGGCGGCCGCGTAGTCGGGCGCGGCGCAGGTCGCTGCGCCGAGCGCGACGCCGCCGCCTTGCGAGAAGCCGACGATGGCTATGTTGCTCGGATCGATGGTGAAAGCGTCGGCGAGCTCGGCGACGAGTTCCTGGACGCCTTCGCGCGCGGCGATGCGGGTCGCTTCGGCGTCGTCGCCGCGGAAATTGTACCAGCTGCGGCCGCTTTGGGCTTCAAGCGGCGCGTCGGGATAGACGATCGCGGCGTGGATCAGCCGCGCCGAGAGCGCCTCGGCCAGCGGCCGCATCGACTGGCCGGTCTGGGTGTAGCCGTGGATCAGCACGACAAGCTGCTGGGGCTCGCCCTCCATGGGATCGAGGCCTTGCACGTCGAGACCGTGGAGATTCTGGGCGCTGGCCGGCGCGGCGGCGGCGAACAGCGCGGCGGCGGCGAAAACGGCGCGTTTCATCTGATGTCCTCCCTCGAACAGAGCGCTCGCGCGCCCGGACGCGCCGATTTGACCGTCCGTGCGGCGCGAACGCGAATTAAACTTCGGTGATGCGGCGGAATCTGGGGCGACTGGATCGGCCTTAGCGCCGCTCAGACCTCGCCGCCGCCGTCGCCGTTCTCGTTGCCGTCGGCGGCCTTGCGGCGGCTCAGGCGGCTGGCGCGCGGGTCGACGTGGAGGAGATGGGCGAGCTTGCGCATGATCGCGTCCTCGTCCGGGGTCTCCTGGCCGTCGGCGAAGACCACCCGCCACATGTTGTCGACCAGCGACTCGCGCTCGTCGAGCGGCAGTTTCTTGACCACTTTGGTGAAGCCATGATGGTCGGCGGCGCTCTCGGCGCGGTTGTCCGCTTCCTCGAGGATGGCTGCGGCCTGGGCGTCGTCGAGCTTGAAGGTGTCTCGGATGATCTCGAAGATCTGCTCAGCCTCGACCTCGGCGTAGACGCCGTCCGAGAGGGCGACCTCGACCAGCAAGGCCGTGGCGCACACCTGGGCTTCGTCGAGCTTCAACGCCGGCGCGCCGGGTCCTTTGCGCGCGCTGACGAGGCTCTTGATCTTGCTCCACATCTCGGCCGCTCCCTACTCGGCTTCGGTTTGGCCCAAGTCCTGGTCGAGGTAAAGGCCCCGTGCTTCGCTCGCCGGGCCGCGGCGGGCGGGCAGAGCCGCGATCTCGACGCTGACGACCCGGCCGCGGCGGGCGAAGGTGACGACGTCGCCGACCATGACCGCGAACGAGGGCTTGCGGCCGCGCAGCGCCTCGCCGTCGCGGATGACGCGCACGCGGCCGGTGTCGACGAACCGGGTGGCGAGCGTCCGGGTCTTGAAAAAGCGCGCCCGCCAGAGCCACAGGTCGAGCCGCAGCTCGGCGATGGCGTGATCCGGATGCGGAGCGCTCATTCTTCGGATTTCGGCGCGGCTGGCCGCGCGCGTCGGCGCTTGGACCGCGGCCGGCGCGAGGCGGGCGCCTTTCCGCCAGGACTGAGTTCGGCGAGGGCGGCGAACGGTGAGGCGTCCGCAGCGGGCTTGGGCCGGACGCTGCGTTTGGGCGGTCGCGGCGGGGTCCACAGTGTCGGCGCGGGAGTTTCCGCTTCAGCCCCCGCTTCGGTCGGTTTGGAGCGCTTCGAGCGGTAGCCGAGCGCGCGCAGCACGCCGGCGAAGTCTTCGTGCGAGCATCCGAGCAGCGCCAGCATCTCCGGCGCGACGGCGAAGGGCTGATGCTTGGCTGCCCGGCGCGCATCGCGCAGCGCGTCCGCGAGCCGCTCGAGCATGTCGAGCCGCACCGCCAGCGGTCCGCAGCGTCGATAGCCCGCCGCGGCGTAGGCGGTCTGGCTGCGTCGGCCGCTCGCGGGCAGGCTGGTGCGTCCCGGCTGGGGCAGGAAGGGGCGCGCACCGCCCTTCGGCTGAGCCGCGGCGTGCAGCAGCGCCAACAGGCGCGCCGGCGCCGGCTTGATCAGCGCGGGCAGATAGACCGAGAACTCGCCGATCCGCACCCCGAGCGCGCGCACGCTGCGGCGCTCGGCGGCCGATAGATCGGCGACCAGCTCGTCGTGCGCGCGCCGGTCGACCACGCCGAGGCCGGCGGCCAGCTCGTGACAGAGCCCGCGCGCCAAGCCGGCGACCGCGCCTTCGCGCGGGGCGCGGCGGACGGCGTTGAGCGGGCCGAGCTGAAGGTCGATCTGCCGGTCGAGCCAGGTCTCGAGCCGCTTGACCGCGCGCTCGGCCGCCGGGCCGGATGCAAGGTCGCCGCCCAGAAGCTCGATCCTGGGACTCAGCGCGTGCGATCCGGGCGCAAGCCGGGCGATCGGCGCGGCGTCCCAAGTAATCTTCAGGTCGTCGCCGAGGGAGAAGGCGTCGTCGCTCGCCTGTGCGATCGCGCCGAGGCGGCGGGTGATCTCCGGGCGCACCGCCGAGAGCGCGGCGTTCGACAGAGCGCGCGCGTCGAGCCGGTCGCCGCGCTTGTCCGGCGCAAAGGAAAGACCCTTCAGCTCGCCGACGAAGTGGCCCTCGACCTCGACGTCGCCGCGTTCGGACACCGTGGCGACGAGATCGGCGTTCGCGCGCAGGCCGCGCATGATCGCCGAGGACCGTCTGTCGACGAAGCGCTGAGTCAGCCGCTCGTGCAGCGCGTCCGAGAGCCGCTCCTCGATTGCGCGGGCGCGCTCGCGCCATTCGGCGGCGTCAGCGAGCCAGTCTTCGCGGTTGGCCGCGTAGGTCCAGGTGCGGATATGCGCCAGCCGCGCGGCCAGCGCGTCGACCTCGCCCGAGGTGTTGTCGAGCTTCTCCGTCTCCGCCTTGATCCAAGCCTCGGGCAACCGGCCTTCGGGACCGAGCAGAGATCGGGCGATCCGCGCAACGAGGCGCACGTGCTGGTCGACCGTGGCGCGGCGGAAGTCCGGCAGCTGGCAGGCCGACCAGGCGCGACGCACCGCCGCCGCGTTTCCAAGCTGTGGTCCGAGATCTGGATCGTCGGCGAGGGCGGCGAGCGCGGCTTCGTCGGCCGCCTGGCGCGCACGCCGCAAGGCCGGCGCGGGCGAGGGCGCAGCGAGGGAGGTCTGCAGCGCGTCCACGGAGGAAAAGTCGAGATCCGCGTTGCGCCACTGGATCGCACGCACCGGCTCGAAGCGGTGGTTCTCGATGCGCTCGACCGTTTCGGGGTCGATGGGGGCGCAGTCGCCCGTCGCGCCGAACGTGCCGTCGGCGCGGAAGCGTCCGGCGCGGCCGGCGATCTGGGCCAGTTCGGCGGCGGTCAAAGGCCGGCGCCGCATACCGTCGAACTTCGACAAGCTGGCGAAGGCGACATGGTCGACATCGAGGTTGAGCCCCATGCCGATGGCGTCGGTGGCGACGATGAAGTCGACCTCGCCGGATTGGTAAAGCTCGACCTGGGCGTTGCGCGTGCGCGGGGAGAGCCCGCCCATCACCACCGCCGCGCCGCCGCGATGCCGGCGCATCAGCTCGGCGATGGCGTAGACCTCCTCGGCGGAGAAGGCGACGACGGCCGTGCGGCGCGGCAGCTTGGTCAGCTTCACCGGGCCGATGTGGGTCAAGGTCGAGAGCCGCTCGCGCCGATCCTGCCACGCCTCGGGGACAAGCGCGCGGACGAGAGGGCGCATGGTCTCCGCGCCAAGCAGCATGGTCTCTTCGCTGCCGCGCGCATGCAGCAGCCGGTCGGTGAAGACGTGGCCGCGCTCGGGATCGGCGGCGAGCTGGATCTCGTCGACGCCGACGAAAGCCGTTTCCTTGTTTTGAGGCATCGCCTCGACGGTGCAGATGAAATAGCGCGCCTCGGGCGGGGCGATCTTCTCCTCGCCGGTCAGGAGGGCGACCGCCGAAGGCCCCTTGGCCTTGCACACCCGGTCGTAGATCTCGCGCGCCAGCAGCCGAAGCGGAAAGCCCATGACGCCTGAGCCGCGGCCGAGCATGCGCTCGACCGCGAGGTGGGTCTTGCCGGTGTTTGTCGGTCCGAGCGCCGCAGTCACGCGCGCTTCGAACGGTTCGCCGGTCACGGCGGCCTCCCGGTTAGGTCGGATCGGAGAAGGTCGTCTCCACCTTAGTTAGGCGCACGGCCACCGTAATCGAGAGGAAGGCGACATCGAAGCGCGCGTTGATCCGCGCCGGCGCCCAGACCCCGGGCGCAACCTCGGCCAGCCAGAAGCTGATCGGGGTGGCGTAGACTTCAGGATCGGCGAGGTCCTCAGGGTCGTAGCCGGCGATCGGGCGGTAGTAGACCTCGCAACGCCGCGCCGGACCGCGATAGCCGGGCGTGCGGAAGTCTTCGTCGGAACCGGCCGGGTGGAAGTCGAGATCGTAACGGAGCTTTGAATCGAAGATCGGCACCGTGCGCGCGCATGGCGCTTCGCCGGCACCCATCATGATCTCCAGGATCGCCGTGAACGGATCGAGCGCTTCGCGCCGTTGCGCAGCGGTCGGCGCAGGATCGCCGGGGCTGCCAAAGGGCGGGGTCGCGTCGACGTCGACGTCGTCTTCGGCGTAGGTCAGCTCGACCGTCCGGGTCTTCCGCCCGGTCGTCTCGACATGGGTGTAGGCGGCCGGGTCGAAGCCGGCTGCGCGTCGCCCGCCGTGTCCGGCGCCTTGCACGCGCGCGGTCTTGAAGAAGCCGGCGAGGCCGGCGCTGCGGAAGGTCACGGCGCCGGAATAGGCGTCCGGCTCGAGGCTCGCGTCGAACCCGGCGCGCAATACCGGCAGGCCAGCGAGCGTGCCGTTGTATTCAAGCGTGATGTGATCCGCTTCGTCGGCGAGCGCGGGGAAGGCGAGCGCTCCCGCCGCGGCGAGACCGGCCATTGCAGCGCGTCTCATCTTGCTGTCAGCCGTGATCGATGCCCGTGTCTTCGGCGACCGGCGTTTCGATCTCGGCGCGGCGCGGGATCGCGGAAGCCTCGACCTGCACGCTCTTGGCCTCGATGCGCGCGGTGACGCCCGAGACGCGCGCGTGGATGCGCACCGGCGCCCAGCGCCCGTCGCCGAACTCGGCGAGCCAGATGCTCATCGGCCGGGCATAGTCTTCCGGATCGGCCAGGTCTTCGGGGTCGAATCCGGCGACCGGCGTATAGAAGACGTGACAGTGCAGCGCGTCGCCGTCGTAGGCGCGGGTGAAGACGCGCTCGGTCTCGACCGCCCGCAGCGTCAGATCGAAGCGCTGCTTGCCGTCGAACACCTCGACGGTGCGGTTGCACGGCTGATCTCCACCGTCGAGCGCGATCGTGACGAACGTGGAGATCGGATCGAGCGAGCCGAAGAGATCGTCCGGCGTGGGCGCGGGATCGCCTGGCGAGCCGAACTCGGGCGTGACCACCGGAACGGTCGCGTCGTCCTGGAAGTCGATGGCGACGATCCGGTTCTTCGAGCTGGCGTGGTTTGTGTGCTGGTAGCGCCGCGGCTCGACGCCCTGGCCGTTCAACGCGCCGTAGGTGCGCGCTTCGATCTCGGAATCGTCGAACCAGCCGGCGATCCCGGCGGTCCGGAACACGGCGCTGGCGGCGTATTCGCCGTCGCCGACGTCGGCGGTGACGTCGGCCTTCATCACGCGGAAGGCGAGGAAGTAGCCGTTGTAAAGGATCCTGAGCCGGCCTGAGTTGGTCTCATCAAGGCCGGGGGCTTCTTGGTCGAACACCGCGGCGACGGCGTTGACCTCGTCTTGGGCGTAAGCGGCGGCGGACAGTCCGACGGCGAGGGCGAGCGCGGCGCAGGTCGAGCGAAGCATGACGAACTCCTTCATCGCCCCCTTATCATAGTCCCTGCACGGGAGCACTTGCGGCGCCGCGGAAGCTGTGGTCAAGGCCCGCAACGGCGTCATATGCAGCTGGTTTGCGGCCTTCTCGCGGCGTCGCCGGGCCCGCGCGCTTGACGCAAATGCATCGTCCGTCTAAGCAGCGGCGCGCTTCGGCCGAACGTGCCGGAGCCGGCTTGTAGCATTCCGAAAGAAAGATTGATCCCCAAAGGTCCCCGAATGGCTCCTTTGGGAGGTGATCCGAAAGAAGGCGTGACCCATGGCCCGGCGCTGCGAATTCACCGGCGTGTCCCCGATGACGGGGAACAACGTCAGCCACTCGAACCGCAAGACCAAGCGGCGGTTCGCGCCGAACCTGCACGATGTGACGCTCTTGTCGGACGCGCTCGGCCGCTCGTTCAAGTTCAAGATCACGGCTTCGGCGCTGCGCTCGGTCGACCACGTTGGCGGGCTTGACGCCTACCTGGTCAAGGCGAGCGACGAGAAGCTGTCGAAGGACGCCCTCAAAGTGAAGAAGGACGTCAAGAAGAAGCTCGCCGAAACCGAAGCGGCTCCGAGCGCTTAGTCACCTCTATTCCGGCAAAGCAAACGCCACGATCGCGTCGCCGAGGCGCGTACCGCCGCGCGCATGACCGCCTGCGGCGATCACCACGTATTGGCGGCCGTCCCACTCGTAGGTCATCGGCGTCGCCTGACCGCCCGCCGGCAGCCGGCCCTTCCATAGCTCCTCGCCAGTCTCGACGTTAAAGGCGCGCAGATAGTCGTCCATCGTTGCGCTGATGAAGACGAGCCCACCCGCGGTCACGATCGGTCCGCCGAAGTTCGGCGTGCCGATCTCGAGGACCGGCGCGCCGGGCGCGAGGTCCTCGGTCGTGCCGATCCGCCGCCGCCAGACGATGTCGCCCGATACGAGATCCACGCCGACGATGACGCCCCAGGGCGGCGGCGAGCAAGGCAGGCCGAACGGGGAGAGCAGGATCTCGCGGGTCATGCCGTAGGGCGTTCCCTCTTGCGGCGCATATTCCTCGACCGGATAATCCGGCCGACCGTCCTCGGCCGGGATCAGCGTGACCACGTGCACGAGGTTCGAGGCGTTGATCACCAGGAGATTGCGCGACGGATCGAACGCGCCGCCGCCCCAGTTCGCGCCCCCGCCCGTGAACGGATAGATGATCGTGCCTTGCGTGCTCGGCGGCGTGAACATGCCTTCGGTGCGCGCCTCGCGGATGCGCGCTGCGCAAATCGACTTGTCGAACGGAGTGAGGCCGAACGCGTCTTCGGGCGCAATCTCGTTGGGCACGAGCGGCGGCGTGCGCGCGGGAAACGGCTGAACGGGCGAGAGGACCTCACCCTCGACCCCGCCCTGGGGAACCGCGCGCTCGACGACCGGCAGCACCGGCTCGCCGGTGTCGCGATCGAGCACGAACACGAAGCCGGTCTTGGTCACCTGGACGACCACATCGCGCCGCGCGCCGTCCGCGTCGGTGATGGAATAAAGACCCGGCTGCGCCGGCACGTCGTAGTCCCAGACGTCGTGATGAACGGTCTGGAAATGCCAGACGACCTCGCCTGTCTCCGCTGCGAGCGCGACGACGGAGTTGGCGTAGCGGTTGTCGCCGGGGCGAAGCCCGCCGAAGAAGTCCGGCGACGGGCTCGAGGTGGGCAGGAATACGAGGCCGCGCGCCGGATCGACCGACATGGTCGACCACACGTTGGCGTGCCCGACCCGGTCAGCGCTGTCCTCGCCCCAGCTGCCGCGCGCGGGGTCTTCAGGATCGCGCGGGACGGGGTCGAAGTCCCACAGCGGCGCGCCCGTGCGCGCGTCGAACGCGAAGACCGTCCCCGCGGGGGCTTCGAGCCGGAGGTTGTCCGAGATCGAGGTCCCGACAATGACGGTGTCGGCGACGACCGTCGGCGCTGAGGTGATGTTGAACTCGCCGGGCCAGCGCAGGCTCATCGACGGGTGGATGCGGATTTCGCCGCCGTCGCCGAAGTCCGTACACGGTGCGCCGGTTCGCGCGTCGACGGCGATGAGGCGTGCGTCGACCGTGCCCATGAAGATCTGGGTCGCGCATTCTTCGCTGACGCGGTCGGCCTCGGCGCTGTCCCAGTAGGCGACGCCGCGGCAGGTGTATTGATTCGCGGGGCTGAGATCGAGCGGGACTTCGGGGTCGTAGCGCCAGCGTTCATCGCCCGTGCTGGGATCGATCGCGACGATCTCGTTGAACTGGGTGCAGAAGATCAGGGAGCCTTCGACCAGGATCGGCGTCGTCTCGAAGGCGGTGCGCCTCATCAACGTCTCGCGGCCTTCAAACGCCCCGGTGTTGTGGACCCAGGCGATCTCGAGCGCGCCGACGTTTTCGGGCGTGATCTGTTCCACTGCGCTGTAGCGCATGCCGCCGGGATCGCCGCCGTAGTAGGCCCAGCCGACCCCGTCCGTCGGCAGAGCGTCGGCGACCGCGGGCGCGCGACCGTCGATGTTGAGCCGCTCGGCCGCGCCGAAAAACATCACCCCCGGCAGCGAGCCGCCGAAGAACAGCGCGGCGGCTGCGATGAGAATGAGCAGGACGGCGGCGATGATGATGCGCCTGAACATGAAAAGCTCCCCCGACTGCGCTGACAGCGACGTCGATGTAGGGAGAGCTTAGTCTTCAATCGGCGCGCCCGAAAGCGCCGCGCGCGCTGGCGAAGACGTCAGGGGACCGGTATGTAGCTGTCCACCGTGACGCGCATGTCTGCGCCGGGCACGAACGGCATCTGGAAGCTGTGGGCGTAGTCGGCGCTGACGTGACCGACGACGGCGTCCGAGAGGCTGCTCACCTCGTAGCGGATGGTGACGCCGTCGGGCTCGTTCATGTTGCGCAGGATCTCGTTGACCCGGTCCTCGAGCTCCTCGCGGGTCACTAGGCTGTCGACCATGGCGGCGCGCGAAGCCCGTTCGATCGCCCACTGCACGGTCGAGGCGCGGTTCATCGCCCAGCCGACCTCCATCGCGCCAAGAATGAGGACGATGAGGATCGGAGAGATCAGCGCGAACTCGAGCGCGGACGCCCCCCGTTTGTCGCGGGCGAGCGCGAAAAGCAGCGCGTATCTAGCGGGTGCGGACGGTTTCATTGGCTTCGATCTCATAGGTTCCGAAGATGCCGTCGAGGATGGTGGTCGCGCGCAGCTCTTTGAACACGTCAGGCACGGAGTCGTCCTGACAGAGCGCGCCGCAGGGCGCGCCCGCGCCGGCGCATTCGCAGTAGCTGACGATGTCGATGCTCGCGGTCTCGCCCTCGGCGGCGGCCGCCCAGGACTGCACGACGATGCTGCGCGCCGCTTCGATGTCGTCGCCGCCCGCCATGAAGTACTGCGCGCCGTTCCTCAAAGAGGCGTGCATGTCGGTGCGGTCGTAGGTGACCATCCCGAGTTCGATGACGCCCAGAAGCATGCCCGCCAGGATCGGCGCGATCAGCGCGAACTCCGTCGCTGCGACGCCGTCGCGGCGCTTGGCGAAGCTTGCGAACGCGGCGCGCGCGCGACGGAAGGTGTTGACGAGGATATTGGTCATCTCACGCCTCTTTATTCGACCAGCCGGACATCGCCGGGCACCTTCGCCCATTTGATGCCCGAGCCGGAGCAGTCGGTTTCGATGGCGGTGTTGCCGCCGATGTGGACCGTGCGGCCGACGATCTGCATGCAGCCGTTTTGGCCCGAAAAATCGCCCAGAAACTCGATGCTGCCGCCGGCGAAGTACATTGAGCCGGTGATCAGGGAGTCCGCCGTGCCGTTGAACTTGTGCGTCGTGTTGGTGTCGTCGCGGTCGCCGAAGAAGGCGATGCCCGCGTATTCGCCGGTCGAGGGCGCCGTTACGTCGATCGTGGCGTTGCCGTTGAAGTTCGCTTCCGCGCCGCCGGTGAAATAGAAAGTGACGCCGTCGCCCGACACCGTGGCGTTCGAGTTGATGCGGAAGTCGCCGCCGTCGACGATGTAGACGCCCGGCTCGAAGACATAGTTGTCGTTGAGGTTGAGGCCGCCGCAGAATTTGCGCACGCCGCTCGGGTTCGAAACGCTGGTCTCGGTTCCGCCGAGATTGTCGCAGGGGCCCGAGGTGTCGGGTTCGACCACTGACGCATAGGGGTCGAGCGCGCGCGGCAGGTTGGTCCGCGGCTCGCGGCACGCCGTCAGCCGAACCGCGGAACTCGAACCGCCGACGTAGACGCCGCCCACGGCGTTCACGCAGGGCGTTTCGAGGTCGGCCGAGCCGGAGATCTCAAACGCGTTCGAGGCGATCGAGTTGGACATCACCTCGCAGTTGATCAGCGACACGTTCGAAGAGCCGAAGAACTCCATCGCGCCCGCTTCCTCGTGATCGAGCGCGAGCACGCAGGCGTTCTGCGGCTCTGTGTAGGAAGCGACCGCGCGGGCGGTCAGCGTCACCGGTTCGTCGGAGAACATCGCCGAGAAGAAGCGCTGCTCTGATTGCACGACGATCGCTTCGACGGAGCGGTTCGAGATGAAGCCGCCCGACAGCGGGGGCGAGTTCACGTCGATCGATCCGCGCGCAGGGTCATAGCCGTGGCGCGTCGCCTCGCCCGTCGCCTCGCCTTCGGCCTGGTAGACCGACTCGTTGTTGCGGATCGAAACCGCGCCCGCAAAGGCGGCGAGGTCGGCGGCGGCCTGCACCTGCCGTTGACGCATGTACCAGTAGCTCGCGTCGATGCTCAGCCCGGCGAAGCCGACGAGCGCGGGCAGCGACAGCGCAAATATAATCGTGGTGTTTCCGGCCTTTTCCCGAAGGAAACGCAGCCACTTACGCCGCAACATCGGCTCACCTCCGACATCCACTACGCGTAGTGGTACGCCCTGAGGTGTTGCCGCGAGTTTTCACTCTTCGTTAGAAACTCCGTCGAGTTCAACGACAATGTCAGTATACAATGAATAAAATTGTAGAGATCGATCGGCGCGGGGCGGGGCGCCGCGCGATCGCCGCCGTCACCGCAGCTCTTTACGGATCACCAGCTTGAGACCCGACCAGGTCTGATCGACCGCGCAGACCTTCACGTCGACGAAGCCCATGGGCAGGGCGAGCTCTCGGATGGTGTCTTCGGTGATGTCGGTTCCGGTCTTGGCGCTCTTTTTCGGCCAGGAAACCCAGAGCTGCCCGGCGGGCGCGAGAAGAGGGCGCAGCAGCTTCAGGTCGGCCTCAAGCTCCGCGGCGATCGTATGGAACACGTGCGCGGCGGGCAGCTCGGCGCGGGGGCTGCGGATGAACTTCGGCCGAACGACCTCTTCGATCTCGGCCCGGACGGACTTGGGCATCTTCCGCGCGAACAGCGGCCCGCCGTCGGTGAGGCCCAGCTTTTTCGCCAGCGGCGTCCCGGAATAGCCGGCCGTCATCTTCGCCCCCTTTGCAGCGTTTGGCTGAAGATCAGCGCTGGTGTCCGGCCTCGAACGCCGCCTCGTCGAAGGTGAAGCCATAGAGCAGCGTCTTCTGGCTCTGACTGAAGTTGTTGTCCGAAACGATCCAGATCTCGGTCAAGCCGTCGGCGCCGGGGCGCGTCGCGACGCCTTCGAAATTGTCGATCGGGATCGGCGAGTCCTGGTCGAAGGCGGCGATCTCGGCGACGTCCTGCACGCCGGTCCCGCCCTCGGCGACGTCGCGGGGCAGAAAGCCGACGCGGATGCGGACGCCGGTCCGGTCCGTGTAGAAGCGGTGCAGGGTGATCAGGTTGCCTCGCGCGGTCGTGTCCATGCCGACGAGCGCGTAGCCGTTCGGATCGGCAATGCGGAACGTCGGACTGCGCGGCGCTTCGCGCGCGGGGGCGCCAGCCGCTGCAGACGCCAGGTCATCTTCGTTCACGGGCGGCAACCGCCAAACCGGATGAGGGCGTCCCAGGATCGACGGCGTCTCCGCGCCGGCGAGGATCTGGCCGTCGGCGAGCACGGTTAGGGCCTCAAGGCTCTGGTTGTCCTCAAGACCGTGGTTGTCGAATGTGTAGATCGTCGCCTCGCGCGGCGCCTCTCCGCCGACGAGCGCCGACATCCTGTGCTCGCGCTCGAAGCTAACGAGCCAGCCGCCGCTCGGCAGCCGCGCGAGACCTTCGGAATCATCCGCATGCTGCCCCGGCAGCGGCGCGCCGCTCGGATCGGCGATGCTGAGAAGGCCGCATTCGATCTGCGGATCGGTCTGGAGCGCTCTCAAGGACAGTGTCGCCAGCCGGCCGCTGTCGGTGAGGGCGATGAAGAAATCCGGCTCGTCGGCGTAAACGCCCAGTCCGAGCGGTTGCGCGGCGATCAATCCGGACAGGCCGCCGAAGTCGCCGGTGTTCGGCAACAGTTCAAAGCCGCGCAGAAACATCAGCTCGCCGAACGAGGCTTGCGGCGAGGTGATCGGCGCGGGTTCGCAAGCACCGACGGCAGGCTCGAGCGGGGGAAGGTTCGTCGGCGGCTCAGGTCGCAATCGCGGCGCGGTCGCGCCTGCGTCGGCGACCTGATCGAGCGGTTGCGCCGCGGCGCCCGACGGCGCGGTGGCGCAACCTGCGCCCGCAAGCGCGGCCGCCGCAGCGAGGACGGAGCAAGCGCAAGAAAGTCGTCTCATGCGCGCAAGCGCCCTGGCTGGGGTTGCGGCGTTCCGGTCCCGCCGTGCGCTCCGCGCGCGTTGTCGTGTTCGAACAGGTCGGCCAGCTCGGCGATGATCGCACCGCCCAGCTGCTCGGCGTCGGTGATGGTGACCGCGCGGCGATACCAGCGGGTGACGTCGTGGCCGATGCCGATGGCCAGGATCTCCACCTCCGAGCTGGTCTCGATCTTGGAGATCACCTGCCGCAGATGTCGGTCGAGATAGCCGCCCGCGTTGACCGACAGGGTGGAGTCGTCGACCGGCGCGCCGTCGGAGATGACCATCAGGATACGGCGCTTCTCCGGCCGCCCGGCGAGCCGCCGCCAGGCCCACTCGAGCGCCTCGCCGTCGATGTTCTCCTTAAGCAGCCCCTCGCGCATCATCAGCCCGAGCCGCTGGCGGGCGCGCCGATAGGGGGCGTCGGCGGGCTTGTAGATGATGTGCCTCAAGTCGTTGAGCCGCCCCGGCTCGGCGGGCCGGCCGGCCTTCAGCCACTTCTCGCGCGCCGCGCCGCCTTTCCACGCCTTGGTGGTGAAACCGAGGATCTCGGTCTTCACTCCGCAGCGCTCGAGCGTGCGCGCCAGGATGTCCGCGCACATCGCCGCGATGACGATCGGCCGGCCGCGCATCGAGCCGGAGTTGTCGATCAACAGCGTGACCACGGTGTCGCGGAACTCGACCTCGGACTCTTCTTTGAAGGAGAGCGGCTGGAGCGGATCGGTGACGACGCGGGTCAGCCGCGCGGTGTCGAGCACGCCTTCTTCGAGATCGAAGGTCCAGTGCCGGGATTGCTGGGCGAGAAGTTTTCGTTGAAGGCGGTTCGCCAGCCGCGTGACCACGCCCTGCAGCTGCGTGAGCTGCTGATCGAGATAAGCGCGCAGGCGGTCGAGTTCTTCGGTCTCGCACAGCTCGTCCGCGCCGATCACCTCGTCGAACTCTGTCGTATAGGCCTTGTAGAGGACCGGTTCCTCCGGGATCGGCGTATTGGGGCGCAGGATCGGCGCCTCGAGCTCGCCGGCCGGTCCGCGCTCCTGCGCCATGCCTTCGGTCTCGGGTCGATCCTCGCCGGGCTCGAAATCGGACTCCGCGTCCATGTCGTCGGCGTCGGGCGGGGGTGGTTCGGCGCCGCCTTGGCCGTCGTCGCCGGCTTCGTCGGTCTCGTCGTCGCCCTCGGCGTTGTCGGGCTCTTCGGCGTCGTCCGTGGAGTCCTCTTCGCGGTCCTCGCCCAGCTCGTCACCGAGATCGAGGTCCCGGATCAGATCGCGCACCGCTTCGGCAAAGGCTTCCTGGTCGTCGATGTGCTCGGCGAGCGCCTCAAGCGCCTCGCCGGCCTCGTGCTCGATCGTTTCGCGCCACAGCTCGGCGACATGGACCGCGGAGGGGGGCAGCGCCTTGCCGGTCAGCCGTTCGCGCAACAAAAGCCCGATCGCCTCGGCCATCGGCGCCTCGTCGCGGCTCGTGACCTTGTGCAGTCCGCGTCGCTCGCAGCGGTCGACGAGCGCGGCCGTGAGGTTGGCGTCCACTCCGCTCATCGCGTTCGCGCCGATCGCTTCGACGCGCGCCTGTTCGGCGGCCTCGAAGACCGCGCGAGCGTCCTCGCCGCGCGGACGCATCCGGGCGTGGGCGGCGGCGTCGTGATGGGCGAGCTTGAGCGCCGCGGAGTCGGACTGGCCGCGCACGCGGGCGACGGCCTTTTGGGTCATCGGCCGGGGCGGGGCGGGCAGGATGATGCCGTCGCGCCCGATCGAGGCGCCGTCGCCGCCGAAGCGCGTTTCGATCGGCCCCCGCCCGGCGAGCGCGCGCGTCGCCGCCGCAAGGGCGCGCTTGAACATCTCTTCGGCGGGGCGGGCTTTTTCGGTCACGAGGCTCTACGGGTCACAGAATCCTTGCGCCGAGACATAGTTCGCTCGCGCCGCAGATGCGAGCGCGGAATGCCGATTTGCGCCGGTTTCGCCGTGATCGGCGGTCAGTTGCGGGCCGGATAAATCCCCTCGACGGCGACGCACCAGGTCATCGCCAGGCCCGCGCCGATGCGCGGCGCGGTGTAGAGCGGGGTTGCGAGCGCCGGGTCGGGGCCGACCGTCTCGGGCGATTCCTCAGGCGCGATGTCGCGGTTGGTGACGATCTGCGCCGGCAGGGCCCTGTCGCTGTCGGTCATTCCTGGGTCGCCGACGCCCGGCGCACCTGCGATCGACTCGCCGATGGCCAGCTCCCCGCCGCGGGTCGAGCGCCCGGCCGCGACCGGCGCGCGGACCTGAAGGTCCGGCAAGGCGAAAGTGGTGCGCCCGTCTCCGCCGTAGGTCGTTCCCAGCAGTGAGAAGAGCGCTGTATACGAATTGATCTCCATCGACCGGCCGTCGGCGGGCAGAGAGCCGCGCGGGCAGTAGTTGGCGGCGGTCAGGAACGTCTCGCCGATATACTTCTCCTGGGCTCCCGCGGGAGCGGCGGCGAGCAGGCAGGCGAACGGTGCTGCGGCGAGCGCGAAGGTCGAAAAGCGGCGCATGGCGATGATCCCCCCGAGTGTTGGAGCCTTGCGAAAGACGAGCTTAGCTCCGAAACGGCGCCGGGAGGAAGTCAGTGCTCAGTTGTCGACGTGCAGCCGGTTTCGGCCAGAAGCTTTTCGACCTTCTGAGCCGCGGCGTGCCCGAGTTCGGTGTAGAGTGACAGCGCGCGGCGCCAAGCGGCGCAAGCGTCCTCAATCTGCTCCCGCTGGCGTGCGATGAGCCCGAGATTGACTAGCTGGGAGGCCTCGCCGGCGGCGTCGCCGATCGTGCGGTTGATTTCTAGCGCGCGCGTCAACCGCTCCACAGCCGCATCGTTGTCGTTTGTTCGCATCGCAATCGTGCCGAGCGCATGCCAACAATTGGCTTGGCGGACGGCGTCGTCGAGCTGCTCAGCGAGTTCCAGAGCGCGGCGGGTGTGGTTTTCGGCCGCTTCAAAGTCTCCGCGCTTTTGAGCCACAGTGCCCAGGTTGCCGTATACCGAAGCCGTGCCTGCGACGTTGCCGACGCTCTCGTAGAGTTCGAGTGCGCGCGCGTAGTGACGGTCGGCGCGTTCGAAATCCTCTTCGGCGGCGGCGATCAGACCGAGGCTGATGTGCTGGGCGCCTTGGGTGTCGGCGTCGCCGACGGCCTCGCTCAGCGTCAAAGCCTGCCCAAGCTGGGCGCGCGCTTGGTCGGTTGCGCCGCGGGATCGAGAGATGAGCGCGATATTCCCCAGAATGAGCGACTGTCCGCCCGCGTCGCCAAGCGTTTCGAACAACGAAAGCGCGCGGCGGTATGCGTCTTCAGCGTCGTCCAACCGACCGCGCCGCTGGGCGATCGCGCCGAGGCCGGTCAGGGCGTTCGCTGTCTCTCGGTCGTCCGGCGCGCGATCAGCCGCCCCCTCGTAGGCGGCTTGCGCCTCATCGAACCGGCCCAGTCGCAAATACAGCGCGCCGAGCTGGCGCCACGTCTGAGGGTTGTCCGGATCGAGCGTCCGCGCGGATTCGTAGTTGCGCAGCGCACGCTCTGTGTCGGTGTTGAACGCGAGCGCGCCGGCTTCTCGGAAGGTTTCGGCTGCGTCGTCGGTGCCGGCTCCCGTCAGGCGCTGATGCTCGGCCCATCGCGCGAGGTCATCAGCAGCGCCGGCCAAATCGCCCTGCGCGGCGCGGGAGAGGGCTGCGCGTTTTTCCGCCTCGGGCGCGGCGGCGAGGATTTCGACGGTCTCGCGGATCGTCGATTTTGTCGACATATCCACCTCGACCCCTGAGACGGAGCTCTGCGCATTGATCTGAGCGAGCACCTGCTCAAGCAGCTGGCTGTGGCGTTCGAGGACTTCGCGGGTCTCGTCCTGCGCGGTCTCAGCGGCCCGGGCGCGCTCGGTGAGTTCGGCCTGGCCGCTTTCGACGCGAGCCATCCAGCGCTTGTGCGCGCGCTGTCCGAAGATGCCGGCGACTGAAGCGACCAATCCATATGCGCCGCCCGCGACGACCCAGATGGGCGCGTTGAGCTGAGCTGCTATCGGCTCCGCCCAGGCGTTGATCCGCTCGAACCAAGCGACTGGTCCCACCTCGTCCCCCAAAGACGGCGATCGCGTCGCGGCGAGCTTAGACGGGCGTAACCGACTAAGCCACCTTCACCTGGCTCGCCGCCTCGGGCAGGTCCTCGCCGAACGCGCGCTGGTAGAATTCCGCGATCACCGGGCGCTCGAGTTCGTCGCATTTGTTCAAGTACGTCAGCCGGAACGCCTGGCCGATGTCTCCATCGAAGATCTCGGCGTTCTCCGCCCAGGTGATCACCGTTCTGGGGCTCATCACCGTGGAGATGTCGCCGTTCATGAAGGCGTTGCGCGTCATGTCGGCGACGCGGACCATCGCCGAGATGGTCTCGCGGCCCTTCTTGTTGTCGTACGTAGGCGCCTTGGCGATGATGATCTCAGTCTCGGCGTCGTGGTCGAGATAGTTCAGCGTCGCGACGATCGACCAGCGGTCCATCTGGCCTTGGTTGATCTGTTGCGTGCCGTGATAGAGCCCGGTGACGTCGCCCAGGCCAACGGTGTTCGTCGTAGAGAACAGTCGGAAGTACGGATGTGGACGGATCACCTTGCTCTGATCGAGCAGCGTGAGCCGCCCCTGGGCTTCGAGCACGCGCTGGATCACGAACATCACGTCCGGGCGGCCGGCGTCGTACTCATCGAACACCAGCGCGACGGGGTTTTGGATCGCCCACGGAAGGATGCCTTCGCGGAATTCAGTGACCTGCATGCCGTCCTTCAAGACGATCGCGTCCTTGCCGACGAGATCAATCCGCGAGACGTGGCTGTCGAGGTTGACCCGCACCAGCGGCCAGTTGAGGCGGGCGGCGACCTGCTCGATGTGGGTCGACTTGCCGGTGCCGTGATAGCCCTGGACCATCACCCGGCGATTGTGCGCAAAGCCCGCGAGGATCGCCTTGGTCGTCGGCGGGTCGAAGCGGTAGGCCTCGTCCACGTCCGGGGTGTGCTCGCTCGGCTTTGAGAAAGCCGGAACCTCGAGGTCGGAATCAATTCCGAACGTCTGGCGCACCGAGACCTTGATGTCCGGCGCGTCGAGGGGGAAATCGGCGTTCATCTCCGCCATCTGTCGTCCTTTCGGGGAGGCATTTCGCACTTCGCTGCACCGCACCTAGCACTCTTGGCCGCGCGCGTCAGCCCGGCGCGAGGTCGCGGTCCAGTTTCCTTCCGGGCGGCGATAAGCTCTAGTAGGCGCAATCGAACCCAGGGGCGCGCCATGACCCTCTTCATCCTCGGTCTTGTGATCTTTTTCGGCGTTCACGTCGCTCTGCTGCTGCCTGCCGTCCGGGAAAAGATCCCCGCCGGGCCGCGCAAGGGCGGGGTCGCGATCGTATCGCTGATCGGTTTCGTCTTGTTCGTCTGGGGCTGGCGCGAGGCGATCGCCGCGGGATCGCTGTGGTATCCGCCGCCCTGGACGCGGCACGTGACGCTGGCGCTGATGCTGCCGGCGCTGATCCTGCTGGTTTCCGCCTACGGGCCGGCTTCGCGGATCAAGGCGGCGGTGAAGCATCCGATGCTCGCCGGGGTGAAGGTCTGGGCGCTGGCGCACCTGATCGCCAACGGCGAGGTTCGCTCGATCCTGCTGTTCGGCGGATTTCTTCTCTATGCGGGCCTCGCGCGGTTCATGATCTCGCGCCGCCCGGATCAGACGCCGCCGGCCGCGCCGGAGGGCTGGACCGGCGATCTCTTCGCCGTTGTCGTCGGCGTCGTCGCCTACGGGGTGATCGCCTACTATCTGCACCCGATCCTCTTCGGCGTGCGCGTGGTCGGCGTGGGCTGAGGCGGGGCGCGTTCACATCCCCGCCGCATTCGCGTTTAATCCTCCTCCGATCCGACCAAGGAGGGGAGCATGCGGGCGTTCTTCGGACTGATCGCGGCGCTGATCGCAGCCGGCGCGGCTTGCGCGGAAGATCGCATCGCCCTGGTCATCGGTAACGCCGATTACGAGCGCACCGGCTGGTCGCTCGCCAATCCGGTCAATGACGCACAGCTGATCGCCGCGGCGCTCGAGGACGTCGGCTTCGACGTCGACCTCGTCATCGACGCCGACGAGGACGAGATGGAGGACTCTTTCTCTCGGCTTGGCGCGCGCCTGGCGGCGGCCGGGGACGACGCGGTCGGGCTCTTCTACTACGCGGGCCACGGCGTGCAGAGCCAGCGCTACAACTACCTCGTGCCCGTCGACGCGGACGCCAACACCGAGCAGGACATCTGGGCGCAGGCGCCGCGTCTCGGCCTCGCCACCGACTACATGCAGGCGGCGGGCAACCAGGTGAACTTCGTCATCCTCGACGCCTGCAGGAACAATCCGCTGCCTAGCGCTGGGCGCGACATCGGCGGCGGGCTGGCGCGGACGTCGAGCAGCCGCGGCATGCTGATCGCCTACGCCACGGCGCCCGGCCTGACGGCGGCGGACGGGACGGGGACGAATTCTCCGTTCACGGCGGCGCTCGCGAGCTTGATCGGCACGCCGGGGCTTTCCGCGGAGTCGCTGTTCCGCCGGGTCGCAGGACAGGTCGAGACCGAGACGGCGCTCGCTCAGCAGCCCTGGTATGAAAGCGGTCTTCGGGGTGCGGACTTCTGCTTCGGCGGCTGCGACGTGGGCGATGCGCCGGCGCCTACCGGTCAAGTGGCGGCGGTCAGTCCTGACCAGCTGATGTACGATCGAGCCGAAACGCCGTGCGACTTCCAAGCCTTCCTCGATGCGTACCCGGACAGCGCGCTGGCGCCGCTCGCGCGGTCGCGGGCGGCGGGGTGCGGCGCGGGCGCCGGCGACGACCGCGACGCGGGCGATGCGGCGGCTGCGCCGGGCGAGGATCCGGCCGCGGCGGCGATGCGGGTCGAGATCACGCGCTCGATCCAGCAGGAGCTTGCGCGCCATGGCGCCTATGCAGGGACGATCGACGGCGACGCCGGGCCGATGACTCGCGCAGCGGTCGCCGACGTTTCAGCGCAGCTCGGGCTGATCGCACCGGATCTTGCAACCGGGTCGCTGCTATCGCTCGAAGAGTTCGCGATGCGCCTGCACGACGCGCCGGTTGCGACGCCCGCGTCGAGCCAGTCGTCCGCCGGCCCGCGGGCGTTCGCCGACTTCTTCGAGCGCGCGCCGGGCTCCGTATTCCGCGATCCGCTAGCCTCGGGCGGCCAGGGGCCCCAGATGGTGGTGATCCCGGCGGGCGAGTTCGTCATGGGATCGCCGGAGGATGAGGAGGGTCGGTACGACGACGAAGGCCCGCGGCGAACGGTCCGCGTCGCTTCGTTCTCGGTTGGCAAATACGAGGTGACCTGGGACGAATGGAACGCTTGCGTCAGGGCGGGCGGCTGCGACAACTCCGGTCCGGACCGCGCTGGCGGCGATGAGGGCTGGGGCGAGGGAACACGTCCGGTGATCAACGTGTCGTGGAACGACGCCCAGGCCTATGTCCGTTGGCTGAACTCTCAGGTTTCGGGTACGCCGTATCGCCTGCTGACCGAAGCGGAGTGGGAGTATGCGGCCCGGGCGGGAACGACTACTGCCTATTGGTGGGGGGGCGCGGCGAGCCACGAATACGCGAACTACGGAGCGGATGAGTGTTGCAGGGGCGATGCCGCCGGTCGCGATCAGTGGGTTAGTACAGCTCCGGTCGGCTCATTCCCCGCAAATGCATTCGGCCTGCATGACATGAATGGGAACGTCTTTGAGTGGATCGAAGATTGCTCTCACAACGACTACAGCGGTGCGCCAACGGACGGCTCAGCGTGGACCGGCGACTGCGAGGGTACCGCTCGTGTCCTTCGCGGCGGCGCCTGGCGCAGTGCTCCAGAGTTCCTCCGCTCTGCTTTTCGCAGTGGGCTCAGGCCCATGCTTGAGGACGACATAACCGGGTTCCGAGTCGCCCGGACGCTTTAGCCTCTTGGATCTTGGTCGTTGCCTTCTGGCGTGTGAGAAGCGGTCGCCCGCAAATGATCCGCCTGCGCCGCCTCGCCTTCACCTCCTCCGACAACGCGTGCTAACCGTTTCGGACCTCCTGCCGCCCCCCTGGAGTCCCTCAATGATCCCCGCCATTCTCGCCGCCGCCGAGTCGGTCTCGCTGCTCGACCCCGTCGCCGTCTGGGACGCTTATAGCGACACCTTGATCGGCTGGCTGCTGAACCTCTTCGCCGCCGCGGCGATCCTGATCCTCGGGCTTTGGGTCGCGGGCCGGATCAAGGGCTTCATCCGCAAGCGGGTCGAGAAGAGCGAGAAGATCGACAACACCCTGGGCGGCTTCTTCGCGTCGATCGCCTACTACCTGGTCGTCGCCTTCGTGGTGATTGCGGTGCTGGGTCGCTTCGGCGTGCAGACCACCTCGCTCGTCGCCATGCTGGGCGCGGCGACCTTGGCGATCGGCCTGGCGCTGCAGGGCACGCTCGGCAACGTCGCGGCGGGCGTGATGGTCGTGCTGTTCCGGCCCTACAAGCTCGGCGACTATGTCGAGGTCGCCGGAGAGGCGGGCACGGTCAGGGACATCAACATCTTCACCACCGAACTGGTCACGCCCGACAACGTGCAGATCATCCTACCCAACGGCCTCTGCTGGGGCGCG
>JASFUX010000012.1:0-29297 GCA_050050115.1 Maricaulaceae bacterium | reverse complement strand
GCCTCCGAAGGGCAGGCCCCTCACCCTCGATGAAATGCGGGCGCTCTATCATCTGGCGGAGGAAGACTACCTGAAGCGGTTCATCCTCTGGATGGCGGGATCGACGGCACGGCCGGACGCCGTTTTCGAGCTGCATGTCTCTCAGATCGACCTTGAGCATGGACTGGTGCATCTCAATCCGCCGGGCCGTCGGCAGACCAAGAAGTTTCGCCCCACCGTCAAGCTGCCGGACACGCTGCGGGATCACGTTGGAGACGGCCCGTGGCTGCTGATGCATCGCCGTAAGCGGACGAAAAACGAGGACGCTGAAGACCGTCCTGCGCCCAAGCGGCTGACCTCAGTCAGATCGGCCTGGCGGCGTTTGCGGGACAGGCTGGGCCTCGACGCGGAGGTGCAGCCGTACTCCATCCGTCACACGATGGCGCGGCACCTTCGGGCATCCGGCGTGCCTGCCTGGGAGGTATCCGCCCAGCTGGGGCACAAGCAGCCGGGACTCACCATCACCGAACGCTATGCCGGATACGACCCCAACTACCTGTCCAACGCGGTCGCGGCGATCGACAACTACCTGAGAGACATACTGATTTCGACCGAGGAACGGCCGCTGACGTTGCCAAAACCTTGCCAGTCTGAAGCCGACGAGGACGCTAAAAGTGGTGGTAAGTCTTTGAAAAATCTGGAGCGGGCGATGAGATTCGAACTCACGACCCTTACCTTGGCAAGGTAATGCTCTACCCCTGAGCTACGCCCGCTCATCTCGCGTCAAATCGCGAGGCAGGGCTTATCGCGCAGGCTGCTTCCGATTGCAAGCGCCCCAGCCTCGCCCGAGGGGGCCGCGGGCGAAGGGCCGCAAGCCTACCGCCGCGGCCCCCGCGGATCGTTGAAGCTGAAGCGGCCCGGGCGGGCGCGCTCGGCCGGGTCGTCATCCTCGCCGGGCTCGGACTGCGCTGTCGGCGCGTCCGTCCCCGCGGCGGCTGTGGGGGAGATTGGCGGCGCGGGCGGTTGAGGCGTGACGCGGCAGTCGCGGGCGAACCACACCAGGAAGTCCTCGAAGCTCGCGGTCGAATAGGTGCCGGTGCGCACCCGCGCGCGCACGCAGGTGCGGTCGGCGTAGCCGGCCTCGTCGAGCGCGGTCAGCACCGCCTGGGCGCGCCGCACCGAAGCCTCGTCCTCCATGTCCGCTTCGAGATAGATCAGCGTCTCCGCGCCGATCGCGACGCCGGGCGAGATCGGCGCCCCGGGCGCCTCGGGCTCGATCAGGCCGACGCGGGAGAAGCGGCCAAGCTCGCGCGCCGAAAAGCCTGCGAGCAGGAGCTGGGCGCCATGACCGAAGCCGACCGCGTCGCGCGCCGCGAAGCTCACGTCGCTGGTGTACTCGATCTGCGCGATGATGCGGTCGATCCAGGCGAACTCCGCACCCGGGTCGCTGATGTTCCAGCAGGCGAGGTCTCCGCCTTGCGGACAGCCGCCCGCCGGCGCCGAGGGCGCGAGGACGGCGTAGTTGCGGCTCGCCGCGCTGGCCGCGAGCGCTTCGAGCAGCCCGGCGCTGGCTTCAAGCAGCAGCGGCTCGCTCTCGGCGGTGTGGAGGAAGACGATGATCCCCGCAGGCCGCTCCGGCGGCCAGAGCAGCAAATAGTCGTGACCTTCATAGCGGCCGAGCGAGGCGCCGGGCTCGGCCGCGCGAGCGGGCGCGATCGCAGCGGATGCGATGATCAGCCAAGCTGCGATCAGGCGTCCTGTGACGCTGCAGCCGGCGGTCCGGCCGGTGAACGCGCGCCGCCACCCCATCGGGGCGCTCCTCCTTCGTCCCTGCGGCGGTTTTGGCTGGCCTCGAGGTCACTGAGGCCTTGTTGTTTGACGCCGCAGGAGCACGCTAGATGAAAAATCGGCAAACCGAAACATGCAGGCCGCAGGTTCGGGCCTTCAGCGCCGCGCGCACGGCTGGGGCGCGGCGTCCGATTGTCGATCTCAGCGCCGCCGTGGCAAAAGGCGAAGGATCATGACCCAACCCGCCCAAAGGCCCGCCGTACACCCCGCAATCGCCGCGCTGAGCCCGCCGGCGGGGCGCGCCGAGCTGCTGAGCGTGCTCGACGCGCTGGGGATCGCGCACCGGACGATTGATCATCCCGCGACCTTCACCGTCGCCGAAAGCAGCGCGATCAAGTCGGACATGCCGGGCGGGCATACGAAAAACCTGTTCCTCGCCGACAAGGCGGGGCGGCTGGCGCTGGTCTCGGCGCTGGCCGAGACCAGCGTGCCGGTCAACAAGCTGCACCGCGCGCTCGCCGACCGCATGCCGGGCGTGCAGCGCTTCTCCTTCGGCAAGGAGGAGGCGCTCTGGGAGGCGCTGGGCGTGCGGCCCGGCTCGGTGACCGCGTTCGCATTGATCAACGATCCGGGCGCGCGGGTGACGATGGTGCTTGACGCAGCGCTCATGGCGCACGAGACGGTCAACTTCCATCCGCTCGAGAACACCGCGACGACGGCCGTTTCCTCGGCCGACCTCATGGCGTTCATCCGGGCGACCGGACGCGAGCCCGCGGTGCTCGATTTTGGGTCGCTGACATGACTGTCGGAACCGCTGCGTCGATTTCCGGCGCTCCGCTAACGGATGATGCAGCAACCTGGACCCGGCGCGCGCTCTGGTCGGCCGGCGCGGTGTTCGCGCTCTGGGCGGTGCTGCCGCCGCTGGTGATGCCGAACATCACGCTCGACGCGGCCGAGGGGCTGGTCTGGGCGGCCGGCTTCGAGCTGGGCTACGAGAAGCATCCGCCGCTGCAGGCGTGGCTGCTCAAGGCCTCGCTGCTGATCGGACGGGGCTCTTGGGCGCACGTCTGGATGTCGGCGGCCTGCGCCGCGCTGATGCACCTTTTCGTCTGGCGCGGGGCGCGCGTGGTTGTCGGGCCAGCGGCGGCGTTCTGGGCGTCGGCGGCGCTGCAGACAGTGTTCTACGTCAACTACGCGATCCCTGAGTTCAATCCGAACGTCCTCCTGTTGCCGGTGTTCGCCGCGGCGGGCTGGTTCGCGCTCCTGGCGCTTGAAAAGGGGCGGGCGCGCGACTGGATTGGGTTGGGCCTGATCCTCGGGCTCGGCATGTACGCGAAGTACACCTCCGCAGTGATCGCGATCGTGATCGCGGCGTTCTTCCTGCTCGATCCGGCCGGGCGCAAGCGGCTCGCCGCGCCGTGGCCTTACCTCGGCGCGCTCGCTGCGGGGCTGGTGTTTCTTCCGCATGCGATGTGGGTGCTGGCGATGCGCGGCGAGACCGTCGACTACGTGCTCGACCGCGCCCAGATCGCCGAAGGATTTTTGGGGCGGCTGGGGAACGTCGGCGAGTTCGTGCTCTCCGCGATCGGCACGAGCCTGTTCCTGCTCCTCGCGATGCTGCTCGGCCGGAGCTGGCGCGCGCGCGGCGTCGAAGGCCAGTCGACCGAGACGTCTACGTTCTCCCCGGCCACGCGCATGGTCTACGCGCTGGCTCTGGGGCCGTTCGTCGTGACGCTTATCGCCGCCGTCGTTTTCGGGTTCCGGATCAAGAGCGCTTGGACGGCGCCGTTCTGGACCTGGGCGCCGCTGGCGCTGCTGCTGGCGCTCGACATCGACGTGCGCGCCCGCGCCTGGCGTCGGGGCGCCGCGACGATCGCCGGGTTCGCCGCCTTCGCGCTCATCGCATTCCTCGGCGTCAACAGCCTCGGCCCGCGGCTGTCGGGCGAGGCGTTGCGGATCCATTTCCCGGGCGCTCCGCTCGCGGCCGAGCTCGAGCGCATCTGGGCCGAGCAGGGCGGAGAGGGCCCGCTGCCGGCGATCATCGGCGAGACCTTCGTGGCCGAAAGCGCGGCTCATTTCGCACCGTCCGCGCCCGTGGTGCGCGATCATCCGAACGAAGCGCTCAATCCCTGGGCGAGCGACGCGTTCCTGGCGGAGAACGGCGGGCTGATCGTCTGGGACGCTTACATTGACGAAGGCGGAGGCGCCGAGCTAGTGGCGCGCTATCCGCGCGCGGCGTTCGTTGAGGTGCTCGAGCTGGCTCCGCTGACCGCCGGCGAGGCCGCGCCGTCGCGGATCGGCGTGGCCTATCTGCCGCCGGAGCCTTAAGACGCGCCGCGCGGAAACCCGAACGGATCGTAACGTGCCGGGGCGGATTCGCTTGTGTTATCACTCTTGATGACTGTCTGCGGGACTTCGGCGCGGACGACGGGAGGAGCTGATCAATGGCGAGGACAATGCGCCTGTCTGGATCGATGTTGGCGGCCGCCAGTGCGGCGCTGCTCGGCGGCGCCGCACTGGCGCAAACGGAGTACGAGCCGCCGCGCACCGAGCACGGACGTCCCGATCTGCAGGGCGCATGGTCCAACGCTTCCGTCACCGGATTGACCCGGCCGCGCGGCTATCCGCTTGTCATCACGCCCGAGCAGGCCGCCGAGCTTGAAGGCCGAGCGCTCTACAATCGCCGCATCGAGACCGAGAGCGGACCGCTCGACCCCAACGCGCCGCCGCCCGAAGCCGGCGCCGCGCTGCCGCCGGTCGGCAACTACTCGGTTGTCTGGACGGACCCCGGCAAGCACGTCGCCAACATCAACGGCGAGCTGCGCTCGTCCTTCATCGTCTATCCCGAAGACGGCCAGATTCCCGACCTGACCGAAGAGGGCAGAGCCCTGCGCGCCGCCGCCGGCTCATCCCGCCGCGGCACCGGCTACGACAACCCCGAGGAGCGGGGCCTCTCGGAACGGTGCATCATCCTGCCGACCTCCGGTCCGCCCATCGGCTCGTACCTCTACAACAACACGACGCAAATCGTTCAGACCGAGGATCACGTCGTGATCATGGCGGAGATGATCCACGACGCGCGGATCGTGCGGCTCGACGCCGAGCACCGCGACGACGGCGTCGAGCAGTGGATGGGCGATCCGGTCGGCTGGTGGGACGGGGACACGCTGGTCGTCGAGACGACGAACATGCATCCCGCGCAGCGCTCGGGCCGGAATTTCCTGTCGGACAGCGGCAAGATCACAGAGCGCTTTACACGGATCAACGACACGCAGATTCTCTACGAGTTCGAGGTCGACGATCCGCTGGTCTACGAGGACGTCTGGCGCGCCGAGATGCCGCTCAACCGCGTCGAGGAAGGCATCTTCGAATACGCCTGCCATGAGGGCAATCACGGCCTGCGCAACATCCTCTCGGGCGGCCGTCGCAACGACGAACTCGGCATCGCCCACACGGGCGGCGATCAGCGCGAAGAGTAAGAGCGTCGATCGTTGAGCCTAAGCCGCGCCGCGAACCTGCAGCGCGGACCTTCCATTTCGACAGGGCCGCCGCGCCCAGGCTGTGCTATTGTCGGCGCGCCTGAGGCTCGGTGCGGCCGGACGGACGGCGGGCGGCAGACCCGCGCCGGCGGCGCAACAGGCGATGGGAGGGACGTCTGTGACCAAGCTCAAGAGAACTGCAGCTTCAATTCTGGCCGTCGCCTGCGCCGCGGGCCTCGCCGGCGCGGCGATCGCGCAATCACGCTTCGGCGAAGGCTACGAGCCGCCGCGCACCGCGGATGGCCGTCCCGATCTTCAAGGCATCTGGAGCACCGCTTCGGTGACCCCGCTCGAGCGGCCCGAGGGATATCCGCTCGTGCTGACGCGCGCGCAGGCCGACGAGCTGGAGGCGGGCGCGCTCTACAACCGGCGCGTCGCCACCGAGTCCGCCCCGATCCCGCCCTCCGAGGGGGCGCCCGAGGCCGGCGCCGCGCTGCCGCCGGTCGGCAACTACTCCTACGTCTGGACGGACCCCGGCTCGAAGGTCGCCACCATCGCCGGCGAGATGCGCTCGTCGTGGATCGTTTATCCTGAGGACGGGCGCATTCCCGCGCTGACCGAAGAGGGCGAAGCTTTGCGCGCCGCGCATCCGCGCCGGCGCGGCTCGGGCTACGACAATCCCGAAGAGCGCGGCCTCGGCGAGCGCTGCGTCCTGCTCACCGGCGGTCCGCCGCTGAGGTCGAGCCTCTACAACAACAACGTCCAGATCGTTCAGACGCCGGAGGACGTGATGTTCATGGTCGAGATGGCGCATGACGTCCGGATCGCCCGCATCGGCGACGCGCACCGCGGCGACGGCGTCGAGACCTGGATGGGCGATGCCGTCGCCCGGTGGGACGGCGATACGCTGGTGGTCGAGACCACGAACATCCATCCCGACCAGCGCGCCGACCGGACCTTCTTGAGCGCCGACGGCAAGATCACCGAGCGCTTCACCCGGATCTCCGACGATCAGATCCTCTATCAGTACGAGGTCGACGACCCGACGGTGTACACGGACGTCTGGCGCGCCGAGACGGCCCTCAACCGGCTCGACGAGCAGATCTACGAATACGCCTGCCACGAGGGCAACTACGGCCTCTACGGCATCCTCGCCGGCGGCCGGCGGAACGACGCCGCAGGCGTCGCGCAGACGGGCGGGGACCAGCGCGAGGAGTAGCGGGCGCAGCGCCGACGGCGGCCGGAGCCGAGCGGTCGGACTGGCGGGTCGGGTCGGACGTCGGCGATTGGCCCTCTTTAGTGTTGCGCGATCAACTCTCTCTCAAGACTTTCAGCTGCATTCCTCAGCGCGTTGTCAGCAAAGGGTTGCGCGCAGGCGATTCGTGCTGACGAAAGGAACGCACCAACACCCTTTGAAGAGAGATTCAAAAATGGCTCGTACTGCAGTGAAGAAAACCACCCGGAAGGCGCCGGCCCGCAAGGCGGTCGCGAAGAAGACGGCTGCGCCGGCGAAGGTGTCGACGGCGAAGAAGGCGACCGTGAAGAAAGCCGCCGCGCCGGCGAAGGCGGTGAAGGTGACGGCGACCCCCGGCACGACCGTGACCCAAAGCGCGCTTCTCCAGTCGGTCGCCGACCACCTCGGCGTCTCGAAAGCCGAAGCCAAGGCGATGGTCGAAGGCTACGCCGACGTCGTGAAGGCCTACGTGCTGAAGGGCGCGAAGGTGAAGATCGGCGACATCGGCATGATCCAGATCCGCCGCCGCGCGGCCCGCATGGGCCGCAACCCGGCGACGGGCGAAGCGATCAAGATCAAGGCGTCGAAGAAGCTCGCCTTCCGTCAATCGGCGACGATGAAGGAGCAAGTCTCGCGCGTCCGCTAGGGACGAGCGTCAACGCTCCGACGGAAGAGCATCATCAACCTTCGGGTTGTCGAGACGGCCGGCGCTTAGCGTCGGCCGTTTTCGTTGGGGTGGGGCGGCGTTTCCAGCGCCGCCTGCCTTTGTTTGCAGCGAATGACCGATTTGGATTGCACATGCCGCCCGGCGGCTGTCAGAGCAAGGGCGCAATCTGGCCCGAAGCTGACATTCGGAAGACAAGTCTGCACTGGGATCGTCACTATCCCAATCCCTCCTTCCAGCGCCGAGCACTAACGCTATGCTGCAAGACATCGCGCCTGTGCCGGCTCGTTAGAATGGATTGGGAGCGGAAAGCTTCATGGCTACTGGAGTTCTGGTGCGCCGGCTGTGTGTCGCCGCGTGCTTGACCGCATCGGCTTGCGGAGAAGCGGCCGCCGAGCCTGAACTTGGCGATTTTCCGCTCGTTTCCGAAGCTCCGCTCGAAGAATACCCCGAAGACATAGAAGCTCTTCGACGTTTGGCTGACGCAGGTGATCCCTACGCCGAATTCTATTTGGGAGCGCTCCTAGAATGTGAAGATGCCGACGACACCTGCCTATCTGAACAGGCTGATCACTACCGCAGGTCAATGGAACTGGGCTTCTCCGGCGCTGCCGTTTACTTGATGCACCAGCAGATCGCCCAAACCGGGGAGACAGACGTCGTTGCAAGCCTCCCGGACAGGGTCTGCAATCGGACAATCGAGGATCGCGAAGCTCTAATCGCCGAGATCACAGCGATCGATATCCCTGGATATGGTCGGAACCAAAACGCTCCTGAACCTTGGGAGGTCTGGGAGGCTCTTGGAAATCGTGGTTCTGAACTAACCAGCCTATCTGCGGGACCAATGTCCGTGAGCTTGGTATTCAACGACGAACAACTCCGACAAGTCCGCGTCTACATCGCTGTATTGAACTTGGGATCGTACCCGGAAAGCGGCTCGGAAGCCCGCTGGGACGCTTCCACCCATTTCAATTCAGCTGTCGCCGAAATTATATGTCCAGGATGGGCAGGCCTCGCCAACGCGTTGGACTACTACTATTCCGCCACGCTCGTCTGGCCGCCGAGCCCAGTGTTCCATTCCAGCGAACATGGCCTGCTAGGGGTGGGAGCGGTGGTGCCCGACATCTACTGGTATGTTATTTATGTAGATCCTATGCACGAGCCGTTCATCTCAAGTGTCGGCGACGAAGAGTTCGAACCGGTTGAACGTGAATGACCGCTCCCGGCGAATAGGCGTCTCTCAGCCAGTCGTCGCTGAACGTCCGACTTGCAGCCGAACTCGGCCGCCTGACCTCCGCCCCACACCCTCAAGCCTTCGCAATAGGCCGCTCGTCCACGATCGTGAGGCCGAAGCCCTCTAGCCCGACCAGCGAGTGCTTGGGCGAGTTGGTGAGCAGCACGAGATTTTTGAGCCCCAGGTCGAGCAAGATCTGCGCGCCGACGCCGTAGTCGCGCAGCACCGTGTCGGAGCTCGCCGGATCAGGGGGCGGCGTCTGGGCCGGCGCGCCGCCGATCTTGGCCAGCAGCGATTGAGTGTGCGGCGGGCGCAGGATCACGATCGCGCCGGCGCCCTCCTTGTCGATCATCTCCATCGCCGCCTGCAGCTGGCGGTCGCGCGGGCCGGCGCGGCCGAGCACGTCGTCCAAGAGCGAGACCACGTGCATCCGCACCAGCGCCGGCTTGTCCGGGTCCGGCTTGCCCTTGATCAGCGCGGCGTGCTCGGCGCCTTCGATCCGGGACCGGTAGATCCGGATCGTCCAGTCGCCGGAAAAGGCGCTTTCGAACGGGCCTTCATGGATGCGCTCGACCAGGCTCTCGGTGCGGCGGCGATAGGCGATGAGGTCGGCGATCGCGCCGAGCTTCAGCCCGTGCAGCTGGGCGAAGGCGACCAGCTCGGGCAGGCGCGCCATCGTGCCGTCTTCGTTCATGATCTCGCAGATCACGCCGGCGGGGTTGCGCCCGGCCATGCGCGCGATGTCGACCGCCGCCTCGGTGTGCCCGGCGCGCTCGAGCACCCCACCGTCGCGGGCGACGAGCGGAAAGACGTGTCCCGGCGTGGTGATGTCCTGGCCGCTTTTCTCCGGATCGATCGCCACGGCGACGGTGTGGGCGCGGTCGGCGGCGGAGATGCCGGTGGTCACGCCCTCGCGCGCCTCGATCGACACGGTGAACGCGGTGCGCAGACGCGAAGCGTTGCGGCTGGTCATCAGCTCGAGGCCCAGCGCGTCGGTCCGCTCGCGGGTCATCGCGAGGCAGATCAGGCCGCGGGCGTACCTGGCCATGAAGTTGATCGCCTCGGCGTCCGCGGCGTCGGCGGGGATGATCAGATCGCCCTCGTTCTCGCGGTCCTCGCTGTCGACGAGGATGAACATCTGGCCCGCGCGCGCCGCAGCGAGGATGTCCTCGGGTGGGGAGAGGGCGGACTCGGTCGAGCTGCTGTCGCGCGAGACCAGCTCTTTAAGGTCGGCCGTCGGCGGCGTCGTGGAGGAGGCTTTGGGCATGGTTGAGCGGTCTCGTTTTGAAAGTGCGGGGCAAATCATGCCGCCGCCGCTTGCTTCATGTCGAATCCACAGACGTCTTTATCAAGTAGGCGGGCGGATTCGCCGCTCTTGAAGCGCGCCGCTCCGCTGGCCGCGTCACGCCGATGCGCTAGATTGCGCCAACCGTCCAGTCCTAGTTCTTGGAGTCCCTATGACCAATTCAGCCGCCGACGCCGCTCCCGACCCCGTCGCCATGCTCGAACAGCCGTTCGGCTCGATCAGCGCGCTGATCGCCGCTCACGCCGCGCTGCGTCCCGACGGGCGGGCGCTCGCGGATGAAACGCGGACGATGAGCTACGGCGAGCTCGACCGGGAGATGAGCGCGATCGCCGCCTCGCTCGCTCGCGACGGCGTCAAGCCCGGCGAGGCGATCGCCGTCTGCGGCCGCAACTCGGCGCTCTACGGCGCGATCTACCTCGGCGCTTTGAGGGCCGGCGTCGTGGTCGCGCCGATGCCGACCTCGGCGACGCCGGATCAGCTCGCCGGCATGATCGCCGACTGCGGGGCGAAGATAATCTTCCTCGACGCCGAGATCGCTGTGGCGCTCGACGGGCACAGCGCATCGTCCGACGTTCCGCGCATCGCGCTCGACGGAAGCGGCGGCGACAAGATCGGCGGGCGCGCCTACCTCGACTGGCGGATGGACCCCGATGAGGCCGCCGGCTTCGTTCCGCCCGAACGCGCGCCGTCCGACCCGTTCAACATCATCTACTCGTCCGGAACGACCGGCGCGCCAAAAGGCATCGTGCAGTCCTGGGGCATGCGCTGGGCGCACATGCAGCGCGCGCGATTGAACAAGCACGACGAAACGGCTGTGACCATCGTCTCGACGCCGCTTTGCTCGAACACCACGCTGGTCAGCTTCTTTCCCACGCTCGCGGCGGGCGGCGCCGTGGTGTCGATGCGCAAGTTCGACGCGCGCGGCTTTCTGGAGCTGGCCGCGCGCGAGCGGGCCACCCACGCCATGCTGGTGCCGGTCCAGTACCGCCGCATCATGGACGTGCCTGACTTCAACGACTTCGACCTTTCGAGCTTTCGCTTGAAGGCCTGCACCAGCGCGCCTTTCGCCGCGGCGCTCAAGGCCGACATCGTCAAGCGCTGGCCGGGCGACCTGATCGAGATCTACGGCATGACCGAGGGCGGGGGCGCCTGCGTGCTGTTCGCGCACGAGCACCCTGACAAGCTGCACACCGTCGGCCAGCCCGGCGAGGGTCACGACATTCGTCTCATCGGCGAGGACGGCAAGGAAGTCGCGCAAGGCGAGCTGGGCGAGGTGGTCGGCCGCTCGGGCGCGATCATGAACGGCTACCACGGCCTGCCCGAGAAGACCCGCGAGACCGAATGGCATGACGCTGAGGGCGCCCGCTTCATCCGCACCGGCGATGTCGGCCGCTTCGATGAGGACGGATTCCTGATCCTCATGGATCGGAAGAAAGACATGATCATCTCCGGCGGCTTCAACGTCTATCCGAGCGATCTCGAAGCCGAGCTCGCCAAACATGAGGCGGTCGCCGAGGCGGCGGTCGTCGGCGCGCCGTCCGAGGAATGGGGCGAGACGCCGGTGGCGTTCGTCGCCTTGAAACCCGGCGCCAAGACGGACGGCGAGGAGCTGCGCGCCTGGGTGAACGCCCGTCTGGGCAAGATCCAGCGGCTCCAAGAGGTTAAAATCGTCGACGCGCTGCCGCGCAGCTCGATCGGCAAGGTGCTGAAAAGAGAGCTTAAAGACCAGCTTGCATAGTGCTTTTCGCACACGGATCGGTTTCGTCCGGACGCTGACAAGATTTTGTTAGCCCTAACGACTGATAATCAGTGGCGTAAAGACCGACCAGACCGTCCGATCGAGTTCTCAGATGAAGTACTCTGCGATTATCGCCGACATCGGCGCCGACAGGTGCCGCGTGATGTCCATGAAGGAGCGCTCGGGAGGGGGACGCTCTTTGTTCGGCTATTACAAAGAGTACGAGACCGCGGACTTCGAGAGCGTAGAGGAGTTTCTCGACCTCTACATGAGGGAGATCGACCAGATCGATCGCCCTCCGATCCTCTGCCTAGCCGTCGATTGTCCGGTGACCGGCGACACCATGTCGTTGATCACGACCGGGTGGACCTTCTCGCGATCCGATCTGCAGTCCCGCTATGGCTTTGATGAAGTCCTGTTCGTCAACGAATGCACGGCGATCGCCGCCTCGATCGAATGGCTGGAGCCGGCTGACTTCCGGCCGATCGGCAAGGTCGCGCGCGACACGCGCATCCCTGACCGAACGGGCCGCTTCGTGGTGGTCTCGCCCGGCGCCACGCTCGGCGTCGCCGGCGTCGACATTCAGGACGGGGACATCACGCTGATTGCGTCCGAGGGCGGTCACGTGCCGTTCGGACCGACCGACGACTTCGAGATCGACATCCTCAAGCAGCTTCGCTCGCGCTACCAGCGCGTCTCGCAGGAGACCGTGCTTTCCGAGCGCGGGCTGGTTTCGCTCTACACGGCGATCGCCGAGCTTGGAGGCGAGACGGTGTCCGATCTCGCGCCGCTCGAAGTCATGCTCTATGCGACGACCAAGGCGGATCCCACCTGCGCGAAGGCGCTCGAGAAGTTCTACGAGTGCCTCGGCTCCTTCGCCGGGGACGTCGCGCTTTCGCTTCTCGCCGTGGACGGGGTGTTTCTCGCCGGCGATCTGGTCAGCAAAGCCCAGGGCATGTCCTCGCGCGGTTTCCGCGAGCGGTTTGAATCCAAGGGCATGCGCACGGGGATGATGCGCCAGATCCCGACGTTCGCGATCTCGCAGCGCGGCGCCGTCCTTGTCGGTCTCTCGCGCGTCGTCAGCGACCACATCGCGCACAGCGTCACCGAACGGATCGACCGGGCGCTGACCACCGAGAACGTGTTCCGCATCGTCGGTGAGATGAGCCAGGCGCTGTGCGTGCTTGACGCAGACCTGGACATCGTGGCCACCACCGGACGCGTTTTCAAACTCGCCGGCATCCCCGACGAGCTGTGGCGACCGGGCATGCCGTTCGAGGGCTGCCTGCGGCACATGGCGGAATCGGGCTGGCTCGGCAAGACCGACACCGAGGCCGTCGTCAACCAGCAGCTCGGCGCGATGCGTGCGGGCAAAGACTATGTCCATGAGCGCAGCGTCGTCGGCGGACGCGTGTTCCGGGACATCGGCCGTCCGCGTCCCGAAGGCGGCTTCGTGATCGCCAGCCTCGACGTCACCGACGACGTCTATCGCACGCGCGAGCTTGAAAAGGTCGCCGCGCAGCTGCGCAAGGCGAAGACCAAGGCCGACGAGTCCGTGCGCGCCAAGTCCGAGTTCCTTGCGAACATGAGCCACGAGATCCGCACGCCGATGAACGGCGTGCTCGGCATGGCCGAGATTCTCGCCGGCACCGAGCTCGACGACAAGCAGCACGACATGCTCGACGTCATCATGAAGTCGGGCAACTCGCTCCTGGCGATCATCAACGACATCCTCGATCTGTCGAAGATCGAGGCCGGCAAGCTGCGCCTGCGCAAGGACCACTTCGACCTCAGAACCACGATCGAAGACGTCGCGATGATGTTCGCCGGCCCGCTCGAGGAGAAGGGCCTCGAGATGCTGGTGCGCTACAACCCCGATTTGCCCGAAGAGGTGATCGGCGATCAGGGCCGCGTCCGCCAGGTCGTCACCAACCTCGTCGGCAACGCGGTCAAGTTCACCGACAAAGGCCACGTCCTCATCGACGTCGACGGCCAGCCCGTCGCCGGCGGGGTGGATTTCACCATTTCAATCGCTGACACCGGCTGCGGCATTCCGCAGGATAAGCTCGAAGCGATTTTCGAGCTGTTCGAGCAGGTCGACGGCTCTTCGACGCGCAAGCACGAAGGCACGGGTCTCGGCCTCAACATCTCGCGCCGGTTGACCGACCTCATGGGTGGGACGATCAGCGTCGAGTCGAAGACGGACGAGGGCTCGACCTTCACGGTGAGCGTGTTCCTGCCGGCCGAGCACGACGCGCGCTTGACGCCGGCGCTTCACGGCAAGGTCGATCTGGCGGGGCGCCGCGTGCTCATCGTCGACGACATCCTCGTCAACCGGAACATCCTCGACGAACAGTGCCGCAGCTGGGGCATGATCCCGACGCTCGCCGAAGGCGGCGTCGCGGCGCTCGCGGCGATCGCGGAGGCGGACCGGGTTGGCGACACTTTCGACGCCGCGATCTTCGATTATCAGATGCCTGACATGCACGGCGGCGTGCTTGCCGAGCGGGTGCGCGCGATGGATGCGCATGCGGGCATGCCGCTCATCCTCCTGAGCTCGGTCAGTCACATGGACATGGCGTCTGAGCGTGCGCTCGAGCTGTTTGACGCGACGTTGACCAAGCCGGCGCGCGCACAGGCGCTGCGCGACCAGATCGAAACCGTGCTGCTTGCTTCAGGCCGCGCGACGCCGCTGCCGCCGGAGTCTGAGGACCAGGCCGCCGAGCCTCAGGCGTCGGGGGTTCCGGCTTCCAAGCCGCCGGCGTTCGAGCCCGCGACCCCGGCGCCGGCCGCCGAAGTCCCCGCCGAAGTCCCGTCCGAGCTGACGCCGGCGCTCGAACCTTCCGGCGACACCCCGTCGCCGGTCGAGGCTGCGGCGGAGGACGCGCCGCACGTCGAGTTCCACGAGGTCGACGCCGAGATGGACATCGAGCCGGTCGAAGCGCCCGCGCCCGAACCGCAGCCCGAACCTGCGCCTGAGCCCGCCGGGAATGAACCCGCTAACGCCGCGGAGGCGGACATCGAGTTCGTCGCCGTCGAGGAAGAGCCGGAGGAGGCTGCGCCGGCCCAAGCCGCGCCGGAGCCCGCGCCCGAACCTGCGCCCGAAACTGCGCCGAAGCCGCCGACCGAAAAGGTCGCCGCGCCGTCGCCCCGCCCCGCCAAGACGGCCGCGGTCGCCGCCGCCGACGACGAGGACGACGAATATCTGGGCGAGCGCGTCCGCGTGCTGCTGGCCGAGGACAACCCGGTCAACGTCAAGGTCACCCTGGCGATGCTCGACTCCGACCTCTTCGACGTCACGGTCGCCGAGGACGGCCTCGCCGCTGTCGAGGCCTATCAGATCTGCCGGCCGGACATCGTCCTGATGGACGTCTCGATGCCGCGGCTCGACGGCCTGGGCGCGGCGACGCGCATCCGCACGCTGCAGGACAAGGACGGCCGCCGCGCCCCGATCATCGGCGTCACCGCCCACGTGATGCCGGAGGACCGCCAGCGCTGCATCGAGGCGGGCATGGACGGCCACCTCGGCAAGCCGACGACGCGCGACGCGCTGGTCTCGGCGATCCAGGAATACCTCGACATCTACAAGGCGGACGCTGGCGCAGAGCAACAGCGCGCTTAGCGAAGCGGCGGCGGTTCGCGGACTGCGTGAGCGGGATCGGCAATTCGACTCCTGCGAGGCGAGTGGCGGTTTGTCGCAGGCCCGCAATTTCCCCAGCTAGCTTTCCGCTCGACGGAAGGCGACCTCAACTGTCGAGAAATGAACAGTGGTCTCGACCCGTGACGAGGGCGAGGGGAGGTGCTTCAGTGTCAGTATACAGCAGGATGTCGCGTGCGATGGAGACGCCTTTTCGCGCCATTTCTCTTCAGGCGGCGGTCGTCATTGTATTGCTCGCCGCGACGTCGGGCGCCAAGGCGCAAGAAGAGGTCGAGCCGGCTCTGAAGGACGTCATCATCATCACAGGCGTGCGGCTGCAAACGCCGACCACGGACGTCAAAACGCCCGACCGGACGCCGCTCGAGAGCGCCGACGCATCCGCCTTGATGGCGAGGGTTCCAGGCGGTGCGCGCATGGGCAACGGCGCGCTGTCGGGCCAGGTCCAGTATCGAGGTCTCTTCGGTCCGCGGCTCAACGTCCGCGTTGATGGTCAGCGCTTCGCTTCAGGCGGACCGAATCTCATGGACCCGCCGCTCCACTACGCGCCGCTGCCGCTCATTTCGGCGCTTGAGGTCGATCGGGGCGTGAGTCCCGTGAGCGAGGGACCGGGCCTCGCAGGCGGGGTGAACGCCGTCTTCAAGCGCATTGATTTCGGCCGCCGCCAAGACTTCGAATTCGGCTATGACGCCACAGCCCAGACGCGCAGCGTCGACGAAAGCGTCGCGGCGGGCGGCGTTGTGGGAGCGGCGAACGAGAGCTTCCGCTTCAATCTCCTCGGCTCCTACGAGGAAGGGAACGATGTTGAATTTCCTGGCGGCGTCATCGCCGGATCGGCGCATGAACGCGGCGTGTACGGCGCATCGGCGGGCGCTCGATTTGGCGATCATGCGCTGAGCCTCGACTTGCGTCGCCAAAACACCGGACCAACCGGCAATCCGCCGTTTCCGATGGACATCGTCTTCTTCGACACCGACTTCGCGCGGGCGGGCTATGAGGGCGACTTCGGCGACGTGACGTTTACGGCGTCGGCGAGCTACGCGGACGTTACCCATGCGATGAACAACTTCGCCTCCCGCCCCGCGCCGGCGCCGATGGGGCAACGCCAGACCTTTGCTGATGCGACCACGCGCGGGTTCGAAGCGGCGGTCGGCTTTCCGTTTGCGGACGGCGAGCTGCTCGCGGGGCTCGACGTTGAAGACGTCGAACGGGACGTGACCATCACCAATCCGAACAATCCTGCTTTCTATCTGAATTCTCTGCCGGACATCACGCTTCAGAGATCAGGCGTGTTCGCCGAGTGGACGGGTTCGCTCGGCGTGTTCGAGGCAGAGTTCGGCCTGCGCGCAGACAGACACCAAGCGGAGGCGGGCCTGGCCGAAGTCGGCGCGGCCGTGCCGATGGGGCCGACGATGCTGGCCGCGGCGTTCAACGCCGCCGATCGAACCCGCGAGGACACGACGGTCGACGCCGTGGCGCGCCTGTGGACGCGACCCGAGGACGGGCTGTCGTGGCGCTTCACGCTTGCAAGAAAAACGCGCGCGCCGGGTTATCTCGAGCGCTTTGCCTGGCTGCCGACCAACGCGAGCGGCGGGCTCGCGGACGGCAACATCTACGTGGGCGACCTCGCCCTGGAGCCGGAGACCGCTTGGATCGCAGAGGCGGGTTTTGACTATCGCACGCGCGACGCCTACGTGCGCCCGACCGCCTTCGTTCGCCAAGTGGACGACTACATCCAGGGGGTGTCGTTCGACGACACGCCAGGCGTCGCGGACACGCCCCAGGAGATGGTCGCCGCAATGAACGGCGATCCGACGCCCTTGCGCTTCGCCAACGTCGACGCGCGGCTTTACGGCGTCGACGTTGACGCGGGCCTCAACCTGTCGGCCGCATGGCGGGTCGACGCCACCGCGTCCTACGTGCGCGGAGAGCGCCGCGACATCAACGACAACCTCTACCGCGTGGCGCCCGCGAACCTCACTGTCGGTCTTACCTACGACGCCAGCGACTGGTCGGCGACGCTGGAGACGCGCGCTGTCGCCGAACAAAGCGAGGTTTCAGCAACCAACTCGGAAGCCGAGACGCCTGGATACGTCATCTTGAACCTCTACGGAGAGTGGGCGGTGGCCGACGGCGTGGAACTGTCGGCCGGCGTCGAGAACCTTCTTGATCATACGTATCGGGATCATCTCGCCGGCTACAATCGCATCGCAGGTTCGGACGTGGGTCTGGGCGAGCGCCTGCCTGGGGCGGCTCGAGGCGTCTTCGTCCGCTTGCACATTGCGCGCTGAAGCTCTCGCAGCAGGGACGAGCCGCCTCAGCGCCGCGCCTTCGCCTCGACCGCGTCGACCAGCAGCGCCGAGGCGTCGATCCCGGACAGTTTGCGCAGCTCCTGCACGCCGGTGGGGGAGGTGACGTTGATCTCGGTGATGTAGTCGCCGATCACGTCGATGCCGACGAACACCAGTCCGCGTTCTCGAAGCTCAGGTCCGATCGCCGTGCAGATTTCTTGGTCGCGCTTGGTGAGCTGCGTCTCCGCGGCCGTGCCGCCGACGTGCAGATTGGCGCGCACCTCGCCCTCGGCCGGGATGCGGTTGATCGCGCCGACCGGCTCGCCGTCGATCAGGATGATCCGCTTGTCGCCGTTCCTGATGTCGGGCAGGTAGCGCTGCGCGATCAGCGGTTCGCGCGACTGCGACGTGAACAGCTCGATCAGCGAGGTGAGGTTCTCATCGCCTTGGCGAACGCGGAACACGCCCGCGCCGCCGTTGCCGTAGAGCGGCTTGATGATGATGTCCTTGTAGGCCTCGAAGAAGGCGATCAGCCGCGCCTGGTCGGACGAGATCAGCGTCTCCGGCATCAGATCCTTGAACCGGGTGACGAACAGCTTTTCGGGCGCGTTGCGCACGCTGGCCGGGTCGTTGACCACCAACGTCTTGGGCTGGAGATGCTCGAGCAGGTGCGTCGAGGTGATGTAGGCCATGTCGAACGGCGGGTCCTGGCGCAGGAAGACGACGTCGAAGCCGTGCAGATCGAGCTCTTCGAAGGCGCCGAGCGCGACGTGCTCGCCTTGCGCCCGCCGCAGCTCCTCGATCCGTCGGCCCCGCGCCCGCACCCCGTTGGGGTCGAGGCTGAGCGCGGCGGGCAGATAAAACCAGCACTCATGGCCGCGCTTCATGCACTCCATGGCGATGTCGAACGTGGTGTCGGCGTTCACGTCGACGGTCTCGATGGGGTCCATCTGAAACGCGATGCGCAGCATTGGGAGTCTCCGGGAGGGGCGCGACAGGGAGCGCCTAGCTTTTGTACAAACCAGCCTTTGTACAAAGTAGAGCGGATTTCGCCGGCTGCAACGGCGATGACGCTCAATCTCGCCTGCGGTCGCATCGACCGCTGAGCGCCGGCGAGGCTGGTGTTGTATACGGATTGTTCATAGACGCGGCCGACGCTTGGACCAACGCGCCAATCCACGAGCCCGTCATGCAGAGCGTCCTCACAGATCTACGTCGCGCCATTGAGGTCGAACGCGTCCAGCAGGCGCAGCGCGCGCGCGAACAGGACGAGCGCATCGAGACGCTGCAGCGTCAGATCGAAGCCTTGAAGTGCGCCCTGGCGCAGCGCGCCGAGACGGCCGAGCACCCGATCGCCGCGCTGACGTTGGACGTCTCCAGCCTCGCCGGCGTGAACCTGGGCGCGACGCCGCCGCGCGCGCTGCTCGATGCGGTCTGCGGCGTGCGGCTGGTCGACGCGAACCGGGCCGCGCTGCGCGTCTTCAAGATGACCGACTGCGACGAGCTGATGGACCGCGCGGGCGAAGTGTTCCGCGCCGACCTGATCGAGCCGCTGGTGCGCTTTTCCCGCGCGCTTGCGCATGACCAGAACGAGTTTCGCTGCGCCGCGCGGCTGCACGACGGCGTCGGCGAAGCGCTGTCGGTCGAGCTGCGCGCCTCGATCACCCGGCCGGTGCTCGGCTCGTCCGGCTTTGAAACGCTGCGCCACGTCACTTTTGCGGTGATCGATCAACCCCGCGCCGCGGCGCCCGCTGCGCCGGTTCTGCGGCTAGCGGCGAAACCCGCCGAGGATGCCGCGCACCAGTTGCCGCGCCAGGCTGCTTGAGGCCGTACGCAGCGCCGACTTGACCGCCGCTTCGGTGTAGCTCTGCCGCCCGCCGCGCCGCGACCGGCTCGAGCGAGAGCGCTTGCCGCGCGCCTTCTCTTTCGCAGCGCGCTCCTCCGCCTTGGCCTCTTCCTTGGCGGCGTCCTCCATGCGCTTTTGCAGTATTTCGTATGCGGACTCCCGATCGACCGGCTTGTCGTACTGGCCGGCGACGGGGCTTTCCGCGATCAGCGCCTTGCGCTCGGCCGCGGTCGCCGGGCCGAGGCGGGAAGAGGGCGGCCGGATCAAGGTGCGCGCAACCACGCTGGGCGCGCCCTTCTCGTCCAAGGTCGAAACCAGCGCCTCGCCGACGCCGAGCTGCGTGATCGTCGTCTCCGTGTCGAAGGCGGGGTTGGGGCGGAACGAGTCCGAAGCGGCCTTGACCGCGCGGCGCTCGGACGGGGTGTAGGCGCGCAGGGCGTGCTGCACGCGCGCGCCGAGCTGGGCGAGCACGCTGTCGGGCACGTCGCGCGGGTTTTGCGTGACGAAGAACACGCCGACGCCTTTCGAGCGGATCAGCTTGACCACCTGCTCGACCTTCTCGATCAGCGCCTTGGGGGCCTGGGAGAAGAGCAGGTGCGCCTCGTCGAAGAAGAAGACGAGCCGCGGCTTATCCGGATCGCCCACCTCGGGCAGCTCCTCGAACAGCTCCGAGAGGAGCCAGAGCAGGAACGTCGAATAAAGCCGCGGGCTGGCCATCAGCTTGTCCGCGGCCAGGATGTTGACGATCCCCTTGCCGTTGAGGTCGGTGCGCATGAAGTCCGCAAGCCGCAGCGCCGGCTCGCCGAAGAAGGCCTCCGCGCCCTCGCGCTCGAGCACCAGGAGCCGCCGCTGGATCGCGCCCACCGAGGCGGGCGAGACGTTGCCGTAGCGCGCGCCGATGTCCTTCCGGTTCTCCGAGATGAAGGTCAGGAGCGCGCGCAGGTCTTTCAGATCGAGCAGCAGCATGTCCTCGTCGTCGGCCAGCTCGAAGGCGATCGTCAGCACGCCCTCCTGCACCTCGTTCAAGTCGAGCAGCCGCGCGAGCAGGAGCGGGCCCATCTCCGAGACGGTCGCGCGCACCGGATGGCCTTGCTTGCCCAAAAGGTCCCAGAACACCGTCGGCGCAGCGGCGTAGTCGAACGAATCGAGGCCGATCTTCTGCGCGCGCGCCACGAGCTTGTCATGCAGCTTGTGGGTCTCCGCTCCCGCCACGCCGATGCCGGAGAGGTCGCCTTTGACGTCCGCGGCGAACACCGGAACGCCGGCGTCGGAGAAACCCTGGGCGAGGATCTGCAAGGTCACCGTCTTGCCGGTGCCGGTCGCGCCGGCGATCAGGCCGTGCCGGTTGGCGCGCTTCAAGAGAAGAGATTGCGGGCCGTCGTCAGCTCCGCCGATGAAGACGCTGTCAGTCATGAACGCTGTCCGCCCCTCACTTCATTCCGAAATTGCGCGCCACCAGGTCCCAGTAGGTCGAGGG
Organism: Maricaulaceae bacterium; assembly: GCA_050050115.1. Taxonomy (GTDB): domain Bacteria; phylum Pseudomonadota; class Alphaproteobacteria; order Caulobacterales; family Maricaulaceae; genus JASFUX01. The sequence continues at coordinate 8,606 of JASFUX010000012.1, read as the reverse complement.
CATCAAACGTTCAATCAAAGCCGCCCGCTTGGCGTCCGCGCCGACGAGCACGCGCGGCTTCCGCTTCTCGATCGCGCGAACGATGATGTGGGCGGCTTGGTCGGGCGGCATGACCAGAGCCTTCTCTATACGCTCGAAGTCCGGCGGTGGCGCGTCCTCGGCGACGCGGGCGCTCTTGGCGATGCTGGTGTTGATCCCGCCCGGATGGATCGTCGTCACGCCGATCGAGGAGCCTGCCAGCTCGTGCCGCAGCGCATCGGTGAAACCGCGCACGCCGAACTTCGAGGCGCTGTAGGCGGTCTGGCCGGCGGGCGCGATGATCCCGAAGATTGAGGAGACGTTGGCGATGTGACCCGCGTCCGCCTCGCGTAAGAGGGGGAGGAAAGCGCGCGTCATCGAGACGACGCCGTGGAAGTTGATCGACAACAGCCAGTCGAAATCTTCTTCGGAGACCTGCTCGAACGTGCCCGAGACCGCGACGCCGGCGTTGTTGATCAGGACGTGCGCGCCGCCGTGCTCGGCCCGGACCTCCTCAGCGAAGGCCTTGACCGCATCCCGGTCGGCGACGTCGAGCTTGTGCGTCGTCACCTTGCGCTCGTTGCTCGCGACCTGCCGCGCGGTCTCGGCGAGACCCACCTCGTTCACGTCGGCGAGGGCGAGGTGGCAGCCACGCTCGGCGAGCACGCGGGCGAGCCCGGCGCCGATGCCGCTGGCCGCGCCGGTGACGACGGCGATGCGGCCTTCAAGGTCGAACGGTTCGCTCATTCGGCGGCCTCCGCTGGGATGAACTCGGGCGTATCCGCGCCGACGGCTTCGCCCGCATGGGTGAACCGCACCGCGCCGTCGTCAAGCTTGCCGTAGCGGATCGTCAGCATGTCGAGGAAGTAGTTCTGATGCACGCGCCAAGGCGAGCGGTCGCCCTGCTTGGGCAAGCGCGAGACCGCGCGGCGCACATAGCCGGAGGAGAAGTCGAGGAAGTCCGACGGCGTCAAGTCGCCGGGCGCGACCGGCGTGCAGGCGTCGAAGCCATGCGCCTGCATATAGTTCAAGAGGCGGCAGACACGCTCGAACGTCAGGTCTATCTTCAGCGTCCAAGACGCATTGGTGTAGCCGAACCCGAACGCCAGATTGGGCGCGCCGCTCAACATCATGCCGCGGTAGATGTAGGCGGCGGCCGGGTCGAACGGCTGCTCGTCGACCGCCAAAGTCATGCCGCCCATCAGCTGCACGTCCAGCCCGGTCGCCGGAACGATCACGTCGGCCTCAAGTTCTTCGCCCGACTTGAGCTTGACCCCGCGCGGCGTGAACCGCTCGATGTGGTCGGTGACGACCGACGCCTTGCCGCTCTTGAGCGCTTCGAAGAAGTCGCCGTCGGGCGCGAGGCAGAAGCGCTGATCCCACGGGTTGTAGTGCGGCGCGAAATGCGTCTCGACATCGAAGTCGGGGCCGAGCTGCTTTTGAACATGCCGCATCACCATCCGCCGGACGGTCTGCGGGCGGCGGCGCGCCAGCTGGAAGAACCACATCGCCAGCAGGATGTTCTTTGTACGGGTGATCGCATAGGCGACGCGGGAGGGCAGGATGCGGCGCAGGCCATTGGCGATCGCGTCCCGTCCCGGGCGCGAGGCGATGTAGCTCGGCGAGCGCTGCAGCATCGTGACATGGCCGGCCGCTTCCGCCATCGCCGGTACGAGGGTGACCGCCGTCGCGCCCGAGCCGATGACGATCACCTTCTTGCCGGCGTAGTCGAAGTCCTCGGGCCAGTGCTGGGGGTGGACAATCTCGCCCTCGAAATCGTCATAGCCGGCGAACTCGGGCAGATAGCCGCGGTCGTAGCGGTAGTAGCCCGAGCACATGATCAGGAACTTGGCGGTGAACACTGCGCGCTCGGCTGAAGTTCCGCGCTCGACCTCGACCGTCCAGAGCGCGCGGCCCGAGTCCCAGCGCGCGTGGACGGCGCGATGGCCGAAGCGGATGTGCTCATCGACGCCGTAGCGCTCGGCCGTGTCGCGGACGTAGTTGCGGATGGCGTCGCCGTCGGCGAAGGCCTTGCCGTCGGTCCACGGCTCGAAAGCGTAGCCGAAGGTGTACATGTCCGAATCCGAACGAATGCCCGGATAGCGGAATAGATCCCAGGTGCCGCCGACTTGCTCGCGCGCTTCGAGGATCGCGTAGCTGCGGTCCGGGCAGCGTTTCTGCAGATGCACGCCGGCGCCCACGCCGGACAGCCCGCCGCCGATGATCAGAACGTCGAAATCAGTTTCCTCCACCATAGCTCACCTTAGCCCGGTTCTAGCCGAGCGAAACGTCCGTCTCGCCGCAGTTCTTTCGGCGGTCTTGACTTCGCCTCGCTGGTCCACACCATCTCGGCCGCAATCTCGAAGGGCTTCCCATGGACGCCACAACCCGCGCCAGCGCGCTGTTCATCGCCATCGGAGTCGGCGTCGCCGGCCTCTACTTCTTCCGCGACATCCTCGCGCCGTTCGCCTTGGCGGTGTTCCTGTGGCTGATCATGGACGGCTTCGCCAACGCCATCCGCCGCTTCTCCGCCGAGATGATCCCGCGTCGCCTCGCGCTCGGCGTCGCGGTGGTGGTCGTCTTCGCCGGCGCGGCGGCGGTGATCGCGGTGATCACCAGCTCGGCCGCCGACTTCGCGCGCCAGAGCACCGCCTACGCCCAGCGCATCGACCAGCTGATCAACGAGCTTTACGTCGCGCTTTCGGTTCCGAACGATGCGCCGACGGTGTCGGAGTATCTGTCCGAGACTGGCGTCGGCGGCTTCTTCCGCCAGCTGGCCGGCACGGTGCAGGGCGTCGCCTCGAACGCCTTGTTCGTCTTCATCTACGTCGCCTTCCTGTTCGCCGCACAGGCGACATTCCCAAAGAAGATGTCGGCGATCTTCAGGGACCAGGCGGGGCGGAGCCAGGCCAAGGAGGTGATTGGCCGAGTGCGCGTGTCGATGGAGCGCTATCTGGCGGTGCAGACCTTCGTGTCCGCCATCACCGCGGCGACCTGCTACGTCACCCTGAGCGTGCTCGGGCTCGAGAACCCGCTGTTCTGGGCGTTCCTGATCTTTCTCTTCAACTACATCCCGACCGTCGGCTCGATCGTCGCGACGATCCTGCCGGTGCTGTTCGCGCTCGTTCAGTTCGACACCCTCTGGCAGCCGGCCGCGGTGCTCGTCGGGGTCGGCTTCTGGCAGTTCCTCATCGGCAACTTCATCCAGCCGCGGATGCAGGGCGAGAACCTGAACCTCGCCACCATCGTCGTGCTCCTCGGCCTCGTGATGTGGGGCGCGATCTGGGGGCTGCCGGGGATGTTCCTCTCAAGCCCGCTGACCGTCCTGGTGATGGTGATGTTCAACCAGTCCGAGACCACCCGCTGGATCGCAATCCTGCTGTCGGCCGACGGCCGGCCCGAGCTCGGCGGCGCCGAGGTGACGGCGGCCAAGCAAGCCGCTAATGAGAACGCTGAAACGAGTTAGGCAGGGTGATCATCATGAGCGTGAAGACCTATCTGGCCGCCGTCGCGGCCGGCGCGGCGGGCTTGCTTCTGACCGCCTGCGCGACCGGACAGGACGGATCGGGCGGCGCTGCGGCGTCCATGGCGGACGTCGAGCCGGTGGTCTGGGACCTCACCGACCTCTACGCCACGCCCGAAGACTGGGAGGCCGAGCGCGCTGCGGTCGCCGCCGAGATCCCCGACCTCGACCGCTACGAGGGACGGCTGGGCGACAGCGCCTCGACCTTGGCGGACGCCTACGACGAGGTCTCCGATCTCTACAAGCGCGCCGTTCAGCTTCTGGTCTACGCCAGCCTCAAGGCCGACGAGGACACCCGGATCGAAGAGAACCTCGCGCGCAACCAGCGCGCCGAGCAGCTGCTGACCAACTTCTCCGAGGCGATCGCCTGGATGACGCCCGAGCTGCTTGAGGTCGGCGAAGCGCGGATCGAGCGCTTCATTTCCCAAGAGCCGCGGCTCGAGAAGCACGCCTTCGGCATCCGCAACGAGCTGCGCGCCGCGCCCTATACGCTTTCAGCCGATGAAGAGGCGCTGTTGTCGGCGGCGGGGCTGCCCTTGGGCGGGCCGAGCCGGATCTACAACCAGCTTTCGAATTCCGACATCGACTGGCCGACGCTGCGCATCGACGGCGAGGACGTGCGGATCGATAACCAAGGCTACGGCCTCTACCGCCAGCATCAGAACCGCGACGTGCGTCGGCGGGTGTTCGACGCCTTCTGGGGCGAGTGGGCCGAGTACGAGACGACGATGGGCCAGACCCTCGGATCGCACGTCCAGGGCCACGTCTTCGAGGCCAACGCCCGCGGCTTCGACACCGCCCGCCAGGCGGCGATGTTCCCGACCGCGCTGCCCGAGGAGATCTACGACACGCTGATCGAGCAGGTGCACGAAGGCCTGCCCGTGCTGCACCGCTATCTGCGGCTGCGCGGCCGCATGCTCGGCGTCGACAATCTGGCCTACTACGACATCTATCCCGAGCTGGTCACTCTGGATGCGGAGTATTCAGTTGAGGACTCCAAAGAGATCGCGCTGACGACGCTTGCGCCGTTCGGTGAGGAGTACGTCTCGATCCTTGAGGACGGCTTCAGCCAGCAGTGGATGCACGCCTATCCGCAGGAGGGCAAACGGTCGGGCGCCTACATGTTCGGCTCGGCCTATGACGTGCACCCCTACCTGTTCTTGAACCACCAGAACGATTTCGACAGCCTGTCGACCTTCGTTCACGAGTGGGGCCATGCGGTGCACACGGTGCTCGCCGCCGAGGCCCAGCCCTGGGAGACCTCGGACTACGCGACCTTCGTCGCCGAGATGGCTTCGACCATCAACGAAGTGTTTTTGCTAAGGCGCATGCAGGAGCAGGCGGCGACCGACGACGAGCGGTTGTTCTTCCTGTCGGCCGAGCTCGATCTCTATCGCGGCACCTTCTTCCGCCAGACCATGTTCGCCGAGTTCGAGCATCAGATTCACCTCGCCGCCCAGAACGGCGAGCCGCCGACGGGCGCGGCCTATTCGCAGATCTATCTCGACCTCTTGCGCGCCTATCACGGCCACGACGAGGGCGTGATGACCATCGACGACGCCTATCGGCTCGAATGGGCGTTCATCCCGCACTTCTATCGGAACTTCTACGTGTTCCAGTATTCGACCTCGGTCACCGCCTCGACCGCTTTCGCCCAGCGCCTGCTCGACAATGAGCCGGGTGCGCAGGAGGCCGTCATCGAGATGCTGCGCAAGGGCGGCTCGGAGCATCCTCACGACATGTTCGTCGCCGCCGGCGTCGACCTGACGACGCCCGGGCCCTACCAGGCGGTGTTCGCCCGGATGAACGAGATCATGGACGACATCGACGAGATCCTCGACCGCCAGGGGTAGGGCGCGGAACCTCGTTCAGGGCGGCGTGCATAAAATTGCATAGCCGCCCGATCAATCGCGTTCACGTCCGCGTCAGAGGGCCTGTTCAACAGGGTCGCCGGGGCGCACCTACTCGGGTGATCGCGCACACGCCGCGATCCGAACGCCGCGTCGTCATTCCCTCGCAGCTGGACGGCGGCGTTCGTGCAAAAGGCCGCCGGCGCCGTCCCCGCGCCGGCGGCTGCGTTTTCAACGCATAGGCGCATCGCCCGCCCTTTGAGCGCCCGATTTGTGGATAATGAAAATTGGCATGGTGCTAACCATCTTGCTTGTGCTTATAATGGCGCCCAACACAGAGCTCGCATCCTGTGGCGCGGACGCCCCCTCCGCGACGTCACAGGGCGGGAGGCGGGCGGATGCGAGGACGGTTTCAGCCTTTTCGCATCCGCCCGTTTTGTGTTTTAGCCCTGATTTTTCAGGCTTTTCCCCTCCAGAAATCCGCTTTGCCCAGGCCGATGCTCCGCTGACGGACCAGCCGGCGATCGATCTTGCGCCGCCTTCGGGCCTGAACGAGGCGGCAGTGTTCGCGGACCGCCTGGCGCTCGCCGCGGAGGCGAGGACCCGACGGTTCGTGCGTTACGATCCGGCCTATCGCCGGCTCGACTACCCGATGGGCGACGTGCCCGACGACCGCGGGGTCTGCATCGACGTGGTGATCCGGGCCTATCGGGCGGTCGGGGTCGATCTTCAGGTCGAGATCCACGAGGACATGAGCGCCGCCTTCGCCGCCTATCCTGAGATTTGGGGCCTCAGCCGCCCCGATCCGAACATCGATCACCGCCGCGTGCCTAACCTCGAGACCTTCCTCGCCCGCGCCGGCGCCGAGCTGCCCGCCAGCGCCGATCCGGCCGACTACAGGCCGGGCGACGTCGTCACCTACCGGATCGAGAACGGCTTGCCGCACGCCGCGATCGTCTCGAGCAGAACCTCCGCCGACGGCCGGCCGCTCATCGTCCACAACATCGGCGCGGGAACCCGGATCGAGGACCGTCTGTTCGACTGGCCCGTGCACCGCCTCTATCGCTGGAGCGGTCCGGCGGAGTAGTCCGCGCTTGTTCGCTTTGTTCGCACCTGCACCCACCGAATTCGCCTTGTGCGCGAGTGCGAGCGGACTAGTCTTGAGTCGAAGATTCACCAAGCGATTCGCCGGGAGTCCCCCCTCATGCACACGGTGATCGGTTCGACCGCCGCGTTCAGCTTGAACGATTTCAAAGCCCGCGCCGTCGCCAGCGCGCGGGACGTGTTCTCCAACGACGCCCGCCAGCTCGATCCGCGCGCGGAAAGCTTCCTCGAGCAGCTCCAGGACGACGCGATCGCCGAAGACCTCGCCGGGCTGACGATCGACGACGTCATCGCGCTCGCCGCGTCGCTCTGGTCCTGGGCGAGCGCGCGCGAGCCGTCCGAGACGCGCGTGCGCGGCGGCGTCGGCCGCGGCGCGGGCGGCCGCGAGCTCGCCCGCGAGGTCATCGAGATCGTCGCCGACGACAAGCCCTTCCTCGTCGACTCGGTCATGGGCGAGGTCAACGCCCAGGGCCACGACGTGCTGGCGATGTTCCATCCGATCGTTCCGCCGACGACGGAGGAGGGCCCGGAGACCTCGATCATCCAGGTGCACCTCGACGTCTTGAGCGAGCTTGAGCGCGAACGCCTGGTCTCCGCGCTGCAAAGCGTGCTCGCCGATGTCGAGATTACGGTCGCCGATCACACGGCGATGCGCGCTTCGATGGACCGGGCGATCGTCGAGCTGCAGCGCGCGAAGACCACCGCGTCGCCTGACGAGCTCGCCGAAGCGATCGCCTTTCTCGAATGGCTGCGCGACGATCACTTCGCCTTCCTCGGCGGCCGCGCCTACGAGTTCCTCACCGACGGCAAGGGCGGCTTCATTCGCGACGAGCCGGAGATCGTCCCGGGCTCCGAGCTGGGTCTTCTGCGCGATCACGACCGCCACGTGCTGCGGCGCGGCTCCGAGCCGGTGCTGATCACCTCGGCGGTCGAGGAGTTCCTGCGCGAGCCGAGCCCGGTGATCGTGGCCAAGTCGAACATGCGCTCGCGCGTGCACCGGCGCGCCCACATGGATTACGTCGGGGTCAAGCGCTACGACGAGCGCGGCGAGGTGAAGGGCGAGACCCGGTTCGTCGGGCTTTTCACCGCGGCCGCCTATCACGTTCGCGTGCGAGAGGTGCCGCTCATTCGCCGCAAGGTCCGCCGGGTGATCGAGCGCGCCGTCCGCTCGCGCGACGGACACAGCGAAAAGCAGCTCGCATCCATCCTCGAGACTTATCCACGCGACGAGCTCTTTCAGATGACCGAGGACGAGATCCTCGACATCGCTCGCGGCGTGCTGCACGTCTTCGACCGTCCGCGTACGAAGCTGTTCATCCGCCGCGACCGCTTCGACCGGTTCCTGTCGATCCTCGCCTATATTCCCCGCGACCGCTTCAACTCCCAGCTTCGCGAGAAGATCGGGGAGACCATCGCCCTCGCGTTCGGCGGCCGGGTGTCGGCCTACTATCCTTATTTCGGCGCCGGCGCGCTCGCGCGGGTGCACTTCATCATCGGGCTGGATCCAGATCACCCCGAGCCCGACATCGCCGGGCTCGAGGCCGCGGTCGTCGAGCTTGCGCGCACCTGGGAGGACGAGTTCGTCCGCGTGGCGCGGCTCGAAGCGCCGTCAAAGCTCCGTCCGCGGCTGCCGAGCTACGAGAACGCCTTCTCGGCCGGCTATCGCGAAGCGTTCACCCCTGAAGAAGCGCTCGACGACGCGCTCGCCATCGAGTCGATCGACCCCATCGTCGGTCTCGGCGTGCGCGCCTTCCGCGATCCGGCCGACGAGCCCCGGTCGCTGCGGCTCAAGGTCTACCACGAGGGCGGCGAGATCGCGCTGTCGGACGTGATGCCGACGCTCGAAGCGATGGGGCTGCACGTGCAGTCCGAGACCAGCCATGCGGTGCGCCGTGCGCCGGCCGGGGAGGGGGATGCGCCGCCGCCGGTCATCTGGGTTCATGAGTTCAAGGTGCTCGCCGAGCGCGAGATCGATCTTGAGGCGATCAAGACCCCGTTCGAGGACGCCTTCATCGCCATCTGGACCGGCGCGACCGAGAGCGACGGCTTCAACCGCCTCGTGCTCGAGCTGGGCGCGAGCTGGCGCGAGGTCTGCTTCCTGCGCGCCTGCG
>JASFUX010000011.1:0-30037 GCA_050050115.1 Maricaulaceae bacterium | reverse complement strand
TCGAACAAGCGTCCCGCCGGCGCGGCGTCCTTCGCGCACGGCCAGCGGGTCGGCTGCATCGCTTCGTATTCGGCGTCCGACATGTCGGCGAGCGCGCCGAGATCGAGCGGGCGCGCTCCAGCGTTTTCAAAGGCGGTCAGCGCAGCCCATTCGCGAAACACGTCGGCTGGCTTTTCCCAGGCGAACGCCTCGCCCCAGCCCATCGCCGCAGCGACTTTGGCGACGATGCGCCAGTCCGCCAACGCCTTACCCGGCGCTTGCAGAAACGAGCGTTGCCGCGAGATCGTCCGGTCGGAGTTGGTGACGGTTCCGTTCTTCTCCCCCCACGCCCGCGCCGGCAGTAGAATGTCGGCGTGCTTCGCGGTGTCGGTCTCGGCGACCACGTCGGAGACGACGAGGAACTCGCACGCCTCGAGCGCACGGCGGACCTTGCCGGCGTTCGGCAGGCTGACGGCCGGGTTGGTCGCCATCACCCAGAGCGCCTTGATCTCGCCGCGACCGACCGCGTCGAACAAATCGACCGCCTTGAGTCCAGGCCCCGTTGCGACGCGCGGCGCGTTCCAGAACCGGCCGACGCGATCGCGGCATTCATCGGAGAAGTCCATGTGCGCCGCCAGCATCGTCGCCAGACCGCCGACCTCGCGCCCCCCCATGGCGTTCGGTTGGCCGGTGATGGAGAACGGCGCAGCGCCCGGCTTGCCGATCTTTCCAGTCAGCAGGTGCGCGTTGATGATCGCCGAGCCCTTGGCGACGCCCTGGGCCGACTGGTTCACGCCTTGGCTGAACAGCGTGACCGCGCGCGGCGTCTCGGCGAACCAGCGATAGAAAGTCTCGACGTCGCCCGCCGGCAGACCGCAGTCGCGCGCGACGGCGCCCACGCTCTGGTCGTCCTTGGCGAGCACGGCGCGCAGCTCGGTCAAGCCGTTGACGTGTTCTGCAAGAAAATCGCTGTCGACTGCACCACGCCGATCTAGCCACGCGGCAAGACCGTTCCACAACCGCACGTCCGTCTGCGGATCGAGCGGCAGATGCAGATCGCTCGCTTCGACGGTGTCGGTCCGGCGAGGGTCGATGCAAACCAGCCGCCGCCCTTCCCGCGCCGCCGCTTCGATGCGGCGGAACAGCACCGGATGCGTCCAAGCGGCGTTGTGTCCGGCGAGCACCAGAAGGTCGGCCAGCTCAACGTCTTCGTAAGTCGCCGGCACGAGGTCGGCGCCGAAGGCGGTCTTGTGCGCGACGACCGCGCTCGCCATGCAGAGCCGCGAGTTGGTGTCGATATTCCCAGAGCCGATGAAACCTTTCATCAGCTTGTTCGCCGCGTAGTAGTCCTCGGTCAGCAACTGGCCGGATACATAGAAAGCGACCGCGTCAGGACCGTGCTTGTCGATCGTTTCTGAGAACTGGGACGCGACGGCCTTGATCGCCGCGTCCCAGCCCGCCGGACGGCCATCGACGATCGGGTGGAGCAATCGTCCGTGCTCGCCCAACGTCTTGCCGAGCGCCGCGCCTTTCGAGCAGAGCCTGCCAGCGTTCGCGGGATGCACCGGGTCTCCTTCCACCGAGACCGAACCGTCCGCCGCAGGCGAAGCCAACACGCCGCAACCGACGCCGCAGTAAGGGCACGTGGTGTTGACTGCGCCTGTGTTCCTGACGGCAATCTCCCCCACGCCCATCTCAACGCCTCAGGGCCAACAGGATCCGCCCATCCTCGACCTTCACCGGCACCGGCGGCGCGCAACCCTTGCCGGCGTCGGCGCCTCGCGGCTCGCCCGAACCGAGGTCGATCACCCAGTTGTGCAGCGGGCAAGACACCCCATCGTCGTGAACGATGCCTTCTGACAGAGGGCCGCCCTTGTGCGGACACTTGTCGACGAGCGCGAAGAAGCGGCCGTCGCGCGTGCGGAACACCGCAACCGGACCCGTCGGCGTTTCGACCCGCCGCGCGCCTTGGGCGGGCACGTCGGAAATCGCCCCGACATCGATCCACAGCTCCAACGCCGCCATCGTCACTGCACGGCCTCCGCGTGCGCCTTGAGCGGCGCGAAGTCGCGCGCGGCCGGCGCGTCAGGCGCGCGCTCAGACCACGGGTCGTGCTGGAACACCTCTTGGGACTCGACAAAGCGCGCGGCCAACTCGGCGCGACCTTCGGCGTCATCGACCACCCGCGCCCTGATGAAGTCGAGTCCGACGCGTTCGAGCCACGGCGCGGTGCGCTCAAGGTACCAAGCGTCCTCGCGGTAGAGCTGAACGAACGCGAGGCAGTGCTCGATCGCCTCTTCTTCCGTGGCGACTTTGCAGAGAAGATCCGTGGCGCGGACCTTGATGCCGCCATTGCCGCCGACGTGCAGTTCGTAACCGGAGTCCACGCAGACGACGCCGAAGTCCTTGATCGTCGCCTCGGCGCAGTTCCGCGGACAGCCCGAGACCGCCATCTTGAACTTGTGCGGCATCCAGGAACCCCAGGTCGCTTCCTCGAGCTTCACCCCGAGACCCGTCGAGTCTTGGGTGCCAAAGCGGCACCATTCCGACCCGACGCAAGTCTTCACGGTACGGAGCGCTTTGCCGTAAGCATGGCCGGACACCATGCCGGCGGCGTTCAGGTCCGCCCAGACCGCCGGCAGGTCCTGCTTCTTCACCCCGAAGAGATCGAGGCGCTGGCCGCCGGTGACCTTGACCGTCGGGATCTCGAACTTGTCGACCACGTCGGCGACGGCGCGCAGCTCCTTCGAGCTGGTCAACCCGCCCCACATCCGCGGCACCACCGAATAGGTGCCGTCCTTCTGGATGTTGGCGTGGTTGCGCTCGTTGACGAAGCGCGAGCGCGGATCGTCGACGTAAGTCTTGGGCGCGGCGCAGAGCAGATAGTAGTTGAGCGCAGGGCGGCAAGCCGAGCAGCCCTCGGGCGTGTCCCACTCGAGCGCTTGCATCACGTCCGGGATCGTCTCGTAACCGTTCTGGGCGATCGTTTCGCGCACGACCTGATGGCCGAGCTTGGTGCAGCCGCACATCGGCTTGGGGCCGGTGTCGGCGGCGTAGTCGTCACCGAGCGCGATCTCGAGGAGGTTTTCGACCAGCCCAGTGCACGAGCCGCACGAGCCGGACGCCTTGGTGCAGGCGCGCACCTCGCCCAAGGTCGCGAGCCCCTGATCCGCGATAGCGGCGAGAATGGTCGCCTTGTCGACGCCGTTGCAGCCGCAGATCTCGGCCTCGTCGGGCCAGCCTGCAACGGCGGTCTTAGGGTCCACTCCCCGAAGGGCCTCCGTGACCGTCTGCCCAAAGATCAGCGTCTCGCGCACGTCCGTGACGGGCTCGCCACGCTTCATCAGGTCGAAGTACCAGCCGCCGTCGGTCGCCTCGCCGAAAAGGACTGCGCCAATGATCTGGTCGTCCTTGACGACGAGGCGTTTGTAGACGCCGCGCGACGCGTCTCGGAAGACGATGTCTTCGGTGTCCTCGCCGCTCTGGAACGCCCCGGCGGAAAAGAGTTCGACGCCAGTGACTTTCAAACGGGTCGAGACGGCCGAGCCCTCGTAGGCGGCCTCGGCGTCGCCGGCGAGCTGGCGGGCGAGCACCTTCGCCATCTCGTAGAGCGGCGCGACCAGGCCGTAGCAGGCGCCGCGGTGTTCGACACATTCGCCAACCGCGTAGATGTCGGGATCGGACGTGCGCATCTGATCGTCGACGACGATCCCACGGCCAGTCTCAAGTCCCGCGTCCTTGGCGAGCTGCGCGCTTGGACGGATGCCGACCGCCATGACGACGAGGTCGGCGGGGAGTTCCCGGCCGTCTCTAAGGCGCACGCCCTCGACTCTTTCTTCGCCAAGGACCCGCTCGGTGTCGGCCTTGAGCAGAATCTCGACGTCGCGCTCGGCCAGCGCCTTTTCGAGCAACCGCCCGGCGGCTTCGTCCAGCTGGCGCTCCATCAGGACGTCCATCAGATGAAGGACGGTCACCTCCATGCCGCGACGCTTCAGCCCGTAGGCGGCTTCGAGCCCGAGGAGCCCGCCACCGATCACCACGGCGCGCCCGCCGGTCTCGGCCGCCTTGAGCATGCCGTCCACGTCGTCAAGGTCGCGGAAGGTGACGACGCCAGGCAGATCGGAGCCAGGAACGGGAATGACGATCGGGCTGGAGCCGGTGGCGACGATCAGCTTGTCGTAGTCGGCGGTCGTTCCGTCCTCCGCCGTGACGCGCTTGGCCTCGCGGTCGATCTTGTCGACGCGCTTGCCCGAGTGCAGCTTCACGCCGTGCTCGGCGTACCAGGCCTCATCGTGGATGACGATATCTTCGTAGGTCTTCTCGCCAGCGAGCACGGGGCTGAGCAAAATGCGGTCGTAGTTCACCCGCGGCTCTGCGTTGAAAATCGTCACCTCATAGGCGTCGGGCGCGAGCTTGAAGAGGTGCTCGAGCGCCCGCCCCGGCGCCATGCCGTTGCCGATGACGACGAGCCTCTGCTTGGGGGAAGCGTTGGTGTCCTTCATGTCGCGCCTCCCCTACGCTGCGTCCCGCTTCGAGGTTGCTCCGTGCTCGTACTCTTCGAGGAACGAGAGCAGTTCGTCGCGGTAGTCGTAGTATTTTGGATGCTCCAAGAGCGCGGCGCGGCTGCGCGGGCGCGGCAGGTCGACCTCCATGATCTTGCCGATCCGGGCGTTCGGCCCGTTGGTCATCATCACCACGCGGTCGGCCAATAGGATCGCTTCGTCGACGTCGTGGGTGACGCAGATCGCGGTGACCTGGCTGCGCGTCCAGACCTCCATCAGCACTTCTTGGAGCTGCCAGCGCGTCAGCGAGTCGAGCATGCCGAAGGGCTCATCCAGCAGCAGCAGCTTCGGCGAAAGCGCGAAGGCGCGCGCCAGGCCCACCCGCTGCTTCATCCCGTTCGAAAGGTCGACTGCCGGCTTGTCCATCGCATCGGCGAGGCCGACGCGGCTCAAGTAGTATTCCGCAACATCGCGGCGCTCGGCGCGCGAGGCGCTGGGATAAACTCGATCTACGCCGAGCATCACGTTCTCCCGCGCGGTCAGCCAGGGCATGAGCGAGGGCGACTGGAACACCACCGCCCGCTCCGGCCCCGCGCCCACGACCTCGCGGCCGTCGAGGATCACGCCGCCGGAGGTCACGTCGGTCAGACCGGCGCACATCGTCAGAAGCGTCGACTTTCCGCACCCGGAGTGACCGATCAGCGTGACGAACTCACCCTTGGGCATGATCAGATCGATATCTTCGACCACCGTCAGCGGGCCTTTGGGCGTCGGATAGACCTTGGTCAGGCGCGTGAACTCGAGATAACGGCGGTCGCTGATCGCCTGGGCGGCCTCTCGGTAAGCCTTGGGCGGCTTGCGGCGCTCGTCGAAGCGCACGGGCACGATCGTGGACGGTTCGCCCGCCTCATCTCCATTAGTCTTCGAGGCTTCCTCCGCGCCCAACTCGATCATCCGCTCGGTGATCGTCGCGCGCAGCTGCTTGAATTCCTGGCTGTGGTTGAGGTCATGCCGATTGCGAGGGCGCGGCAGATCGACCTCGAACGCTTCGTCAAGCGTCGCGCCCGGACCGGTCGTCAGCGGAATGATCCGGTCGGCGAGTAGCAGCGCCTCGTCGACGTCGTTGGTGACCAGAACGAAGGTCTTCGAATCGCGGGAGCGGATCTCCTCCAGCTCGTCCTGCAGCTTCGCACGGGTCAGCGCGTCGAGCGCCGAAAGCGGCTCGTCGAGCAGCAGCACCCGCGGGCTCATCGCCAGGGCGCGGGCAACAGCCGTGCGCTGACGCATGCCGCCCGACAGCTCGGCCGGCCGGCGCTCGGCGGCGTGATCGAGGCCGACCATCTCCACCGCGCCCTGCACGCGCGCTGCGCGAGCCTTGGCGGACTCCTTGGGAAACACCGCATCGACCGCGAGGGCGACGTTCTCGTTGACCGTCATCCAGGGGAACAGGGAATAGCTCTGGAACACTACGCCGCGCTCCGGGCTCGGCCCCGTGATCTTGGCGCCATCGTAAAGCGCCTCGCCTTGGTCGGGCGTCTCGAGGCCGGCCAGGAGCGACATCAGCGTCGTCTTGCCCGAGCCCGAGTAGCCGAGGATGGCGACGAACTCGCCCTCCTCGACCCTCAGATTGACGCCCGACAGCACCTCGTGCCGGCGCGCGCCTTCGCCGTAGCCCTTCGCGGCGTTTTTGAGTTCAAGTAGCGCCATGTCTGCCCCCTACCGATCCGTCTGCGGTGCAAAGGCGGCTTGGAGCGCGTACATCAGCCGATCGAGCAGGAAGCCGATGAAACCGATCGTCAGCACAGCGACCATGATGCGCGCGAGCGAAGCGGACGAGCCGTTCTGGAACTCGTCCCAGACGAACTTTCCGAGGCCGGGGTTCTGCGCGAGCATCTCCGCCGCGATCAGCACCATCCAGCCGACGCCGAGCGAAAGCCGCAGGCCGGTAAAGATATAAGGCAGCGATGACGGCAGCACGAGGCGGCGGATCTTCGTCCAGGTCGACAGCCGCAGAACGCGGCCGACGTTCAGAAGATCTTTGTCGATCGAGGCGACCCCGACGGCCGTGTTGATCAAGGTCGGCCACAACGAACAGAGCGTCACCGTGATCGCCGAGTTGATGAAGGCCTTCGGCACCAACGGGTCGTCGCTGACGTAAAGCGCGCTGACGACCATGGTCACGATCGGCAACCACGCCAGCGGCGAGACCGGCTTCAGGATCTGAATGATCGGATTGAGCGCCGCCTGCACCGTGCGTGACAAACCGCAAGCGACGCCGATCGGCACGGCGACCACCGACGCCAACAGGAACCCCGCGAACACGGTCTTCAGACTGGTGAAGATCTGATCGATGTAAGTTGGCGCGCCTGTGTACTGACGGATGCGCACTTCGGCGGTCGGGTCTTGTTCAAGGATCGCTGCGTTGCGGACGCGCTGACGCTCGTAGAAGGCGTCGGCGCGTTCGCGTTCGTTGACGTGCGCCTCCCACAGCGCGCCGGCCTGCTCGGCGACCTGCGCCGGCCCCGGCACCGCGCCGAGGCTGGTGTTGATGTTCGGCGCCGCCCAGCCCCAAGCCGCCATGAACAGCACCAGAGCGATGATCGGCACGACCAGCCGCTCCCAAAGCTTCTTCAGCTCGTCGCTGGCGGGCTCGCCCGCGCCGATGAAGAAGAACGGCGCGAGCCAGCCGAGACCGATCGTCTCGGTGAACTTGCCAGCTCCGCGGCTCCAGCGCTGCAGGCGCTCGGCGTTGAAGCGCGACGGCTTGGCCGGCTTGTAGGTTCCGGTGTCGAGACTCATGGTCATGTAAAGGTCTCCGTCATCGGACTGCTTTTGAGGGATGCGGCGAGCGTCACGACGACACCACCTCGCCGCCGACGACCTGCTCGCCGTCCTTCAGACCGATCTCGAGGCTTTCGAGGTAGGCGTTGGGCGTGCGGCCGTCGTAGGTCACCGCGTCGAGGAACTCGGAAGTCGGCTCGCGATAGCCGTCGGTCTCCCAGGGGAAGTCTTCCTCGCTCGCCAGGCCGTCCTCGACGAGAGCGCGGGCGGCTTCGAGGTAGAGGTCGGGGCGATAGACGCTGCGCGCGGTTTCGTCGTACCAGGCGTCGGTCTTGGTTTCTTCGATCTGCCCCCAGCGGCGCATCTGCGAGAGATACCAGACCGCGTCCGAATAATACGGGTACGTTGCATAATACCGGAAGAAAACGTTGAAATCCGGCACGTCGCGCTTGTCGCCCGGCTCATACTCGAACGTGCCCGTCATCGAGTTTGCGATCACCTCGGCGTCCGCGCCCACGTATTCGGGCCGCGACAGAATTTCGACCGCCTCCTGCCGGTTGGCGTTGTCGTTCTCGTCGAGCCACATCGCCGCGCGGATCAGCGCCTTGGTCAGCGCCAGCGTGGTGATCGGGTTCTCCTCGGCGAACGCGGCGGTAATGCCGAACACCTTCTCGGGATTGTTCTTCCAGATCTCGTAGTCGGTGATCACCGGCACGCCGATGCCGCGGAACACAGCCTGCTGGTTCCACGGCTCGCCGACGCAGTAGCCAAGGATTGTGCCCGCCTCGAGCGTCGCGGGCATCTGCGGCGGCGGCGTCACCGAGAGGAGCGCCTCGGCCATCGTCTGCCCGGTGACGTCCTCGGGCGAATAGAAGCCGGGATGAATGCCGCCCGCAGCGAGCCAGTATCGCAGCTCGTAATTGTGCGTGGACACCGGAAAGACCATGCCCATGTTGAACGGCTCGCCGCGCGACCGGTAGGCGTCGACGACCGGCTTTAAGGCGCTCGCGCTGATCGGGTGCACGGGCAGACCGTCCGCGCGGCTCGGCACGTGCGGACGCATCTCTTCCCAGATCGCGTTCGAGACGGTGATGCCGTTGCCGTTCAGGTCCATCGAGAACGGCGTGATGATGTGCGCTTCGGTGCCGAAGCCGATCGTCGCCGCCAGCGGCTGGCCGGCGAGCATGTGCGCGCCGTCGAGCACGCCGGAGATGACGCCGTCGAGCAGCACCTTCCAGTTCGCTTGGGCCTCGAGCGTGACGTAGAGCCCCTCGTCTTCGAAGAACCCAAGCTCCCGCGCGATCGCCAGGGGCGCCATGTCGGTGAGCTTGATGAAGCCGAAGGTCAGCTCGTCCTTCTCAGGAATGAGGATCGTCTGACCGCTTGCGCGCGTGCCGAGGCCCGCGGCCGAAGCGGCCGCGAGGGACGCCCCGCCCATCTTGAGAGCGGCGCGACGCGAGAGGTTCGAGAGCGGATTTTTCTTTCCGGCGTTGGACATGGGGAGATCTCCTTTCGCCGCGGCTTAAAGGGTGAATTGGAGGCCGACCCACACCTTGGTGCGGTCAGCGGGGCCAAACGTGGGGCCGTCGTAGTCGGCAAACTTGACGACGCCGGTGACATTCGGCGTGAACCGCGCCGTCAACTGAACGTCGATCTCCGAGCCGAGATCGCCGCCGCCTTGTTCAGCCGAGAAGTCGTGCCAGATGACGAGCAGCGCCGGGTTCGACACCGCTCCGCCGCTCCAGTCGGGCGCGAAGCGCGCGGTGACGCTGGTGTCCTCGATCCCGCTCGCGGGCGTGTTGAGGAACACGTCGGCCCAGCCCTGGAAGGCGTGCAGCGTGGCGAGCGGCGTCGCAAAACCGTTCGCGCCGTCGCCCTCGAGCACTTCGTAGCCGCCGCCGAGGCTGAACGGGCCGTGAGCGACCGAGAGATTGGCAGCGCCGTAGCCGAGGTCGATGTCGGCCGGGTTGTCGCCGTAGTCGCTCTGGGTCGCGAGTGTCGCGCTGTAGTTGAGGTTGAAATCAGCGACCGGAACTGCGCCCGAGATCGACGCGCCGTAGGTTGCTGTCGATAGTCCCGGCGCCTCTTCGAAGTCGAGCGCATAAGCGAAGCCGCCGAGCTTCACGGCGTCGGACACGGTGTAGGACGCGTTCAGAAGATGGCTGTCGGATTCAAAATCCGCCGCCTCGGCGAAGATCCGCTCGACGCCCCAGACGTAGGCGTAGCTCGCCGAGAAGTTCCCGGCGGAGTAGCCGCCGCGCACCGCGTCGAACGTCTGCTCGTCCTGCCGCCAGCCGACATTGCCGACGAAACGGGCGTTGTCGAAGATGATCCGCTGACGGCCGCCCGTCGCCGACAAACCATCGCCGTTCGTCCAGGCGATTTGCGCGCGGTTAAGCTCGGTCACCTCCGGGTCGGCTTCAACCGGAAACGTCCCTTTGCCGTTCTGCGTCGAATTGTAGTCCTCGACGATCGCGCGGACATCCTCGAACTCGATGAGCCCGGTAAAGCCGCGGAAGGGCGCAGTTTGCCAGCCGGCTTTGGTTCGCAACGTCAGCGCCGAGGCGTCCTCCGCAAAGCCGACCTGGTCGATTCCGGCGTAGCGAAGGCGCAGGTCCAAGATCGGCGATCCCCCCGCGATCGCACCGACAATGCCTTCGGACTCCTCTTGCGCCGCGGCCGGCGCCTCCACCGCAGCGGTCGCTGCGGCGACGCCAACAAGCCAAACGGCGTTCACTCCAAAAACTTCGCGCATGTCCCTCATCCCCTGACCGCTGTGAAGCGGTCGAAAAAAAAGCGCCCCGGCCCGTGCTCGCGCCGTGACGTTCACGTCGCGCATTACGGGTGGGACGCCGTTGTCCGTGGAAACTCGACGCTCGGATCGCCGTTGACCCGCCGTCGAACGAAGTCTCGGGCCGCCGTTGGCCGAGACGAAAACCCTTGCAACTGGCTTAGCGGTCAATCTTTGCCGCCGAGGCCTCGCAGCGCGAACGTCCTTGCTCGACTTGCTGCGTTGCAGCATCAATTGGCCATGTAACGGCGGGCGTGTCAACTGGCCGTTGCTTTGAAATTCAGCCCGCCGGCTCAATCTCCCGCAGCCGGCTCGAATTGCCGACCATGGAAGAATACATCAGGCGGCATCTCGATCGGCGCCGGCTCGGCGGCCAGCGTCCATACGCGATCATGACGGCCTTCGATCTTAGAATCCCGCATCGGCGCGGAGAGCCCGACGTCCTTGGCGGCCGTCCGCCAGAGGTCAGGGCGATAGACCGCGCGGGCGAGCGATTTGACGTCGGTTGTTTCCGGCGCCTGGCCCCAGCGGATCATCTGCGCGGCGAACCATTCTGCGTGGCTGAGCCAGGGAAACGTCGCCGCGGCGCGCGCGAAGACATGCCCGGCGGCATGCGGCCCCTCAAACGCCGCGCGAATCGTCTCCGCCGGCGCGCCGACATAGCGCGGATCGGACAGCACGGCATAGAGGTCTGACCGATTCGCCGGATCGTCCGTCCACGCCGCCGCTTTCAAGAGTGCGCGCATCAAGGCGCGCAGCGCGTCCGGCTCTTCGGCCGCCCATCGCGGCGAAACGCCTAGTACTTTCTCAGGCTTCAAGCCCCAGTAATCGGGGTCCGAGAAGACGATCCGTCCCGCGCCGCTGACTTCGGCCGCCTGGCCCCACGGCGCGCCAGCGCAGAATCCGTCGATCACGCCGTCCGCCAGCATGTCAGCGAGACGCGAGGGCGGCGCGATGACGAGATTGAGTTCGCGCAGCGGATCGAGCCCGGCCGACGCAAACCAGTCTTTCAAAGCGTAAGCTTGGGCCGAATAGGTGAAGGGCGCGGCGAGGACGAGCGGCTCGTCCCCGCCCGCGCGGCGCGCGCGGATCAGCTCGGCCAACGCTGTCGCTGCGCCTGACGGGCTCGTTTCGCCGCCGATCGCCTCGAACAAACTTGTTGATAAAACAACGGAATTTCCGTTTAGACCAAGCGCCATCGGAGCGATCAGACGCCCGCCCCCGGCCCCAAGGCCCAGCGTGCTCGCCAGCGTCATCGGCGCGAGCATCTGCGCCGCTTCGAGAAGGCCGTAGGCGAGCTTGTCGCGGACGTTCGACCACGAGGGCTCGCGCGACAGCGTGACTTCGAGCCCTTCTGCGACGAAAGCGCCGGTCTCTTCGGCGACCGCAAGCAGCGCGCAGTCGTTAAGCGGATGAAACCCGATGCGGATGCGCGGCCCGCTCATGACGAGCGCTCCGTCTTCAGGAGACCGACCACCGCGAGCACGTCCTCGGCGACGACCGAGATCGGCCGGCCGGAGTTCATCGCCAGCTTTCTCAGAACCGCGTAAGCCTCCGGTTCGGAGACGTTCTGGTGTTTCATGATCGCCCCCTTCGCCCGCTCGATCGTCTTGCGCGCGGCGAGATCGGCCTTGGCTTTGTCGAGATCGGCGCGCAAGCGTTGCATCAATGCAAAGCGGCTCTTGGCCACTTCGAGCACCGGTCCGATTCGCTGAGGCGAAAGGCCGTCGACGATGTAAGCCGCGACGCCCGCTTCGAGCGCCTCGGCCGCCGCGCCGGGCTCGGAGCGATCGACGAACATCACGATCGGCCGATCGGCGCCCGCATTGGCGCCGCGCAGCGCCTCGAGCGTGTCTCGATCCGGGCTTTCACACGCAATGACGATCGCGTCCGGCGCGAAGTCGGCGAGCGACTTCAAGTCCAGCTCCGTCATCCGAAGCGTCTCGATCGTCTCGCGTGCGCCGAGGGCGCCCGCCCCTTGGCTGAACAGCTCCAGACCCTCCGCAACCAAGGCGGCGCGCGCTTCGTCCGGATCGAGAATGAGTACGCGCATGTCGCGCTCGGACGTCCCCAGCCAGCTGGCGGCGATCATGCCGCACCGCACAAGGGAGACACTATTTCTGCTGCAGCGCAACACTTCGACGCAACAGGATGCCTATGCGAAGCACGATTTGGGCATTTTTTGCGGGAACGACGCCGAAACGCCACGCCTCCCCCGGTGTCCCGGGACTGCGCGCAAGAACCGACCGCGTCAGTCCTCGTCTACGGTGATCACGTCGACCGCGTGCTCGCTCGATTGCGCGCCGGCGGTCTTGAGCACGCCCTTGACCGGCGCGACGTCGGCGTAGTCCCGGCCGCGGGCGACGACGATATGGTCGTCGTGGACGAACACGGCGTTAGTCGGGTCGTAGTCGACCCAACCGGTCTCGACCCCGCACCAGGCGCGCACCCAAGCGTGCATCGCGTCCGCACCCTGCAGCTTGGGCTGGCCGGGCGGCGGCAAGGTGCGCAGATAGCCGCTGACGTAGCCCGCCGGCACGCCGATCCCGCGCAGTCCCGAGATCATTACGTGACTGAGGTCCTGGCAGACGCCGTGGCGATTGGCGAAGGCCTGCTCCATCGGCGTCTCCACCGTGGTCGCTTCGACGTCGTAGGTCATCGCTGCGTGAACGGCGTGGCCGACGGCCTCGACCGCCTGCAGCGTGGTCATCCCCGGCGCAACGGCGGCATGCGCAAAGTCGGTGACCGCCTCTGCGAGCGGCGCGCGAATCGATTCGCTTGCGAAGTGGTGCGGTGAATCGGCGTGCAGAACAGTCTGCGCCTGCAGCTCTCGCCAGAGCTCGGTTGCGGGCGGAGAAAGATCAAGGCCGGGCGCGTCGGACTGCCGGCGCACGCGCGCGCGCAACGTGAACTCGATTTCGTCGTGCGGCGCGTCGAACGCGATGTCGACAACCTTCGCCCCGAAGAAGTCGAAGCGCTCGCCCCGCTCCTGCGGCAGAGGATCGATGTCGAGAGAGGCGGCGATCCCCTGCTGTTCGTCGACCAAACTTGCTGGAACCAGGCGCAGAACATGCCGGCCGCTGACGGCGGGGCGGTCGTAGCGGTGAACGATCCGGAGACTGACGTCGTAGAGCATGCCTGCCTTCTCAACGCAGATAGGCGTCGGCGAGCAGGTCGGAAAACTCGGCCAGATCACCTTGGAGCTTGAACAGGGCCTCTGTCGTCAACTCACCGGGCGTCGCAACGGCGAGGCTGGTCTCGGCGGCGACCATGGCGCGCAGCGGCGGGGCGAGAAGCCCCCGATCCTCCGCCCCCGGCAGCGCCGTCGCCTCGCGGCGGATCTCTCCGAGCTGATAGCGGGTCGAGCGCGGGTTGCGGGTGTCGAACGCGAGAAGTTCGAGCACGCTCACCCGCGTCGGCGCGGTCGCGTAGCGACGTCGGTGCGCACTCGAGCTGTCGCCCAGCTCGAGTGCGAAGTCGAGCGCGCCGTCCGGCGCGACGGGATCGGCGAACCAGGCGAGCGCCGAGGCCGTCGTCAGCGCGCGCTCGAGCGCGCGGCCGATGGTGATGAACCGCCAGTCGGTGAAGCGGTACATGTTCTCGTGCACGAGCCCCGCGATGCCGGTGATCTTGCGCAAGAGCACGCTCATCGCGCGGGCCGCGTCATCGCCGTCGAGCGCGTTCGAGACCTGATCGGCCGTCTTCACCAGATCGCCGAGGGCCGTCCAGGCGTCGATCGAGATGCGGTCGCGGACACGGCTGGCGCAGGCGTTCGCGGCTGCGAGGGAGCCCGTCAGCGCCGGCGGCGCGCCCGTGGTCTGCTCAAGTCCGATGAGCTTGCGGAACTCGCGCACCGATGTAGCGAGCGGCGCGTCGCTGCGGACATTCTCGGCGAGCCGGTGGTGATGCGCCCTTAGAAGCCGGATCATCCCTTCGGCGCGCTCGATATAGCGGCCAAGCCAATAAAGATTGTCCGCCGAGCGGCTGGGCAAGGTGTTGGCGAGCGCGCTCGGCCTGCCGGTCGTCGCCGAAGCTGGGATGGAATCCTCCGGCGACGGCGCATCGGCGGTGACCCAGACGTCGGCGACCAGGCCGCCGCGCTGCATCGACACGGCCGCAGCGTCTTCGCTCCGTCCGATGCGGGCGTAGCCGCCGGGCATGACGCGCCAGCCCTCGGGCGTCCGCGCGAGGAACACACGCAAGCTCATCGGACGCGGTCGAAGCGCGCCGTCGACGTAGGCCGGCGTAGTCGAGAGCGTCACCGCCTCCTGCCCCACGAGCGCGCGGCCGTCCCGCGCGACGCGCGCGGCCAGGGCGGCGGGGTCTTCGTCGCGGGCGAGCGTGGCGTCGGGATCGAACAGGAGCGCAGTCGACAACGCCGGGCTCAGCACCATTTGTTCGGCGTGCGCGACAACATGATCGCGCTCTGCGGACTGGCCGCACCACCAGGTCGCGATGTTCGGCGTCAACAGCGGCTCGCCGCGCAGCGCCTCGCAGATGCGCGGCAGGAAGGCCAGGAGCGCGCGCGTCTCGAGGATTCCCGAGCCGAGCGCATTGACCAGCGTCAGGTGACCGCTGCGCACCGCGCCAATGAGGCCGGCTGCGCCGAGCTGCGAGGTGTCATCGAGTTCTAGCGGATCTGCGTAGCTCGAATCGATCCGTCGCCAGATCACCGAAACAGGATGCGGACCGGACACCGTGCGCACGTAGAGGCGGCCGGCGCGCACGGCGAGATCCTCCCCCTCGACGAGCGCAAGACCCATGTGACGCGCGATATAGGCATGCTCGAAATAAGTCTCGTTCATCGGGCCCGGGGTCAGCAGCGCGACCTGGCCCTCGCCGTCCGGTCTGAGGTCCTGCAGCGCGTCCGAAAAATCGCGGAAGAAGCCGCCCAACCGCCGCACCGGCGCGTCAAAGAAGTAGTCAGCGAACACACGCGAGGCGGCGACGCGGTTTTCGAGCGCAAAGCCCGCGCCCGAGGGCGCCTGGGCGCGGTCGGCGAGCACCCACCAGCCGCCGTCCGGACCACGGCCGATCTCGAAAGCGAGAAAGTGCAGGTAATGGCCCGACGGCGGGGCGACGCCGACGAGCGGGCGCAGCCATTCGGGGCTCGCCGCGATCAGCTCGGCGGGCAGATAGCCGTCGCGGACGAGGCGCGCCTCGCCATAGAGGTCGGCGAGCACGGCCTCGAGCAGCTCGGCGCGCTGGATCAGCCCCGCCTCGATCCCGCGCCACTCGGTGTCGTCGATGATCACCGGCACGTGGCTCAACGGCCAGGCGCGCTCGGTCGATCCGCTCGCGTCGTATTGACGGAAGAAGACGCCCGCGTCGCGCAGATATTGATCGCCGTGGGCGAAGCGCCGCGCGACGTCGTCCGGCCCAAGCCTGGCGAAGTGCTCGAGAAAACTGCGCCACACCGGGCGCACGGCGCCCGCGGCGTCGAGCAGCTCGTCCGACGCACCCGCTCGGGCGCGATAGGCGCGAACGATGTCGAGCGCCGGATCGGACCCGGGGTCGAAAGCAGGCGTGCTCGGTTGCGTCATGTCGTCCTACAGGCCCGGCGACCGCCGCAGATCAAGCGTCATGGGGAACTCCGGATGCGGTGTTTCGGGGACAAGCTCGTAGGCGTCGGGCGTATGCCCGTGCGCCTCGAACCGGGCGAGACGGCGCGCTTCGGCCTCATAGGCGTTGACCGGGAAGGTATCATAGTTCCGCCCGCCGGGGTGAGCGACATGATAGGTGCAGCCCCCCACCGCCCGGCCGGTCCAGATGTCATATATGTCAAAGGTCAGCGGCGCATTGACCGGCAGGTTCGGGTGAAGCGCGATCACCGGTTTCCAGGCCTTGTAGCGCACGCCTGCCACGGCGACGCCGACAGTGTCGGTTTTGCGCAGCGGAACCGGCCGGCGGTTGCAAGCGACGCGATAGCGCTCGGGACACGAGGTTTCGAGCAGGACCTGAAGCCTTTCGGTGGAGCTGTCCGTATAACGCACCGTTCCCGCCGCCGTTCCCATCTCTCCGAGCACATTCCAGGGCTCGAGCGCCTGACGCAACTCGAGGCGCACGTCGTCCGCCTCGACCTCGCCATAAAACGGAAAGCGGAACTCTGCTTGCGCTTCGAACCACTCGGACCGGAGTTCAAATCCGTTACCGGACAAATCATGAAGAACGTGCTGGAAATCCGTCCAGACATAGTGCGGCAACATGAATCGGTCGGCCAGGCTTGTGCCCCAACGCACCGGCTCGTCTTTGACCGGCGCTTGCCAGAAACGCGCGATCAGGGCGCGGATCAGAACCTGCTGGGCCAAGCTCATGCGTGCGTCGGGCGGCATCTCAAAGCCGCGGAACTCGACGAGCCCAAGCCGTCCGGTGGGACCATCGGGCGAATAGAGCTTGTCGATACAGATCTCCGAGCGGTGGGTGTTGCCCGCCGCATCGGCGAGGAGATTGCGCAACAGACGGTCGACCAGCCACGGCCGCGGGGTTTCGCCCTCTCCCGGATCAGGGATCTGCGACAGTGCGATCTCAAGCTCGAACAGCGCGTCGTGGCGCGCCTCGTCGATGCGGGGCGCCTGCGAGGTCGGGCCGATGAAGAGACCGGAGAACAGATACGACAGGCTCGGGTGGCGCTGCCAGTAGAGCAGCAAGGAGCGCAGCAGATCCGGCCGGCGCAGGAACGGGCTGTCCTTCGGCGTCGCGCCGCCAACCACGACGTGGTTGCCTCCGCCGGTCCCGGTGTGGCGGCCGTCGGTCATGAACTTGTCGGCGCCCAGGCGTGTCTCTCGCGCTTCCGCGTAGAGCTTTTCCGTCGTCGCCACGCATTCGTCCCAGCTTGAGGCGGGATGGATGTTGACCTCGATGACGCCTGGATCGGGCGTCACCCGAATCACGTTGACCCTCGGGTCGTGTGGCGGCGGATAGCCTTCGATGTGGATCGCAAGGCCGAGGGACTTGGCGGACGCTTCGGCCGCGGCGACCAGCTCGAGGTAGTCCTCCAGCTCGTCCACCGGCGGCATGAACACGCACAGCCGGCCGTCGCGCGCCTCCGCCGTCATGGCCTTACGCACGCCGCCCTCGCCGTCTTCGCCGCCCTGCTCGACGACCTCCTGACCCGCCTCCGCGGCGGTGAAGTGCGCGGCGGGCTGGTCGCGGGCGTCCGGCTCGGGCCGCTCAGCGCCCGGCGACGCTGCGTTTGTCGGTTCTGTGGTCACGCCGTAGGCGGATGGGTTCGTGTGCAACGCGCCCTCGGACAAACCTCCCCGCGCACTTGCTGGCGCACCGCCCAGCGCGCCTCCATGAACGCCGTAGTAGGTCGGCAACGGTCCGAACTCACCGTAAGGATCGGCGGGGTAACTCGCCGGGCGCTTGTCGGGCGGCACATGGGGCAGCGAGGAGAGCGGCAGGCGGAACCCCGCAGGGCTGTCGCCGGCGACGAGATAGACGTGCCCGCGGCGCAGCTTCCACCGTTCCGATCGCCAACGCTTGCCGCCGGCCCTCGACTGCCAGCGCTGGATCGGCAGAACATAGGCGGCCGGCTCGGTGAGTCCGCGTTCGAACACGCGGGCGATGCGCGCGCGCTCCTCGGGATCTTCCAGCTCGGAATTCTCGGGCGTGACGTTTTCGGGAAGATCGCCTTCCTTCAGGATCCAGAGACCGGGGTCCTCGTAGGCCGGGTGGACCATCTCCGGCTCCACCTCAAGCTGCGCGGCGATCGCCTGCAGCAGCGCGCCGGCGTCCCTCGGCGAGGCGCCGGTGTCGACGTGCTCGGGCGCGATCAAGTCCGGATCCCGCCAAATCGGTTCTCCGTCGAGCCGCCAATAGAGCGAGAACGTCCAGCGCGGCAGGCTCTCGCCGGGATACCACTTGCCTTGCCCATGATGGATGAAACCGTTCGGCGCAAACGCATCGCGCAAGCGGCGGATCAACCGATCGGCAAGCACGCGCTTCTGCGGCCCTACGGCGGCGACGGTCCATTCGTCCGATTCAAAATCGTCGATCGAGACGAACGTCGGTTCGCCGCCCATGGTCAGGCGCACGTCGCCGTCCGTGAGCGCCTCGTCGATCCGCCGACCGAGCGCGTCGAGGTCGGCCCAGGCCTCCTCGGAGAACGGCTTGGTGATGCGCGGATGCTCGGCGACGCGGGCGATCTGCATGTCGAACGTAAAATCGACTTCGGCCGGGCCGGCTGCGCCCTGGATCGGCGCGGCGTTGGCGTAGTGCGGCGTCGCAGCGAGCGGAATGTGGCTTTCGCCGGCGAGCAGCCCCGAGGTCGGATCGAGCCCGACCCAGCCAGCGCCCGGCAGGAACACCTCGGCCCAGGCGTGCAGATCGGTGAAGTCGTGATCGGTGCCTGAAGGCCCGTCGAGCGCTTCGACGTCGGGCTTGAGCTGGATCAGATAGCCCGAGACGAAGCGGGCCGCGAACCCGAGATGCCTGAACGCTTGAACGAGCAGCCAAGAAGAGTCCCGGCACGAGCCCGTCCCGACCTCGAACGTCTCCTCGGGCGTCTGCACGCCCGGCTCCATCCGGATGACGTAGCCGACGGCTTCGCTGACGCGGCGGTTGAGGTCAACGACGAAGTCGACGGTGCGCTGCGGCTGGCGCGGAACGGACGCGAGAAAGGCTTCAAAGCGCGGTCCGGCCGGCTCGGCGAGGCGGTATATCGACAGATCCGGGCGCAGCGCGTCGGGGTATTCGAACGGCCACTGCTCCGCGACCTCCTCGACGAAAAAATCGAATGGGTTGTAGACCGACATGTCGGCGACGAGGCCGACTTCGATCTTCAGCTCTCGGACGGGTTCAGGGAAGACGTACCGCGCCTGCCAGTTGCCGTAGGGATCGAGCTGGCGGTTGACGAAGTGCTCGGGCGGACTGACGCGGAGCGAATGGCTGAGCACGCGCGTGCGCGAATGCGGCGCGGGGATGAGCCGGATGATCTGCGGGCTCAGGATCACCGGCCGGTCGTACCGGTAGTGCGTCAGGTGGGTGATGGCCGCCTTGATCGACATGCGCCGCGTCTTGAAACCTCGAACAAATTCAACTGTTCCACAAAATGCTGCATTGCACTATCGAACATTTGCCATCCAGGATTTTCGGGGCGCGGCGGCGAACGACGATCGGCTATGGTCGGTCGCGTTGGGCGCGCCGCTTTGGGTGGCGCGAGACATAAAGGGACTGACCGCGTGAATGACCATGTCGACTGGAAAATCTCGACCGCGCCTCGTGCACTTGTTCGTCTTGTCATTCCGCTCGCAGCGGCGCTGCTCGCCGGATGCGCGTCCATGGAGGCCGGCATGAGCGCCGGACCAGCGCCGCGCTGGTCGATCGCGCTGCACGGCGGCGCCGGGGTGATCGATCGCGCCGAGTTCGACGCCGAAACCGAGGCGCGCTACCGCGCCGCGCTCTCCCGCGCCTTGGCCGCTGGCGCGGACGTCCTGGAAGGCGGCGGCACGTCTCTTGACGCGGTCGAAGCGGCGATCCGCGACATGGAGGACGACCCGCTCTTCAACTCCGGCCGCGGCGCGGTGTTTACCGCGGAGGGCCGCAACGAGCTCGACGCGTCGATCATGGACGGGCGGACGCGCAACGCCGGCGCGGTGGCGGGCGTGACCCGCACCCGCCATCCGATCACCGCAGCGCGAAAGGTGATGGAGGTCTCTCCTCATGTCCTGCTCATCGGCGAGGGCGCGGAAGTCTTTGCTCGCGCCGAGGGCGTCGAGGAGGTCGCGCCCAGCTACTTCTTCACCGAGCGGCGCTGGCGGCAGATGGAGAATTTCGTCCGCGACAACGGCCTGCCCGTTCCCGAGCGCCCCGAAGGCGCGCCCGCGCCGGACGATACCGACGTCAGCGCAGTCGAAGAAGACATCGACGAGCACCGCTTTGGCACCGTCGGCGTGATCGCGCTCGACAGCCATGGCGACCTGGCGGCCGGCACGTCGACCGGCGGGCTGACGGGCAAACGCTGGGGTCGGGTCGGCGATTCTCCCATCGTGGGCGCCGGCACCTATGCGCAAAACGGCGTCTGCGCGGTCTCCGCGACCGGCTCGGGCGAATACTTCATCCGCATCGGCGTGGCGCGAAACATCTGCGCGCGCATGGAGCTGACGGGCCTCTCCGCCGAGGACGCCTCCGCGGCGGTGATCGACGGCGAGCTGACCGACATGGGCGGTTCGGGCGGCGTGATCGTGATGGACGGCCGCGGCGAGGTCGCCTTCCGGTTCAACACCTCAGGCATGTATCGCGCGCGACAGACGGCGGGCGAGGCGCCGGTCGTTCAGATCTTCGACGACGAGGATTAGTCGTCCCTTTGAGGCGTGTCCGCAGGCGCCAGTTCGCGCAAGTCCGCATAGCCAACCGTGCCGTCGCGGCGCGGATCGGCGGCGCCCACCCAGCCGAGCGCCTCGCGCGCGACAGCGTGCACGCCGCCGAAATAGGCGTTGCGATCGTTCTGCGCGAGGTCCGCATCGGGGCGCACCAGCCGGAAACCGTCCGAAGATAGAGCGCCGAGCAGCTCAGGCGAGACATCATCGCTTTCGACGTAGGCGCGATCGTCCGGCACGACGTGGACGCGCGGCGCGTCGACCGCGGCTTCCACGCCGGCGCCGATGTCGACCCAGTGGCTGACGACCTGGGTCACCGCCGAGATGATGCGCGAACTGCCCGGACTACCGACCGCCATGACCGGCGCGCCGTCGCGCGCGACGATGGTCGGGCTCATTGACGAATACGGCATCGCGCGCGGCGCCAGCGCGAAGGGGTGGTCCGGCTCGTCGAGTTCGAACTCCTGCATGTAGTTGTTGTAGAGAAAGCCGAGGTTCGGACTAGCGCGCCGCGCGCCGAAATAGGAGTTGATGCTAGTCGTCACCGATACGGCCATGCCGTCTGCGTCGACGACGGAGAAATGCGTCGTTTCCCCGCCGCGCGAGTGCGCCATTGCGGCGGCCATCGCGTTAGCACGCGCCTTTGAGATTCGTTCCGCCGCCTCGTCCGCATAGTCGACGAGGTTCGTCACCGGATCGTTCGCGCGAGTTTCATGGGCGGCGCGGAGCGCGCGCAACAGCCCCATGGCGCGTTCGTCGTCTTCGGTGTCGAGCGCGCTTTGGGGGAAAGTCTCGAGGATGTTCAGCGCTTGGAGCACCACCCAGCCGCCGGCGGGCGGCGGCGCGGTGTAGACGTCGTATCCGCGGTAGCTTGACGCCAGCGGCGCGACGATCGCCGGCTCAGGCGTCGCGGCGAGATCGTCGAGCGTCACCCAACCGCCGTGAGCCGCCATGTCGGCGGCGATCTCTCGCGCGATCTCGCCGCTGTAGAAATCGTCGGCGCCAGCTTCAGCGAGCCGACGTAAGGTTGCGGCGAGAACTGGTTGCACCAGCATCTCCCCCGCCCTCGGCGCATGACCGTCGATCAAGAAGAGCGCTGTCGCGGTCCGATCGCTCAAGAGGTCGTCCTCATGGCGGCGATAGACGGCGGCGCGGAATTCGCCGACCACGAAGCCGTCTTCGGCGTAGCGGATCGCCGGCGCAATCGCGTCCGCCCAGGTGACGGCGCCGGAACCGAATTCGCGCATCGCCGTATCGAGCGTCCGGACGGTCGAGGGGACGGTCGTCGCGGTGTGGCCGACGCGCACGGCGTCCGGACCGATCTGCATCGGCAGACCGGCCGGCGCGAACGTTGTCCCGTTGATCGCCACGGGATCGCTCTCGGGCGCCTGGATGACGATCTGAGTGCCGGCGCCGAGGCCGGACATCGCCGGTTCCGTCACGCCCAGCGCAAAGGCCACCGCAACCGCCGCGTCGACGGCGTTGCCACCCGCCTCGAGAATCTCGACGCCGGCCGCCGTCGCCTCGGGCGAAGCGGACGAAACGACGCCGCCTGATTGCGCGCCCGCGGGTGCGGCGAAGAGACCGGCGGCGACGAACATGGTCGCGAAGGCGGACCTTGCGAAAATCTTGTTCGTCAGACGTCCTATCATGTGACCCTAGTCCTCCAAGAGGAGGCGCATCGCCTCCTCCGCGGCCGCCTCGGCGATCGCTTCGATCCGCGGGATCGGCGTCGCGTCGCCCAGCTCGAAGGTGATCGCCGGCGCGCGGTAGGTCTCATAGACCCAGTTCTTCGCCGTCGGCAGGCCGGGATTGTGGGTGGCGTTGCGCGGCGGACCGCCGCCTTCAACGCGCGCGTCGACCGCGGCGATCCAGGCGGCGGGAAAATCCATGCGCCGTCCGGGAACGCCGTCGGGCTGGGTGTAGAAGACGTCGTTCCAGGTCGAGTGGAAATCGAGGAACAACGCCAGTCGCTCGGGATTCTCGCGCGTCGCGTCGTCAAGCGCAGCAGCGGCGAGACGCGATTCGGCTTGAGTGAACGGACCCCAGTCGCGATTGAGATCGAGCCCGCGACTGTTGTGCCGCCAATGGCCGCGCGCGACGCCGTCCGGGTTGAGCACCGGAATGACGTGAACGGAGAAGCGGCGGCGAAAGCGGTTCGCCAGCGGCTCGTCGGTGAGGACGCGATCGACGAAGGCTTCGAGCGCCACGCTGCCTGTGGTTTCCGGGGGATGCTGGCGGCCGACGATGAACAGCACCTGACGACGCGTCACGCGCGTGCGCAGCGCGCGGATCGGGCGGCCCTCCTCGGACTCGCCCAGCGTTTCGATCACCAGATCGCGCCGGTCAGCATAGTTCGCCAGCCACGCCTCCACGTTCGCTGAGACTGCGAGCGGCTGACCGGCGATCCAGATCGGGCCGTCGTCGAGATCGATCGTGAAGCTCACGGCCGACTCGTCCTCGGCGACACGGAACGCCTCAAGCTCGCTCCAAGCCTCGCCGTCATGGCTCAGCTTGGGCGCGTAGCGGTGCCTTCCTTGTCGGTATCGAATGGTCAGATCGAGCGTTCCACCGTCTTCACTGTCGACCCGAAAGGCATACCAGGCGCTTGGGTTGATCGGCGTGTCCTCGGGGCCCGTCACCAGCGCAAAGGCGTTTGCTCCGGTCTCGATGCAGCCATTGAGGCGCCCGCCTTCGTAGTCGCCGTCGAACACGACTGCGCCGAAATCGCAGGTCGGTCCAGGACGATAGGCTTGGTCGTCATCCGCGCGCGCGGGTGCAGTCGTCGCCCCGACGCTGATCAAGACGCCGGTCACGGCCGCTGTTGCGATTGCTCTCCTGATGCGGTTCACGGCTCCGCGCTCCGTCATGCCGAAGCCACCCTGCCATAGAAAAACGGCGGACGCCGAAGCGTCCGCCGCGAGAGTCGAGAGACTAGAACTCTTTGGAGAGCTGACCGTAGATGACCCGACCCTCCACGTTGTGCAGGCGATCGAAATAGCCCGGGCTTTCGTCCGCATGCGGCGGCGTTTCGTTGAAGAGGTTGCGCACGCCGAGCCGGAGACCAAGCCCGTGGGCGGCGGAGTTCTCCCAGCCGTCTTCGAAGTCGTAGGCGACCAGGGCGTTCACCGTGGTCCAGGAGTCAACGTACCAGTCGACGCCGCCAACCCCGCCGGAGGTGTCCTCGACTTCCGAGACATAGCGCGCCTGAGCCTGAGCGCCCCAGTTGCCGCGGCTCCAACCGACCGAGGCGCTGGCGCGCCATTCGGGGTTGCCGTTCCGCTCGATCAGGTCGTCGACTTCCAACATCCCTTGAACGGTTCGAGATTCCTCAAACGTTTGGAGCTGGGTCGCGGCGACGGCGAAACTCAAAGAGCCGAAGCTGTACTCAGGCGTATCGTAGCTCACCGAGTAGTCGACGCCTTCGACTTCTCGAACGTCGAGATTGATGTAGCTGTCGAGCACCAAGAGCACTTCGCCCGCCGCCGTGCGTTGATCGTCGGGGTTGGCGAGGTTCCATGCATCGAACGCCGCCTGGTCGGCGGGGGTCACTGCGGCGCGAATGACGGCCGGGTTGAAGCTGCCCACCATCCTGGCTTCGGCATCCGACTCCAGTTGGCGTTCGACGCCAACCGTCGCGATGGCGTCTGTCGTTTCAATACGCCACCAATCGACGCCGATGCGCAGCCCGTCGAGCGGCCCGGCGAGCGGCTGATAGACCGCGCCGATGTTGTAGCTCTCGCTCTCTTCGGGATCGAGGTTGGGGTTCCCCGCCCTTTCGGACGGCCGATAGGTGTCGCCGATGTCGTTGGCGTTGCCCACCACGTCCTCACGCCACGGGTCCGGATCGCCCTGGTTGCGGCGAATGATCGTGCCTTGATTGATCTGCACTAGGTTCGGCGCGCGGAAGCCTTCCGCGTACGACCCGCGCAAGGAAAGCTCTGGGAGCAAGAACCAGTGCAGCGCGGCCTTGGGTTTGAAAGCATCGCCATAGTCCGACGCCTCTTCGTAGCGAGCTGCGAGCTGCAGATCGAGGGCGTAGACAAGCGGGACGCCCTCGCCGTCTTCGATGATCGGAACCGCGAGTTCGCCGTAGGCCGACCACGTATCGCGATCGCCGCCGAAGTCGTTCGTCGCCGAGACGCCGACCACGTCGCTTTCGTCCGGCACCGCGCCGGTGGTGAATTGCGTCGTGCCGTCGAGACGCGGGTCGGAGTCCTCGAAGATCTCCTCGTCCCGCCACTCGATGCCGAAGGCGGCGCCGACGTCGTTGCCGAAGAGGTTGAACAAGTCGGGCCGATTGGCGCGGAAATCGAGGGTCGTCATACTGGCCTCGCCCGCGCGCACAGTTGAGATGCGCACGGCGTCGAGCACCGCCGCGGAGTTCGCGCCCGGCCCGCCGAACGGATTGAAGGCGTCCGGCGTCGTCAGCTCCATCTGCGCCTGTAGCAGGGTCTTGGATGTCCGGTTGAACTCCTCGTCCGAGACGTTCGATTCCGAATAGCCAATCGCCGATTCCCATTCCCAGCCATGATTGAAGCCGCGAATGCCGCCAAGGACGCGGTAGAGGTCCTGCTCGACTTCGATGATCCGCGGACCCATCTCGACCGGGCGGTAGCCGTTGATCAGGATGTCGAGACCGCCCGCCGGCGCGTCGATGCCAGCCAGCCGGTTCGGGCTGCCGACCGGGCCGAACGGATTGTAGTAGTTGTCCGCCGGCACGATGATGTAGGCGAGCGAGGCGTCGAACGGCCCCGGCGCGCGCGCCGTCTTCGAGGTGGAGTCGAAGTAGAGCGCCTCGGCGAACAGCTCGAGATCGTTCTCGAGCGAATGCGTGAACGAAGCGGCGCCCGAGAAGCGGTCGACCTCCGGGATCGCAATTTCGTCCATGATGAAATTGTATCGCAAGCCCCGCGGAATGGAGCCGGTGTTGATGTCGACCGAGCCGTCGTTCAGCGTCACCCCGTCGTCGAAGCCAATCGGCTCCATGTGAAAGAGACCGGACCCGGAGGTTAGATCCGTCGCGCCCTGATCCACGGCCACGCCTTGGAACACGCCGTCGCCATCAAGGAAGCCAGACCGGAACCGCGCATACGGACTGAGCGTCGATCGGTTGTCCCATCGCGTGCTGCCGGTGAACGGATCGGGCACCAGCTGACGGCGGTCGAGCTCGCCGAACCATTCCTCAAGCTCAATATGGGCAACGTCTGAGCGATTGTAGAACGAGCCGCCGATCGTCAGGTTCGACTGGCCGTTGTTGAGGTCCCAGCCAGTTCGCCCCTGGACTGACCATTCCTCCAGGCTGTGCTCGGTGGAAGCGCCGTAGCGGCCGCCGACGTTGGCGCCGTCGTAGTCGTCCATGAGCGAGAAGTTGACGACGCCGGCGATCGCGTCCGCGCCGTAAAGCGCCGAAGCGCCGTCGCGGAGGATTTCCACGCGGCCGATCATCGAGCCGGGGATGGCGTTGACGTTGAAGAAGGTGACGGGGACGGACCCGATCGCCTGGGACACCGGGTGGGAAACCACGCGCCGGCCGTTCAGGAGCACCAACGTGTGACCTGATCCAAGACCGCGCAGGCTGACGCCGGTGACGTCGCCGCGCGCGCCGTTGGTGCCGGTGTTCTGGTCGCGGAACTCGAAATCGCCGATCGAAGGAATGTTGGCGAGCATGTCGCCGGCGCTGTCCGCGCCGAAGACGTCCAGCTCCTCGCGGGTGACGACGGTGACGGGCAAGGCGCCGCTGTCCCCGAAGCCTTCGATGTGCGACCCGACGACGACGATGCGGTCTTCCTCGGGTTCGTCTTGAGCAATCGCGGGCGGGCCGGCGAAGAAGATCGCGGCTGCCCCGGCGAGAAGCGACGCTCTGCGGCTGGTGGTCATAGGCTGTGTGCTCCCATCAGGCTCCGGCGCTTCGGGCGCGAGCGTGAGAACACCGTCGTTGGAGATTTCCCCCTCAAACCCCGTGCCGTCCAAGAGCGCCTCGAGCGCGGTCTGGACGCTCATTCGTCCAAGCACCTCGCTCGAAACTTCGTCGCCGAATCTCTCCGTCGACTCCACGAACAGCACGTCGGCCTGGTCAGAGAATTCAATAAGCGCCTTGACGATCGGCTGGCTCGGAACATCGAAGTCGCGCTCTTCCGATCCGGTTGCGGCTCGCGCCGACGAACTCAAGACCGCAATGAGCGCGGCTATCCCAGCCGCTTGAACCGCCCCCCGGCGCCATGCGCCGGAAACGCCCCTTCCCCTCGCAGCGACAGCGTCCTGTCTCGCCACCTCCTTGCGCGTCGGGCACCGGTCATCGCTGCCCGTCGAAGGTGAGACGTTCGCCCGTCGCCATTCCGCCAAAAAAGTTCGCAAAAGCTTCGCCGCCGCCCTAAGTCGTTGCAGCGCCGACGCAATCAACGTGCGAGCGGACCGGCGGTCACTCACGCGAGGCGGGAAGAAGGTCGATATCGCCATTGCCTCGCCGTTGCGACGTCACCGGAAGGGTCGAGGTCAAGGCGTCGACCAGGACCAGAATATCGTCGGTGCGGAACGAAGCGGAGACGGTCAAGCCTTCAAGCTCCGCGGCCGCGAGCCGGATCTCGCGCGGATAGTAGCGATTGGCGTCGGCGATCACTTGGGACAGTGGCGCGCTTTCGTAGATCAGCCGCCCGTCGCGCCAGGCGCCGGGCGCGGCGCGCTCGGGCGTGTGCGCTCCGGGCAAGCGCTCGCCGCGGCGAATGGTGATCGACTGGCCGGCCGGAATACGAGCGGTGTCCTCCGCGCCGGGCTGATCGGCGAAAGCGGCGCGCGCCACCTCGACGATCCCTTCAACCACGCCGACCCGCACCTCGTCATCGGTTCGCCGGACCTCGAACTGCGTGCCGACGACCCGCACCTGCGCGTCGCCTGCGACAACTATGAAGGGACGCGGATCGTCGCTGGTCACGTCGAAGAAGGCGTCGCCGCTGTTCAACACCACCCGGCGCTCCTCAGCGGAGAACTCCGCGACGATCCAAGACTCCGCGCCGAGGGTCAGAGTCGAGCCGTCCGCCAGCACGATCTCGCGCAGCTCCGCCGTGGCGGTGGCGAAGGCGTTCGATTCTTCAGGGGCGTCGGAGAACGGCGCGAAGACGAACAGCCCCGCCGTCAACAGCACCGCAGCC
The DNA here is from genome assembly GCA_050050115.1 of Maricaulaceae bacterium. Taxonomy (GTDB): domain Bacteria; phylum Pseudomonadota; class Alphaproteobacteria; order Caulobacterales; family Maricaulaceae; genus JASFUX01. The sequence goes on along the minus strand of JASFUX010000011.1, from coordinate 2,517 downwards.
GCGGCCAACCCGGCGGCGATCGGTCGCCGCACCAAAGCAGCGGCAAAACCTCGCCCGCCCGGCGACGCGCGCTCGTCGTCTTCCGCGCCATCCGCGAGCAGGTTCTCGTTCACCGCACGATCTGTCTCGCCCAGCAGCTCCGCGCCGGGGAGCTGACCAAGCGCCAGCCAAGCCGCTTCGGCGGCCTCGTAGGCGGCGCGGTGCTTCGGATCGGCCGCAAGCCAAGCCTCTCGCGCGGCGCGCTCATCATCGGTCATCGCGTCGGACAGCTCCGCGGCCAGCCATTCGCAGGCTTGCGCGTCGATCCGTGCGTCCTCGTCCATCGTCGTCATTTTCAAGCCCGTTCGACCGCGGCGCCGTTCGTCCGGCCCCGCGCTCGTTTGTCGGCCGCCTTGAGCGCATCGAGCAGGCGCGCCATCGCCGTTGCGACGTGCCGGCGCACGCTGGTCTCCGACAGCCCTAGACGCTCCCCGATCGCGGCGTAGCTCATCGCCTTGAACCGCCGCATCAACAGCACCTCGCGCTCGACCGCCGGCAGTTCTGCGACCGCCGCCCGCAGCGTGGCGAGACGTTCTTTCGAAAGTAAGACGCGCTCGGGCGTCAAATCGTCCAAATTTTCTTCGGCGGCGCGGCTCATCATCTGCTGATGCTGCGCCCGCCGACGGGTCGCCTTGCGGTGCTCGTCGATCGCAATGTTGCGTGCGGCCGCGTAGAGGAAAGCGCGCGGATTGTCGACCGATGCAGGGTCGGCGAAGGCGGCGAGCTTGGCGAAGGCGGCCTGAACGACGTCCTCAGGCTCGGGAGGACCCTCGCCGAAGCGGGCGCGCAGATAGTGCCGGATCTCCGAGCCGTAGTCGTTGTAAAGCGTTTGAAGATCCAACGATTTCATCGATCGACGCGCCTCGCGCGCTCAGTCCCCTCAACATGCGCCCGGCGGCGACCCAACAGCGCGGTCGCAGTCCGCCAAGCGCCCTCGCCTGCGCGATCAATGCCCGGACGTCTCCCCCTCAGCCGACCGGCCGGCTCGCAGCTCTTAAAACTTTAGGGGCGCAAGCCCGCCCGGCGCAATCGCCATAATACGGAATAACGACAGTGCGCCAAAGCCGCCACGCAGCCAGCGCGAGGTCCGAAGCACCTATAGGCTTCGCTCGCTTTGGCCTTCGCGAGCGGTTTTCGCAGCATGGGGCGGAAAAGCGCTTCCGTCCGAGCAGCGACGGCGCTATGGGCGATCGCTTGCGCGTCCCGCTCCGCAGCTCGCGTATCGGGAAAGCGCCGGCAGGATCGGCTGATGACCGCTCTTTTTCACCGCAGCCCTCTCGCCCCGCCGCCGCGCGCAGCGGGCGGACGCGGCGTCTATCTGATCGGCTCGGACGGCAAGGAATACCTCGACGGCTCGGGCGGCGCGGCGGTTTCCTGCCTCGGCCACGGCCATCCGCGGGTGATCGAGGCGATCAAGCGTCAAGCGGACGCCCTCGCCTTCGCCCATACCGCCTTCTTCTCGAACGACGCCGCCGAAGCGCTCGCGGCCAATCTCGTCGCAGCGGCGCCGGACGGCTTCGGTCGCGCCTACTTCGTGTCCGGAGGGTCGGAGGCCAACGAAACGGCGATGAAGCTCGCTCGCGCCTACCACCTCGCCCGCGGCGAGCCCGAGCGCGCGCTCATCATCCACCGCCGCCAGAGCTATCACGGCAATACGCTGGGCGCGCTCGCGGTCAGCGGCGCGCGAGCGCGGCGGACGCCATACGAGCCGCTGCTGAAACAGCAGCCCGCGATCGCCCCGTGCTACGCCTACCGTCATCAAGAGCCGGACGAGGATGAAGAGGCCTACGGCCGGCGCGTCGCGGACGAGCTGGAAGCGGCGATCGAGCAATCCGGACCGGGCCGCGTCGCCGCTTTCATCGCCGAGCCGGTGGTCGGCGCGGTCCTCGGCGTCGTCCCCGCGGTTCCCGGCTACTTCGCCCGCATCCGCGAGATCTGCGACCGCCACGGCGTCCTTTGGATCGCCGACGAGGTGATGTGCGGCATGGGGCGCACCGGCTATCGCTTCGCTTGCGAGGCCGAGGGCGCGACGCCGGACATCATCACCATGGCGAAGGGCCTCGGCGGCGGCTATCAGCCGATCGGCGCAATGCTGGTGTCCAACGCCGTCTTCGAGACGGTCGCCGCGGGCGGCTTCGAGGGCGGGCACACCTACATCGGTCACGCCATCGCCTGCGCCGCGGCGCTCGCGGTGCAGGAAACCATCGAGGAAGAGAATCTGCTGCCGCGCATACGCGCCGCGCATGAGGTGCTCCGTAGTCGTCTTGAAGCGCGTTTCGGCGACGCGACGTGGCTTGGCGACATCCGCGGTCGAGGCCTGTTCGTGGGCGTCGAGCTGGTCGCCGACCGGGCGTCGAAGGCGCCGTTCGATCCCAAGCTCAAGCTCGCCGCGCGGATCAAGAAGCAAGCCCAAGCGAACGGACTGATCTGCTACCCTGGTTCAGGCTGCGCCGACGGCGTTGCGGGTGATCACGTCCT
>JASFUX010000010.1:0-30530 GCA_050050115.1 Maricaulaceae bacterium | reverse complement strand
GCTTCGACGTGGACGTAGAGCGCCTCGAAGAACTCCGTCGGGTCCTGATCGGCGAGGGGCAGGGCGAAACGGTGATGGCCGTGCTCGCCGAAGCTGACCTGGAAGGTCTCCCCGTCCTTCATGCAGGAGAGCGGAATGCGCAGCCAGTCGTCGCCCTCGGACACCCGCACCGCCAAACCGAAGGCGATCGGCCCCAGCGCGCGAAAGCCCTCGGGCGGAACGGAGAACGCCTGATCGCCGTAAGCCTTGGGCTCGAACGGCCCCTGGGGCGGGACCAGCAACACGCACGGCGGCCGGGCGGAGTTGAGATAGGCGCAAAAGCCGGACTGGAGCGCTTCGGCGAGCGCTCGGATGCGCGCGTAGTTCTCGTCGGCAAGCGCGCGGTAGCGGCCAGCGAGCGCGATCAGGCGGTCATAGCGGGTGTTTTCGTCCATCATGGGAGGTGTTTAGAGCAAGTTGGGCCCGTGGTGAATCCTTGCGCGCCCGCCGACCGCGGACCAAGCCGCCGCCTTGGTAATTTTAGGTAAATCTTAAGTCCGGCTTCTCGTTTCGTTTACTCGATCGTGACATGGCTTTCTCCTGATACAGATGGAGACCGCACCATGTCCGGCCGCCCCCTCCGCCGCGCCGCGCTCGCCGCTTGCGCCATCACCGTCGCCTCCTGCGCGAGCAATCCGGGCCCGCAGCCGATAGAGGTCATGAACGAGCGCGATATCCGCCGTGAGCGGATCGAGGTCGCGCTCGACGTCGCCGCCGAGCCCGCTCAGGAACTCGAAAACGAGGGCGAAAAGACGCTGCACGTCGACCTCGTGTCCGAAGGCGAAGCCGGCGCGGACCAGTTCGCCTACGTCTATCTCGACGCCACCGCGCAGGGCTGGAACGCCGCGCACCAGGATTTCGCGAGCTGCTGGACCGACGCGCGCCGTCAGGCCGGCGGCGCGATCGGGACGGTCGAGACGCTGATGCGGCAGGTCGACGTCAACGGTCTCAAGGCCTGCCTCGATGCGCGCGGCTACGAGGGCGCCTTCTTCGCGTCGGGCGAGCACCTCGCCAACGGTCCGTTCGAAAACGCGGCCCAGCCGGTCAGCCTGGTCTCGCTCGGCTTGCGCGGCGTCGAGTCGGGCGCCGCGTCGGCGCCGGCCGCCGCACGGACGCTGACGCCCGCGACTCCCATGCCCGCCCCGGCGCCCGACGAGGCGCCTTACCTCATGACCGCCGAGGTCGAGCGCCGCCCGAGCCCGCGCTCGCGGGGCGCCGGCACGAGCCGCCGTCCCGGCCTCGCCGCGCCCGCCGACGACGCCGAAGCGGTCGCCGCGCCTGAAACAGCGGCTGTCGCCGCCCCTGTCGCCGAAGCTCACGAAGAAGCGGCTCATCAAGAACCGGCCGGCGAGGATCCGATGGCGGCCCTCATCGCCGCGATCGAGGCCGAGCGCGAGGCCGCGCCTGCGCCCGCCGCGACGCCCGCCCCTGCGCCGGAGATGGCGGAAAACCCCGACTATGTGCCGGTGATCTCCGACACGCCGATCGACGTCGTCGAGCTTGAAGCTGCCGACGCGCCGGTCCCGGCGCCGATGGTCGCGTCATCGCGACCCGCGCCGGGCGAGCCCGAGGAGAAGATCGTCGCCGACCCCGTCGCTGTAGAAGCGTCCGAGCCGTCCGAACCGTCGGAGCCGGCATCGTCCGAACCCGCCGCGCTGGGCGAGGAAGCGCCGATGAAGGCGGCGAGCGTCTGGGCCGAAGCCGAGCCGGCGCATCCCGACGCGCCGCGCCCGAGCATGTTCGACGTTGCGCCCGCCGAGACGCACGCCGATCACGAGATGATCCAAACCGCCGCCGTCGAGCAACCCGCCCACGCAACGCACGCTCCGGCGGCGCCGGCTGAAGCCGTCGAAGCTTCGACTCCGTCCTGCGCTGGGGACGAAAGCGCACGCCGCCACGGCTGGTCGCGCTTCATTCCCGGACGTGGCGACGCGCCCACGGAATGCGCGAATGAAGCCGCCGCGCCGAACATGGTCGCCGCCGCCGAGATGCCGGCGGAGCCGCCGGTCGCGCCGCATCCTACGCTCCCGGCTCCGCCGACCGCGCCGGCAGCGCCGGTCGCGCCCGATCCGGAGACGGGCGACAAGCCGCGGCCGGCCTTCGACCGCAACTTGCCCAGTCTTGAAGAGCTTCTCGGCGAGCACACGGACCATTCGGCCCGCGAGCGCGAAAGCACGCGCGGCGTGGTCTACGTTCCGCTAGAGGATTGAGGCGTCAGCCCTGGCCGAGCGCAGCGTCGCTTAGTGTAGCGTCGCCTAATGCAGCGTTTCCGGCGCGTCGGCGGCCGCGTAGACGCTTTCGAGCGCCTCGCCCAAAGTGAGAGAGAAGACGAACGCTTCGCCGCGGTCGAGCGCATCGCGCCATTGGCTGCGGCCCTGCACGAAACTCTCCGGCGGAGCCTCTTCGCCCAGAAACTCTTCGACCGACTCCTCGACGCTGGCGCGGTCGAACGGCATGTGAGTGATGGCGATCACCTCTCGCTCGTCGGCGAGCTCGCGCGGCGACGGCAGATCGACGAGCGCAAGATGCACCACGTCGCCCTCCTCGGCGGCTTCAATCGCCCCGATGATCGCGCGCGCATTGGGCGCTGGAGCTCCCTTGAAGGTCCATGCCTGTCCTTCCGCAAGCGCAGGTCGCGCAACGTTCGGCATCTGGCGCCTCTCCCTAATGTCAGCTCCCCGAGCGCGTTCGTCCTCCGGCGTAAGACGACGTAGGATTGCGTGAACAGCGCTTGCGGGTTTTCCCCTCTTCCGAGCCGGCATGATACCACTATCCAAATGCGGCGCGTCGAGGGCGGAGCACAGCGCAAACACAGCGAGTTTTCCACAGGCTGACGCACCCATTTGCTTAACCGGCGTTAAGGAGATTGCCTCGATCAGCCGGGGTACTTCTCATTCATATGGGCGTAGCCCTTGGCGATCAGCTCTTCGAGCACCTCGAGGTCGACATCGGCGAGCTTGTTGACGTAGAGGCACGAAGACCCGGTCTTGTACTTTCCAAGACGCTTGAGGAGCGGGCCGTACGCCTTGAAGCCGGGCATCACGTAGACGACCAGGTTGGCCTTACGCGGCGAGAAGCCGGTCCGAAGGAAGTCGCCCTCTCGGCCGCTGTCATACTTATAGTGATATTCGCCGAAGCCGATGATCGACGGGCCCCACATCTTCGGCTTTTGCCCGGTGACCCTCTTCATCATCGCCAGCAGCACCTTCGCGTCGGCGCGGCGCGTGTCGTTCTCGACGGCGTTAATAAAACCTGAAACCGAGGCGGCGGTCGGCGCGGTCTTGTTTTGAGACGTCTTGGACGCGCTTTTGGTCATTCCGATCTCCCCGCCGCGCGGCGCCGCGGTTTTCCGCTTGACGGACCCGCGACGACTTGACGCTCGGCGCACGGCTTCGGTTGAGGGACGGTTAAACTCTACATGGGAACAATGAGGCCATCGAGTTACCCCAAGGGACATTGGATGGCCACGTCCCCGCCCAGCGGCGCCGCGCTTTTTCGGGCGCTTTCGGACCTGACCCCCTGGGCGCTGCTTGACGCCGAGGGGCGCATTGCGGCTGCAAGTCGATCGCTCGCCGCGCTGCTAGGCGCGCCCAAGGACGACCTCAAAGGACAGGACTTCGACGCCGCGATCACGGCCGTCGCCGCTGAGGAGATTCAGCTCGAGGGCGCGCGCGTGCTGCGCGTGGACGGCGCCGACCGGCAGTCCTGGTTCCGCGTTAGCCGGCAGGTCGCCGCCAGCCACGAGCTGGCGTGCCTTCACGACGCCGGGCCGGAGCTACGCAGGCTCAAGGCCATGGAGTCCGCTCAACGCCAGCTGTCCAGGCTGATGACCGAAGCCGAGATCGGCGTCTGGACCTATGATCCCGATAGTGACGAATACTGGTTCGCCGAAGAGATATCTCTCGGTCACGCCCAAAGCACGGACCCGGTTCCGCGCAGTCTTCTTCGGAAGATTCAGCATGAAGACGACCGGTCCAAGGACGATGCGATATTGGAGCGCCTGACGACCGAAGGCGGGACCGCCGAGGGCGAGATGCGCTACCGCGGCGCCGAGGGCGTCTGGCGTACGCTGCGCGTGCACTATCGCGCCGACCGACAGCTTCCCTCCGGCCGCTATGAGATGCACGGCATCTCCCAGAACGTCACCGAGACGGCTAAGGCGCGCGACCTCGCCGCCGCAGCCAACCAGCGTCTCGAGCTGGCGATGAGCGCGGCGCACGCCGGGGTTTTCGAAGTCGATCTTCAGACGAACACGATCTGGACCTCGCCTCAGCTGCGAACGCTGCTCGGCGCGGAGTGCCTCGAGCGGACCCAAACCGATCCGTGCGGCTTCTGCCGCGACGAGGACCGCGAACGGTTCCAGCACGCCTGGGACCGGTGCCTGCAATCGGGCGAGATCGAGTCGATCGATCTGTGCCTCTATCGTCCCGACGACGTCGACGACTGGGTGCGGATCTTCATCCGCGTCGAACGCGACCCGGGCGGCGCCCAGCAGCGGATCGTCGGCCTGATGCTCGACATCAACGACAAGAAACAACAAGAGCTCGCCCTCGTCCGGGCCAAGCGCGAGGCCGAAGCGGCGACGACGGCCAAGTCGAGCTTCCTCGCCGCGATGAGCCACGAGATCCGCACGCCCTTGAACGGCGTGCTCGGCATGGCGCACGCGCTCGACGCGGAGGATCTCGCGCCCGAGCTGCACGAGCGGGTGCGCACGATCGTGGATTCGGGCCGCACGCTGCTGGCGATCCTCAACGACGTGCTCGATCTGTCGAAGGTCGAGGCCGGCAAGCTCGAGATCGTGCCGACCAAAGGCGATCTGCGTCATACGCTGGGTCGCCTGCACAAGCTGTTCGAACCGCGCGCCGCGGAGAAGCACGTCGCGTTCGAGCTGGAGATCGACGACAGCATTCCCGACGCGCTGATGATCGACCCGGTGCGCGTCTATCAGTGCGTCTCCAACTTGATCTCGAACGCGATCAAGTTCACCGAAGAAGGCGTCGTCACCGTGCGCGCCTCTGCGGAGGTTTGCGACAAAATCGGTTCACCGTCCCCGGACGAACGCGCCCTCGACCTCTCCATCGTCGTCACGGACACCGGCATCGGCATGAGCAAAGAAGCCATGGGGCGCGTCTTCGAGGCGTTCACCCAGGCCGACAGCTCGACGACGCGGCGCTTCGGCGGCACGGGTCTCGGCCTCGCCATCACCCGCCAGCTCGCGCAGCTGATGGGCGGCGACGTGACGGTGAAGAGCGAGGCCGGCGTCGGCTCGAGCTTCACGATGACCTTCCGCGCCCGGGAAGCGGCGCCCGACGCGAGCGACGCCGAGGACGAGAGCGTCGACCTCGCCAAACAGGCCGCCCGGCTGCGCGGCTCGCGGCTCCTCGTCGTCGACGACAACGCGATCAACCGCGAGGTCGCCCGCCTGATCTTCTCCCAGCACGACGCGATCATCCTCGAAGCCGGCAACGGCGCCGAAGCGCTCGATGCGCTCGCGGCGCAGGACGTCGACGTGGTCCTCCTCGACAACAATATGCCGGTCATGGACGGCGCCGAGACCATCTCGCGCATCCGCGCATCGAGCGCTCCTTGGGCCGACGTGCCGGTGATCGCGCTGACCGCCGACGCCATGTCCGGTGACCGCGAGCGGTTCCTCAGCATGGGCATGAACGGCTACGTCTCAAAACCGATCGATCCGCGCAGCGCGACGGCGGAGATCCTGCGCGTGCTCGGCCGCGCCGACGCGGCCGCGCGCGCCGCTGCGAACGCTCCCGCCGGCCTCGCCGCCGTCAAGGGCGAAGAGCTTTCCAAAGACGACGTCGACGGCCTGCTCGCGGATACGAACGCGGCTGCGCGCCGCGCGCGCTGAAGCGCGCAATCGTCCGCATCTCGACATCCGCCGTGGACATTGGAACGCCGCGCTTCTAGCTTTCCGCGGCGCGCTCGGCGCATGCGTCGGCGCGAGATAAAGAACACTCCGGGGAGAAACAGCCATGGCCGCCGACGCCAGCACAACCGGCGAGTCCCAAGGACTCGACGCGCAAGCAAAACGCGACATGCGCAAGGTGGCGCTCGCCTCACTCGCGGGCACCTCGATCGAGTGGTACGACTTCTTCCTCTACGGCACCGCCGCCGCGCTGATCTTTCCCAACGCTTTCTTCTCCGCCGAAACACCCGAAGGCGTGCGGTTGATCCTGTCGTTCCTGACCTTCGCGGCCGGGTTCCTCGCGCGGCCAATCGGCGGCGTCATCTTCGGACACTTCGGCGACAGCATCGGCCGCAAACGTACGCTCGTCATAGCGCTCGTGATGATGGGTGTCGGCTCGACGCTGATCGGCTTGCTGCCGACCTACGCCCTGATCGGCGTCGCCGCGCCCATCCTGCTCGTGCTGCTGCGCTTCATCCAGGGTCTGGCGATCGGCGGACAATGGGGCGGCGCGATGCTGCTCGTCACCGAGAACGCGCCGGCGAACCAGCGCGGCTACTGGGGCGCCTATGCGCAAGCCGGCGCGCTGGTCGGCCTGATCATCGCCAACCTCGCTTTCCTCGGCCTCTCGAACGCCATGTCCGACGCGGCGTTCACCAGCTGGGGCTGGCGACTGCCGTTCCTGGCGTCGATCGCGCTCATCGGCGTGAGCATGTACATCCAATTGAAGCTCGAGGACACACCGGCGTTCAAGGCGCTCCAAGCGCGCGCCGCTGGCCACAAGGGCGAGGACGTCATGCCGCCGGGCGAGGCCTTCGAGAAGGTCGCCGCGGAGAAGCCGAAGGGCCCCTCGCCGATCCTCGAAGCGCTGCGGCTTTATCCCGGCCGGATCGGGCTGGCGGCGGGCGCCTTCCTGTCGATCCAGGTGACCTTCTACATCATGGTCGCGTTCGTCATCGCCTACGGAACATCGGCAGACGGCCCGGGCCTGTCGCGCAACACGGTGCTCGCCGCGGTTCTGATCGCATCGGCCATCCAGATCCCGACCCAGTTCTGGGCCTCGGCCTTCTCCGACAAACACGGCCGGCGCGGCATCTACATGGTCGGCGCCGCGCTCTCGGGCGTTTGGGCGTTCGCGGTGTTCCCGCTGATCGACACCGGAAACTTCTATCTGATCACGCTGGCGATCCTGGTCGGCTTCGTGCTCCTGGGCATGCAGTACGGACCGCAGGCGGCGTTCTTCACCGAGCTGTTCTCGACGCACGTGCGCTACTCGGGCGCCTCGCTCGGCTATCAGATCGGCGCGATCCTCGGCGGCGCGCTCGCCCCGACGTTCGCAGTAGCGCTGTGGACGAACTTCGGCGTGATGTACGTCGCCGCCTACATGGCGCTCGCGGCCGCGCTGACGGTGCTGTCCGTCCTGATGCTGACAGAGACGAAGGGCGCGGATTTGGAGACGGCGAGCTAAAGCCTAGCGCAACGGCGTTCGCGCAAATCTACTTGTAGGCCACCGCCGCGCTCGCAGGACCGGTCAGCGGAATGATCTCGATCCGCTTGAAGCCGGCCGCCCTGCACCACTCGGCGAACTGCGCGCCGGTGAAGTCGAAGGCCTCTCCGAACTCGATCAGCATGTTGAGCGACATCAGCAGACCAAAGGCGTTCGAGCGGCGCTCATCGTCGATGAGGTGCTCGATCGCGACGAACGCCCCGCCCTCGGGCAGGGCGCGATAGGCCTTCTCGATCAGCATCTTCTTGTTCGGCAGATTCCAGTCGTGAAGGATCATCCCCATGGTGATCACATCGGCCTTGGGGAACTCGTCCTTGAAGAAGTCGACGACGTCCGCGCTGACGCGGCCTTCAAGTCCTTGCGCCTTGATCCGCCGTTCGGCGATCGGCTTGACCTGCGGCAAGTCGCAGGAGCGGCAAGCAAGCTGTGGATGGTGCTCGGTGACGATCGCAGAGAGCTGCGCCGTCGCACCGCCGATGTCGGCCAGCGTCTTGTAGTTCGAGAAATCGAACTTCTCGGCGAACGCGGTGAAGTTGCCGAGCGACGCGCCAGTCATCGCATCCATGAACTGCTCGAGCTTGGCCGGATCGCTATAGAGCGCGTCGAAGATCGAAGCGCCCGTATTCTTGATTTCGTTCTGCGGCTCGCCGGTTTTGAGCGCGGGCGTCAGATCCGCCCAGAAGCGGTAGAGCCGTGCATTCATCATCTCAAGAAGCCCGCCCATGTAAGCCGGACTATTCCGGTCAAGGAACATCGCGGTCGATGGCGTGTTCTTGTAGGTCCCCGTCTCGCCCGCACCGTCGCGGTTAAGCACGCCAAGCGCCACGAGCGCGTCGAGAAAGTCGTATGTCGCGCGCGGATGAAGTCCGAGTTCGCGCTCAAGCTCGGGACCGGTCTTGGGTCCCTCGGCCAGCACGGTGAATAGCCCCAGCTCGACGGCGCTCAAGAGCGTCTTCGACGCCAAGAAGCCCGAGCCGATCTGCATGATGTGGTCTGGAGACGGCTGCTGGTCCATGTGAACGCTCTCCCCGAGACGTTGCACGGCGGGCTGGCGCCGGCACGGCAATCTAGCGCCGAAGCATTCCGCGCCAAAGAGCGATTGTCTGGCCTCTGATCAGACGCTCTCGATTACGCTAGACGTCCACCTCCGCCTCGAGCGCGTTCTGGACGATGAAGTCGCGCCGCGGCTCGACCACGTCGCCCATCAGGCGGGCGAAGAGGTCGTCGGCCTCGTCGGCCTCGGACACCTTCACCTGCAGGAGCGAGCGCGCGTCCGGGTCGAGCGTCGTTTCCCAAAGCTGCTCAGCATTCATCTCGCCCAAGCCCTTGTAGCGCTGAACTTTGATGCCCTTCTCGCCCTCGGCCTCGATGGCGTCGAGGAGCGAGCTGGGACCGTGGACGACCACTTCGCGATCCTTGATCCGAAACCGCGCCGGCCCCGAATAAACCTCGCCGAGATCCGTCGAAAGCGCGTGCAGCTTGAGCGCGTCCGCCGAGGAGCGGAACTGCGCGTCCAGCGCGACCACCTCGCGCACGCCCCTCAACTCGCGCGCGAGCACGATGGCGCCGTCGTCGGTGATCTCTCCGGTCCAACCCTCCTCGCCTTCGTCCGCGATCAGATCGAGCCGCTTGGCCAGCGCCTCGACCTCGGCCTGACCCGCCTCGGCGCCGAGCGCGCCCGCGATCGCGGCCTGCGAGACGACCCGCGCCGGCGCCCGCGAGCGCAGCCGGTCGATATAAAGCCGCATGGTGCGCGCTTCGTCCGCCATGCGCTTTAAATCCGCGCCCGCGATCACCTCGCCGCTTGCCAACTCGAGGGACGCGTCCGCAATCCCCTCTTCGATGAGATAGGACTCAAGCTCGTCCTCGTCCTTGACGTAGCGCTCGGACTTGCCGCGGGTGATCTTAAAGAGCGGCGGCTGGGCAATGTAGAGATAGCCGCGCTCGATCAGCTCCGGCATCTGACGATAGAAGAACGTGAGCAGCAGCGTGCGGATGTGCGCGCCGTCGACGTCGGCGTCGGTCATAATCACGATTTTGTGGTAGCGCAGCTTTTCAGGGTCGTACTCGTCCCGCCCGATCCCCGCGCCCAGAGCGGTGATCAGCGTGCCGACCTGGTCGGAGCTGAGCATCTTGTCGAAGCGCGCGCGCTCGACGTTCAGGATCTTGCCGCGCAGGGGAAGGATCGCCTGGTTGGCGCGGTTGCGGCCCTGCTTGGCCGTGCCGCCGGCGCTGTCGCCCTCGACGATGAAGATCTCAGACTTGCCCGGATCGCGCTCCTGACAATCGGCGAGCTTTCCGGGCAGCGACGAAATGTCGAGCGCGGATTTCCGTCGCGTCAGCTCGCGCGCCTTGCGCGCCGCTTCGCGCGCCGCGGCCGCCTCGATGATCTTCTGCACCACGACCTTCGCCGGCGTGGGGTTCTCCTCGAACCAGTTGGTCAGCGCATCGGCCATCAGGCTCTCGACCGCGGGACGCACTTCGGAGGAGACCAGCTTGTCCTTGGTCTGGCTGGAGAATTTCGGATCGGGGACCTTGACCGACAACACCGCGGTCAGCCCTTCGCGCGCATCGTCGCCCGACAGCGCCACCTTGTCTTTCTTGGCTAGACCTGAGCTTTCCGCATACCGCGTGATCACCCGCGTCAGCGCCGCGCGGAAGCCCGCCAGGTGCGTGCCGCCGTCGCGCTGAGGGATGTTGTTGGTGAAGCAGAGGACGTTCTCGTGGTAGCTGTCGTTCCACTGCATCGCGCATTCGACCGAGATGCCTTCCTTCTCGGCGCGCACGCCGATCGGTGCAGTGATGATCGGGTTCTTGGTGCGATCGAGGTGCTGAACGAAAGCCTCCACCCCGCCTTCGTACTCCAGGACCGCCTCATAGGGCTCGGGGTCGCGCTCGTCGCGGAAGACGATACGGACGCCTGAGTTGAGGAACGCCAGCTCGCGCAGCCTGTGCTCCAGCGTCGACCGAGAGAACTCCGTCATCGTGAAGGTTTCGGCCGACGGATAAAAGCGGACCTTGGTGCCTGACAGCGGCTTGCCGTTGTCTCGTTTCGGCGCGTCGCCGACGACCTTCAAGTCCTCGCCGTTCTCCGGCTCGCCGTGCACGAAGTTCATCGTATGCTCTTTACCGTCGCGCCAAACGGTCAGCTCGAGCTTCGACGAAAGCGCATTGACCACCGAGACGCCGACGCCGTGCAGGCCGCCGGACACCTTGTAGGAGTTCTGGTCGAACTTCCCGCCCGCGTGCAGCTGGGTCATGATCACCTGCGCGGCGGAGACGCCCTCCTCCTTGTGCACCTCGACCGGAATGCCGCGGCCGTCGTCGGCGACCGACGCCGATCCGTCCGCATAGAGCGTGACCTTGACCTCCGAACAGTAGCCCGCGAGCGCTTCGTCGATCGAGTTGTCGACGACCTCGTAGACCATGTGGTGCAGACCCGAACCGTCATCGGTGTCGCCGATGTACATGCCCGGGCGCTTGCGCACCGCTTCGAGCCCTTTGAGGACCCGGATCGATTCCGCGCCGTATTCCCCGTTCGACTCCGGCGCTGCGGTCGGGTCGGATTCGGGGGTTTTGGGATCGTTTTGGGAGCCGTTTTCGGACCCGTCGCTCGGGTCGTTTTCCGGCAGCTTTGAATCGTCACTCATGGGGGCGAAACTAGCCGTTCGCGCGCCCCGCCGCCATCGCAAAAAATGGTTTATCCGCAAAGGGTTGCGCGCGAGCGACACCGTGCTGCGGCGGTCCGCCGCGCACCCTGGGGAATCAGGCCTTCAGTAGTCGTAGCGCCAGCGCAGCGAGACGGTGCTGTCGCGGCCCGCGCCAAAGCGGGTGACGAACTCCAGACGGGGACGAATCTCCCATTCGATCGCCGCTTCTGCGAGGCCGGTCGGGGTGCTGCCGACCTCGAGATAGACGTCGTCGGACAGATAGCGCCCGCCGGTCAGAAGCGCACCGCCCTCCTCGCCCGAGCCGAGGCTCAACCGGTCTATCCCGAGGCCTTCGCGCAAGGGCCCGAGCAGGTCGAAACCGCCGCCGCCGGCGAGCTGGGAGAGCGCCGAGGCGAGCTGCGCGGCCTCAAGCGCAGAGAGGTCCGTCGTCGAGCGCTCGAACAGCATCCGCGAAAGGATCTCGTCCTCGGGATAGGACGGTTCGCTCTCGAACGAGATCGACGGATCGGACACCGTTCCCGTGATCCGTGCAATGACGGTCAAAGCTTGCGCTTCGCGGCGCGCAGTCAGATCGATCGCGGTGTCGGCCAGATTGTCGTCGAAAGTGATCTGCGCTTCGTCGAATTCGAAGCGCTCGCCGGCGATGTCGAACTCGCCACGCACCAGCGTCGCGACGCCCGACAGCGCCGGATCGGTCGTCGTGCCGCGGACCGTCGCATCGAAGGCCCATTCGCTGTCGAGTCCTTGGGTGCGCAAAAACACGCGTCGGTCGGCCTGCAAGCCGACGTCGAGATCGATCTGCTGACGCCGCGGCCGCTCTACCGGCTCAAGATTCTCCGGTCGATTGATTTCGATCACCTCGAGCACTGGAGGCCGCGTCACGCCGCCGTTGCCGCGCCCGGGCGGAGAAACGTCGGCGCGGTCGATCACCAGCTCGCCGGCGAGCGTCGCGTCGTCCTGATCGCGGTCGAACCGCATCTCGCCGGAGACGACGACCTCGTTGCCCGGCAGCCGCACCGCGCGCAGCTGATCAAGCGACAGCTCGGCGAGGATTTCCGCGCCCGGTTCGTCGCCGAACGTCGCGACCCCGCGGCCGATCACGTTGCCCCCCGCCTCGTCGTCGGCGGAGAGCGAGTCGACGACCAGCTGGCGGCCGTCAAAACGCGCCGACGCGTCGAGGTTGACCAGCTTGAGGCCGATCCGCGCTTCTTCGATGCGACCTTCGGTGATCGAGCCGCCGCCTTCCAACGTCGGCGCATTGATCGTGCCGGTCGCCGAGCCGAAGAGGTCGACCGCGCCCGAGAGCGCCATCGTCGGCACGCCGGCGAGCGCCCACAGCGCGGCTATCTCTCCCTCAGCCTCGCCAGCGAGCGCGAGCGGGCCTTCGCGGTCGATCACCGGGCGCGGCGGCCAGGCGGCGATGCGCAGCGGCGCGTCGCCTTCGCCATAGGCGGTGAACGTATCGCCGTCGTCGATCGACAGGCGGGTCTCGGCGGCCTCCCCGGCGAGGCTCGCGGTGAGCGTCGCGTCGAGGCGGCCGACCTCGGGGAAGTCGGCGCTGCCGGCGCCGGCTACGGAAATCTGAATGTCGCCGGCGAGCCAATCTTCGCCCGCAAGGTCCATGTCCGCGTCGAGCGTGCCGACAAGCGGCAGATAGGGACGCGCCAGCGAGATGAGATCAATCGGCAGGCCCTCGACGTCGGCGACGAGCCGAGTCGTTCCCGCGGCGCGGGTCAAAAGCAGCGTCGACTGACTGTCTTCCACATCGAGCCGCGCCTGAAAGCTGGTCTCCCCAGCTCCCGAAGCGAAGACCCAGGACTCGGGCGCGCTGAAGATCTTCTCCCCCGCCGTGCCGCGCGGCGTGACGGCGACCTCCACCCCCGCGTCGGTGCGGGCGAAGCGGCCGTCGAGTTCGAGCGCGATCGGCGCGGCGGCGCGGCCGGTGATCCCGGCGGAGAAGGCGATCTCGTCGAGCGATCCCGAAGCCTCGAAGTTCAGTGCATCGATCCGCCCCGCGGCGCCCGAGCGGAGGTCGCGCGCGCGCACTGCGGCGTTGATCTGCGAT
The DNA here is from genome assembly GCA_050050115.1 of Maricaulaceae bacterium. GTDB lineage: Bacteria > Pseudomonadota > Alphaproteobacteria > Caulobacterales > Maricaulaceae > JASFUX01. The sequence continues at coordinate 17,325 of JASFUX010000010.1, read as the reverse complement.
CGGCCGCCGCCAAGATCGAAGTCGAGGGCGGCGGCCAAGTTGTTGTCCTGGCCGCTCAAGGAAAAGGCGCCCTGCGGGCCCGCGCCCGCCGTCGTCGCCTCGCCGGTCAGCCGCAGATCAGCATAGACGCCGACAAGATCCTCGATGAAGAGCGCGCCCTCGCGCCGGCCGATCGCCGCGGTCAGCTCGATCGGCCCGGCTTCGGCCGCCGCGTCGAAGGTCGCCCGTCCGGTCGCTTCGTTCGCAAGGTCCGCCAGCTCGACGCGCAACCGCGGGCCTGCAAGCGCGACGGGTCCGGCGCTCAAGGCGTCGGCGCGCGCGTCAAGCCGCACGGTCGGAGAAGCGAACGCGCCTTCGAGCCGCCCGGCGATCGCGACTGCGCCGTCCGCGCTGACGGGACCGGGCGCGGGAACGTCGGAAAGCACAGCGTCGACATCAAGGTCCCATCCGTCAGCGGACGAGCCGCGACCGCGCGCCTCAGCGTTAAGACCGGCGAGCGCCAGTACCGCCCGGTCAATGGTCACTGCATCGCCGCTCAAGGTTCCTTCAAAGTCCGCAGTGGGCGCGGTGCCGGCGAGGCGCGCCAGCATCTGCGAGGCGTAGTCAAGATTTTCGCCGTCGAGATGAAGCTCAATTCGCGATGGCGCATCTGGTTCAATGCGCGACGACGCGCCCTGCACGATCAACCGGCCCGCGCGGACCGGCGCATCGGCGTTCTCGGCGAGGTCGATCTCGATCCGCCCCTCCCCGATCAGCCCGTCGAGCGCCAGGCTCCCTTGACCGGACGCGACGCCCGCCTCCCCCTCGAGCTGAGCGTTCGCCACCTCGATCGAGCGCCCGGCCGAACTGTAGCGCAGCACGGCTTCGAGGCGCGGGCTTGCACCGACGAAGGCCGCAACATTCCCAGGCGCGCCGAACTGCGCCGTCTCCAGCGAAGCCGCGAGCGCGACGGCGCCGTCCTCCCGGATCACGTCAACCGCCGCGGTCGCGGCGCCGGCGCTCCAGTCGTTCCACGCGAGCGCTTCGCCCTCGACGACGCCGGCAAAGCGGAGACCGCCTGTGAGCGTCACGCGTCCTGTCACTTCGAGCGGGCCGGCGGACAGGTCTTGTCTCAATGCCTCCGGCGCCAGATCCGCCGGCCGCGCCAGACTGGCGTTGACCGCAAGACCGTCCGGAACCGTCCGTTCTCTGATGTTGATCGGCCCTTCCGCAGAAAGCGCAACCGTCCCGGTCTCCAGCGCCAGCGTCATCGGCCGCGCCGCGCCCTCCACCGCACCGAGCGTCAGCTGCGCCGTCGCCCGATCGCCGAGCCGCGCCGCCCAGTCCGCCAACGCCGGGAATGCGCCGAAGCGGATCGTCGCCTCCGCCGCGCCGCCGCCTGATCCCCACGAACCGTCCGCCGACGCGAACGGCGCGCCGTCGAGCGTCGCTTCGAGCCCGCCTTCACCCGCCTCGAGAGAGCCGCCCAAATCCGCCCGCGCGCGTAAGGTCTGGGACGGCGCGCCGAGCGCTTCAGCCAGAGGCCCGCCCGCGAGCGCGACCAGCTCGGCCTCGAGCGTGACGGCCTCGCCGGCGTCGCGGCCGGCGCTCACCGTCAGCCGGTCGCCCTCGACGTCGGTGCGCGTGAGCGCGAGATCGAGCGCGAACGGCTCGGCGGCGCCGGAGTAGCGCCCGGCGCCTTCCGCCGCGTAGGCCGCCGCCGGCCCGGCGACGCCTTCCGCAAGCGATATCTGCGGCAGCGCGGCGGCGTCCACGTCGACGCTCCAACCGCCGCCGGAGCCGCCGCCTGAACCCTCTGAATCTTCCCTGCGCTCCATCGCCGGTCGGCGCAGGACGGTCACGCGCTCGGCCCGCACCGACTCGATCCGCGCCAGCCGGCGGCGCAGCGCCAGCGGCCGCCAGTCGAGCGTCACATCCTCTGCGATCAACCACGGCCCGTCCGCGTCGGCGATCGTGAGCCGCGCCGCGCGCACTCTGCCCAACGGATCGCCCTCGACCCCCTCGATGCTCAGCCGCCCCGGCGGCCCGATCGGCAGATCGCTCGCAATCGCTTCGACGATCCGGTGACCGGGCGGCGTCGCGATCAGCAGCCGGCCGCCGACGAGCAGCACGACCACAAGCGCGACGACAGCGACCGCGCCGCGGACGATCCAGCGGCGCACCGGTTTTTGGGCCTTGGGTTCGCGATCGTCCGTCATCGGTTAGAACGCCTGGCCGATCGAAAGATAAAGCTGCGCCGGGGACTCGCCGTCGCGCTTGTCAAGCGGCGCGGCGACGTCGACCCGGATCGGGCCGAACGCAGTGTAGTAGCGCGCCCCCACGCCGATCCCCCAGCGGAACTCGCTGAGCTCCGGATCAAGCTCGCTCCAGGCCGCGCCGCCGTCGATGAAGGCCGCATAGCCCCAGCGCCCCTCCCCGCGCCAGCGCAGCTCGGCGGACACTTCGGCCAGCGAGCGCCCGCCGATCACCTCGCCGTCTTCATTGCGCGGACTAATGGCTTGGTAGTCGTAGCCGCGCACAGAGCCGCCACCGCCTGCGTAGAAGCGCTCGTCCGCCGGCAACTCGCCGAGCGAAGGCCCGAGCACGCTCGCGCCGCGGGCGCGGACCGCCGCAACCAGGCGGCCTTCTGAGTCGAGCTTCTGGTAGGCGCTCACCGCACCGTCGACGACGACATAGCCGACCGCATCATCGCCGTAGCCGATGGTCGGCCGCGTGGAGACCGCCGCACGCAGCCCGCGGGTCGGGTCGAGCGGGTCGTCCGAGCCGTCCCAGTTGATCGCGCCCGAGGCGCCCAGGAGCGCGAAGTTCTGCGTTCCCTCGTCGTCCTCGACCCGCTCATAAGTTGCGTTGGCGCCAATCGAGCCGCCGAGCCGCGGCGTCAGGCGGGCTTCGACCGTCGCGCCGGTCTCGAACGCGCGGCGGTTGAAGGCGTCGGTTTCCTCATCGATCACGCCGGCCGACAGCCGCAGCGTCCGGTTGGGTACGCGCCAATGCGGCATCCTCAGCTCGGCGTCGAGCCGCCGGTCGATGGTACGCAGCGCGGCCGAAATGGTCAGCCCCTCGCCGCCGCCGAACATGTTCCGCCGCAGCCACTCAGCCTCGACGCCCCCGCCCTCGCTCGAGGAATAGGACGCACCGAGACGCACCGTATGCCGATCGCCTTGATCGACCTCAACGATGATGTCGCGCCGCTCAGGCGCGCGCGGATCGGGGCCCCGGGCCGGTCCCTCCGACGGCGCAAGCCGCACCGAGACGGTCTCAAACGCTTCAGCGCCGCGCAGCCGGCGCGCTAGCGCGTCAAGCGGCGCGCGCGTATACGTATCGCCCGGCTGATAGGGCGCGAGGTGCTCGACGTAGCCCGACCGGAGATAAGCCGTGCCGGAAAGCCGCAGCTCGCCGAGGACCGCGGCGCGGCCAGGATTGATGCTGTAGCCGACGTCCATCTCGCCGCGCGCATGATCAACGCGGACGGTGCGGTCGAGCGCGCGGGCGTCGGGATAGCCCGCCGCGATCAGCGCGGAGACGGCGCGCGCCTCGGCGGCGATCACGTCCTCGGCGCGGGCCGGCGCGCCGGCGGAGAGGCCCGCGGCCTCCTCGGCCGCGGCGCGCGCTTCGGCGGTGATCACTTCGCCCAGATCGAACGTCACCGCGCCCAGGACGAAACGCTCACCCGGCTCGATCTCGAGGCGGGCGCGGGGCGGATCGCCGCGCTCCATCACGATCTCGATGCGCGCCGCGTAGTAGCCTTCAGAGCGCAGCGCCGCCTGAGCGCGGTCGCGGGCCCGCTCGCCGCGTTGGCGCGCATCAACGACCGAGCCGGGCGCCTCCTCGGCCGAACCGATCGCGTCGCGGATAACGTCGCGCACCGGCCCTTCGAGCACGCCGTCGAACTCGGCCAAGGGCTCGGCTGCGAGCGCCGGAGATCCCAGCGCCGCGGCGGCCGAGAGAGTGACGAACGCGAACCTCTGCTTCATGGACTCAAGCTGCGGCGACCTTCGTTTCAGCCCAGTTTTCCCGGCTCGGACCGGCGGCCGGGCGGGGCCCCGGCTCAATCGATCAAACAGACCGTGACTCCCCGTGCCGCGCCAGTGCGTTCACGACGCCGTCGAAGGCCCCGTCTTCACGATCCACAGTGTTGAAACTTCTATAGAAACAAGGTCGCGGAGGCAGCCTTCGCAGGCGCCCGGAGCTGCAGTTGGGGATGGTGAAAACCGGATGCTGGGCGAACCGCTCGCCTACGCTCCTGGCGAAACTTCGGCGGGCGCTCCCAGCTCCAACGACTTCGAGCGCCTGACTGGCGTCGGCCGCCCGAAGCTCGAAGAGCGTAGGGTGGTGGAGCCGAGGGGAATCGAACCCCTGACCTCGTCATTGCGAACGACGCGCTCTCCCAACTGAGCTACGGCCCCGCGCAGGGTGCGCCACAGCCGGGGCGAGCCCGGCGGGCGATTTGGGAGGCGTGACCTAAGAGCCCGCCCCCCAGGCTGTCAAGCCGCCGTTGGGCGCACGAGTTGCCCGCGCGCGCCGACGCGCGTTAGACACTTGACCGATTCTTTCGCAGTACGGCGCTCGGAGCGGCAAATGCAATACGAACTCTGCTGGTTGACCAACACGGTCATTGGGCTGTTCCAGCTGATCGTGTTCGTTTCCGTCGTCTTGAGCTGGCTAATCAACTTCAACGTCATCAATCCCCGCAACCAACTCGTGAGCGTAATCTGGCGCGGAACGACTGGGATAACTGAACCCGCTCTGCGACCCATCCGGCGCATGCTGCCGCTCCTCGGAGGCATGGATCTCTCGCCGATCGTGCTGCTTATCGGCCTTGAGTTCATCAAACGCATTCTGTGCCGCATTCTCTTGGGCACGTTGTTCTAAACGCGCCTGTGGTGCGGGTGATCGAGCCCAACGCGACCGGGTTTCGTCTCCGCGTGCGTCTAACGCCCAAGGGCGGGCGCGATGCGATCGACGGGCCGGGCGCCGACGCCGCGGGTGCAAGTTTCCTCAAGGCGCGGGTGCGCGCCGCGCCTGAGGACGGCAAGGCCAACGCCGCGCTTGAAGCGCTGCTCGCCAAAGCGCTGGGGGTTCCCAAGTCCGCCGTCCGGGTGGACAAGGGCGCGACGTCCCGGGTGAAGCTCGTCGACGTGACCGGCGGCGCGGACGCGCTCGATCGCGCCAAAGCTCTATTGGGAGAGAGCACATGACAGCCGAACGACTCGCCGGCGGGCCGATCGCCGAGAAGATCCGCGAGACGGTCGCGGTCGCCGCCGCAAAGCTCAAAGCCGAGCATGGCGTCACGCCGGGGCTCGCCGTGGTCCTCGTGGGCGACGATCCGGCCAGTGCGATCTACGTGCGCAACAAGGTCAAGGAGACCGAGGAAGCGGGCATGTTCTCGATCGCGCATCGCCTGCCCGCGAGCACGCCGGAGGACGAGGTCGTCGCCCTCGTCGCCAAGCTCAACGCCGACGACGCGATCGACGGCATCCTGGTCCAGCTCCCCCTCCCCGATCACATCGACGAAATGCGGGTGATCGAGCAGATCGATCCCGACAAGGACGTCGACGGCCTGACCGAAGCGAGCGCCGGACGCTTGACGCTCGGCAAACCCGGCCTCCGACCCTGCACGCCCGCGGGATGCGTGATCATGGCGAAGTCGGTGCTGGGCGACGATCTCTCGGGTCTGCATTGCGTCGTCGTCGGACGATCGATCCTGGTCGGCAAGCCGGCTGCGGCGTTGTTCCTCGCCGAAAACTGCACCGTGACCATCGCCCACTCGCGCACGAAAGACCTGCCTAACCTCTGCAAGACCGCCGACATCCTGGTGCTCGCCGTCGGCAGGCCGGAGATGGCGACCGGCGACTGGATCAAGCTGGGCGCGACCGTGATCGACGTCGGCCTCAACCGCATCCCCGCGCCGGAGAAAGGCGAAGGCAAGACCCGCATCGTCGGCGACGCGGACTACGCCTCCGTCGCCGAGGTCGCCGCTCACGTCACGCCGGTGCCCGGCGGGGTCGGCAAGATGACCGTCGCGGGGCTGCTCAGAAACACGGTGCTGGCCGCCGCGGCGCGGCGGGGGCTCGAGACGCCGGACGTGTGAGAGCTACCGCGTCTCCGCCGCGATCCGCGCCACCTCGTCGGCGATCGCCAGAGAGGACGTCAGGCCCGGCGACTCGATGCCGAACAGATTGATCAACCCCGGCGCGCCGTGGGTCTCGGGACCTGCGATGACGAAGTCGCCCGCCGCTTCGCCCTGACCAACGATCTTCGGGCGGACGCCCGCGTAGGCCGGCGTCAGCGCGTCGTCCTTCAGGCTCGGCCAGTACTTGCGCACGGCGGCGTAGAATTTTTCGCACCGCGTCGGGTCGACGTCGTAGTCGATGCTCTCGATCCACTCGACGTCCGGACCGAACTTGCCCTGCCCGCCCAGGTCGAGCGTCAAGTGCACGCCGAGGCCGCCGGGCTCGGGCGCGGGGTAGATCAGATGCGAGAATGGCGCGCGGCCGGCGAGCGTGAAGTAGTTGCCCTTGGCGAACTGCTTCGGCGCCGGAACGTCCGCCGCGTAGCCTTCGAACGCGCGCGCTAGATCGAGCGCCGACAAGCCGGCCGCGTTGATTACGAGCTGGGCTTTCAACGCCGGCGCGCTGTCGCCGTTCACCCAGAGCGCGACGCCGTCGGTTTCGATTGCGGCCTGCGTCACCTTCGTTTCGAACGCGATGACTGCGCCGGCGTCCTCGGCCTCTCCCAGGTAGGACAACATCAGCGCATGCGAGTCCACGATCCCGGTCGAGGGCGAAAGGATCGCGACCTCGGCGTTGAGCGCCGGCTCCAGCGTCCGGGCTTCTTCTCCCGACAACCACTTGAGATCGTCCACCCCGTTGCCCGCGCCCGCCGCGGCGATGCGTTCGAGCTGGCCGACCTCAGCCTCGTTCGTGGCGACGATCAGCTTGCCCAGGCGCATGTGCGGGACATTGCGAGAGGCGCAATAGGCATAGAGCGCGTCGCGGCCCGCCACGCACATCGCGGCTTTCACCGAGCCCTTGGGATAGTAGATGCCGGCGTGGATCACCTCGGAGTTCCGCGAGCTGACGCCCGAGCCGATGATCGACTCCGCTTCGAGGATCACCACTTCGCGGCCGGCGCGCGCCAGCGCCCGCGCGGCGGCCAAGCCGACGACCCCTGCGCCGATCACGACGGTGTCGATGCTGTCCATCCTGTCCCGTTCCGGCACATGAGGCGCCCGCGGGCGGGACGCCGTCAAACATCAGTCAGCGGAACGGATGCAAGGCGCGGTCCGAGCTGCGGTCCCTACTCCGCTGGCCGCTGCTGCGCCCCCGAAGGCTCTCCGGCAGGCGCGCCGACGCTGACGGGCTGGGCCGGCGAGGAGGCGAACCAGCCGATGACCAGCGGAATCAGGATGCCTGGCATGCCCTCGTAGATGTCGTTGTGCATCGCCAAGCCATAACGCCACCACAGCGCAATCGCGACGCCGCCGACCATCAGCCCGATGGCGACTGGCTCTGTAACCCGCCTATTGAGCGCATAGAGGATCAGCAGCGGCGCGAACGCCGAGGCGAGCGTCGACCACGCCAGGATGACCAGCGAGAACACGCTTTGATTGTCCGACAACGCGAGGCCGAGGGCGACGACCGTCGTGCCCGCGGTGGCGGCTTTCAAGAGCCACGGCTTCTCGAGCCGCTGCGGCGTCAGATCGTGCGTCAGCGCCGCCGAGCACGACAGCACGAGGGAGTCCGCGGTCGACATGGTCGCGGCGAAGATGCCCGCGAGGATTACGCCGACGAGCACCGGCGGCAGCAGCTCGAGCGCCATGCGCGGCAACGCCAGCTCAGGGTCGATGTCCATCAGGTCGGGCATATAGATCCGCGACAGCATGCCCACGCCGGTGGCGAGCAAATAGAACGCGGTGAAATAGGTGTAGTACCAAATCCGCGCGCGGTTCATGTGGCTGTCTTGGTCGAGCGCCATGAAGCGCACCATGATGTGCGGCTGTCCGACGACGGAAAGTCCTGCGAACATCCAACCGAAAATGAAGAACCCAAGCCCGAGGACGCCGGCGATCCGCAAGTCGTCGGGCATGAGATCGAAGAAGCCCGGAATGGCGTTGAGCTGCGAAATCGCGCCGCCGATCCCGCCGAGCCCCGCCACGCCGACGACGAACAAGATCGTCATCGCGACCACCATGACGATCGACTGCGCACCGTCGGTCCAGATCGACGCGCGGATGCCGCCGGCGATCGAGTATGCGATCACCATCAAGGCGACCGCGACCGCGCCAGCGCGCGGATCGAACCCGAGGACGCCCTGAAGCGCTTTGCCGCCCGCGGCGATCTGTGCGGCGGCGTAGGCGACGAGGAAGATGATCATCACGACCGCGGCGATCCGGCGCCAGATCGCGAAGTCCTCGCCGTGCCAGCGCGCCAGCACCGAGGCGTAGGACGCCTCGTGGGTGTTCGTCGTCGCGCCGCGCAAACGCCGGTGAATGAAGAGCGAGCCGAAGAAATCGCCCAGGATCCAGCCGATCATCAGCCAAGCCGCGGCGAGCCCGGCGCTGAACGTGTAGCCGATCACCCCGATGAACATGTAGCCGGAGTTGTTGGTCGCCACCGCCGACAGGCCGACGAGCCAAGGGCTCACATGCTGCTCGGCGAGATAGTAGTCGCGCCTGTGCCCCGTCGCCCGGGTCGCCGAGGCGAGCCCGATGACGAGGAACACGCCCAGAATCGTCAAAAAGCTGGCTGTGATCATTGGCGCGGCTCCGGTTCGGTTTCTGGTTCGGACGATCGCGCCGCCCGCGGACGACCCTAGCCGATCAGCCGAGGCCGCCCAGGTCAACCGTCGGGGATCAAGCCGCCGCGGGCTCGCGATGCTCCATCGCCGCGCCGTCATGCTCGACGAGCGCGGCGTGCAGCGCTTTGACGGCCGCGGCGTACTCGCCCTCCTCGACGATGATTTGCAGGTCGACGTTGCGGGTGATCTTGTGCACCCCGCACACGGTGACGCCGGCTTCAAAGAGCGCCGTCGCCGCGCGCGCGGTCAGGCCCGGCACGTCGAGATCCGCGCCGATGACCGAAACGAGCGCGGCCTTGGACACGCCGATCTCGGCGCTGTCGAAGACAGACTCGAGGTCGGCGACGACCCGCTCGAGCACCTGCCGGCTCGCGTCGACGTAGTGGGTGATGGTGTTGGCGTTCGAGCTTTTGGACACGATCCGAATGTCGTGCCGCGCCAGCGCCTTCAGGATCTCCAGGTCGTAGCCTTTCACGCCCAGCATGTCCTGCTCGAACACCTCGAGCACGTAGACGCTCGGCAGGCCGGTGACGATCTCCGCATGCGGCGCGTCGGGCGCGAAATCCGCGTCGATCGCCGTGCCCTCGTCGGTCGGGTCGAAGGTGTTCTTCACCCGCAGCGGAATGCCCGCCTGACGAAGACCCTTGGCCGCTTTCGGGTGGACCGCCTCCATGCCCATGTTCGAGAGCTGGTCGGCGACGTCGTAGCTGGTCTGGCCGATCTTGCGCACCTTGTCGGCGCCGACGAGCTTCGGATCGGCGCTTGAGAGGTGGAACTCCTTATGGATCACCGCCTCGCGCGCGCCGGTGACGGTGGCGAGCCTCGAGAAGGTCACCTCGGTGTAGCCGCGCCCGAAGGCGCTGATCATGCCTTCGGTGCAGTTCGCATAGCCCGTGGCGATCGGCAGACAGGATGCAAGATCGAGTGGCGCGACGGCCTCCGCGATCCGCTCGTCGAGCGTCAGCTTGCGCTCGTCGCGCCAGCCGGTGAGGTCGAGGAACGCCGCGTTGATGTCGCGCTGACGCAGCAGGAGCGCGGTGTTATGCGCCGAGTGCGCCTCGCCCAAGGCCGCAAGCATCTCGCGCACGGTGGCGAGGTGCTCGTCGAGCCGGAACTGGCCGTAAGAACACAGCCGATGCAGATCGATCAGACAGTTGCGCGCGCCCTCGATCCGCTCCCGGACGAAGCTGTCGGCCACTTCCCGATCGGGGTGATCGCCGAAGACCTCGGCATTCTTCGCCGTCATATATTCGGCGACCGAGGTCATGGCGTCGCTCCACGCCCACTTGTTTTGCGCGCCGGCGAACAGGCCATAGACGCCCGGCTCGCCGGACTTTTTGTGTTCGAGCAGCTGGTCGGTCACGCCGGCGTAGGCCGAGACGACGAAGATGCGGTTGTAGAGGTCCGCGCCCGTCCGCTCGCCGACAAGAACGTTGTCGAGCACGACCGGGGTATTGGCGATCGACGTGCCGCCGATCTTCTCGACCGTATGAGTCCGCGGGGTATGGTTTTTTTGTTCAGACATTGGGACTGAGTCCTGGGTTTGCTTTCTCGCGTGACGGCTCTTGCCCACGCCTTCGACCGTGGCGGCGCGGCGACCGTTGCTTACGCAGAGGCTTCTTCGGCCGGGTAAGCGCCGTCGGGGCCGTGCACTTCCCGGCCCGTGACCGGCGGGTTGAACACGCACGCCATGGTCATCTCTGACTTCGCCCGCAGGATGTGGCGGTCGTGCTGGTCGAGCGCATAGACGACACCGGGGCGGATCTGATGCACCTCGCCCGTTGCGAGGTCCTCAATCGAGCCCTCCCCGGCGATGCAGTAGACGCTTTCGAGGTGATGCTTGTAGTGCATCGTCAGCTCGGCGCCTTCGTGGATCGTCGTGATGTGGAAGGAGAACCCCATCGCGTCGTCTTTGAGGAGCAGGCGCACCGACGTCCAGCCGTCGCTTTCCACCTTGCGCTCGGTCTTGCTCGCCTCAGCGAGATCGCGCACGATCATGACGGACCTCTTACGCGGCCGACTTCGTGTGCTCGGCCTCGACCGCCGTCACCGCGTCGGCGAGGATGTCTAGCCCGCGCGTCAGGTCGTATTCGCTGATCGTCAGAGGACAGAGCACCTTGACGACCTCGTCGTGCCCGCCGCTGGTCTCGATGATGAGGCGGTTCTCGTAACAGCGCGCGCAGACCTCTCCGGCCAGCTCGCCGCTCTTCATCTCGATCCCGGCCATCATGCCGCGACCCTTGACGCGATTGACGATCCCCGAGCCTGCGGCGATCTCGCTCAGGGTGTTGATCAAGAGCTCGGACTTGACCGCGACTTCCTTCTCGAACGCATCGTCCGCCCAGAAGAGCTCGAGCGCCCTGGTCGCGGTGACGAACGCGTGGTTGTTGCCGCGGAAGGTGCCGTTGTGCTCGCCCGGGGTCCATTGATCGTGCTCGGGCTTGATCAGAGTGACCGCGAACGGCAGGCCCATGCCCGAGAGCGACTTGGCCATCGTAATGATGTCGGGCTCGACGCCCGCGCGCTCGAAGCTGAAGAAGCCGCCGCAACGGCCGCAGCCGGCTTGGATGTCGTCGATGATCAAGAGCGCGCCGTGCTTCTTGGCTACAAGCGCGATCTTCTGAAGCCACGCGTCGCTGGCGACGTTGAGGCCGCCCTCGCCTTGCACCGCCTCGACGATGATCGCCGCCGGCGCGTCGATGCCGGAGGACGGGTCGGACAGTCGCCGGTCGAGCTGCTCGGCGGTGTCGACGTCCGGGCCGAAGTAGCCGTCGTAGGGCTCGTGACAGACGCCCGACAGCGGCAGGCCGGCGCCCTCGCGCTTGCCGGAGTTCCCGGTCGCGGCGAGCGCGCCCAAGGTCATGCCGTGGAAGCCGTTGGTGAAGGCGATGATATTCGTCCGTCCCGTGACTTTCCGCGCGATCTTCATCGCGGACTCGACCGCGTTCGCGCCGGTCGGGCCGGTGAACATCACCTTGTGCGAGAGATTGCGCGGCCGAAGGATCAGGCTTTCGAAGGTTTTCAGGAACTTCGCCTTGGCCTCGGTGTGCATGTCGAGGCCGTGGGCCAGGCCGTCATCGGCGATGTAGTCGATCAGCGCTTGCTTCAGCTCGGGGTGATTGTGCCCGTAGTTGAGCGACGAGCAGCCGGCGAGGAAGTCGAGATAGATCTCGCCCTCGTCGTCGATCAGGGTCGCGCCGAACGCCTTGGCGAAGGTCGCCGGGAAGGCGCGGCAATAGCTGCGCACGACGGACTCGCGCTTTTGGTAGATGTCTTGTTGTTGGGTCAATGTCGCCGCAGTTGCGGTCATCACGATGACTCCTTCACGTGAACGATAAGTTTGAACGATCCGATCGGACCCTGGTCGTCCGCCTGGTCAGCTGGACGGGTTAGGCCAATCGAACGGGCCGATGACGACGAGCGTTTCGCTCTCGTGCCGGCCCTTGAAATGGATCTTCCGATCAAAGCGCGGCCGCGACTTGAGCGGCGCGTCGAGCCAATCGGCGATCCGGTGAAACAGCGCCCAGGACGCTTCGTTGTCCGGGGTGATGGTGGTTTCGAGATAGCGCACGCCTTCAAGCGCGGGCCGGTCGAAGATCTCGGCGACGAGCCGCTTCGGCAGGCCCTGCCCGCGGGCGCTCTCGCGCACGGCGACCTGCCACAGGAAATAGACGTCCGGCTTGCTCGGCGGGCGATAGCCCGAGACCCAGCCCACCGCCTCTTCCCCATCATGCGCGATCGCGCAGGTGTCGGCGAAGTCCGAGCACTGGAGAAGGTTCGCATAAAGCGAGTTTTGATCGAGCGGCGGGCAGGCCGCGATCAGGTCATGAACGTCAGCGCCATCCTCCGCGACGGGTGCGCGAAGGACGGCGGTGCTTCGTGGTCGCACGTCATTGTCCGCCTTTTCGGCGATTATGGTCGTCACGTCATCCACGTGACAGCCTCCTTGTTTGCTTGTGTGCGCTATAACTTCGTTCGTCGAATTACTATGTCAACAACGCGGGGCAACGAATGCCGTCGATCGCGCCCAGGGCGCGAGAATGAAGCGCCGCTTTTGTTTGAATTGTTGGGATATCTTTCCACCAATACGCCTAAGAAGGGAGCGGACTGCGCGACATCATCTAGGGCGCAATATTTTGCTTATCGAAATTACGCAGCCTTTTTCGTGGAAAGTTTGATCATCGAAGCATTTTGGCACAAAGCTTCACGCCGGAGCGCCCGGCGAGGCGCTGAATCGGCGGGCGCGGCGGGCCGCGGGAGCGCGAGTCTAGGGAGTAGCGGCGCGTGGACGGACAGGCTGAAACCGCGCTCGTGGCGATGCGGCGCATCTTGCGGGCCACCGACATCAACGTGCGCAAGCTCGCGCGCGAGTCCGGCCTGACCACCTCGCAGATGATCGTGCTCCAGCGCCTGGCGCGCTCAGGCCCGGCGAGCGCCGGGGACATCGCCCGCGCCGCAAGCCTCTCTCAGGCGACGGTCACCTCGCTGCTCGACAAGCTCGGAGCGAACGGCTTGGTCGTGCGTGAGCGCGGCTCGACCGACCGCCGCCGCGTCTGGGTGGAGATCACCGATGCGGGCCGCGCCAAGCTCGCCGGCGCCCCGGACCTGCTCCAGGAGCGGTTCTTAAAGCGCTTCAAGACGCTGGAGGATTGGGAGCAGGCGTTCTTGAACGCGGCACTCCTCCGCGTCGTCGACCTGCTCGGCGCCGAAGACATTGACGCCTCTCCGCTCCTCGACACCGGCGAGCTGGACGAGCTGCCGGGAAGGTAACGGCTACCCGTTCGAGCGGTGGCACACAGCCTGGATCTTGTTGCCGTCCGGATCGCGCACATAGGCGCCGTAGTAGTTCGGGTGATAGTGCGGTCTCAGCCCCGGCGCGCCTTCGTCGGTTCCCCCGTTCGCCAAAGCCGCCGCGTGGAACGCGTCCACCATGGCGCGCGAGGGAACCTTGAACGCCGCGTGCACGCCGTTGCCGGGCCGCGCTTCCTGGCGGTCGAACGGGGTGAGCACGAACAGCTTCTCGCCCGTTCCCGTCCCGTAGGCGAGCGCGGTGTCGACCTTGAACAGCACCGGATGACCCAGCACCCCCATGACGGCGTCGTAGAATTTCTCCGCACGCGGCAGGTCGTTCGTTCCCAGAGTGACGTGGCTGTACATCGGAGGCTCCCTCTATGAGGCTTCGCGCCGGCCGCCGAACGCGAGCGGCGTGCGGGTGAGCGCGATGGCCATCGAGACCGAGCCCACCTCACCCCAAACGTCGCGCAAAGTCGCCCGGCCCGCGCCCAGGCCCAGCTCGCGGTCCCAGCGCGCGGACGGCTCGAGCCCGAGCCAGTCGCCGCGCAACGGCCGGTAGAGCTGCACGGTGAGATTGGGATTGGGATCCATGAACAGCTTGGGCAGTGGCCGGGCGATGCCGTGCGCCCAGTCGGCCGGCCCGACGACCTGCGACATCGCTCCGCCGCCCTCGACCACGTCGCAGTTCATCTTGAACCAGACGACGCCCTCGCCTGTTCGCGTTTCTCCAGAACGCATTTCCCCAAAGCGCATTTCCATAGCCTCGGCGAACCACGGGCCTTCGAACCGCATGCCGAACGTGCGGACCGGAAGTTCGGTCGGATCAATCGGCGTCTCCGACAGACCGTCGTCGAACGGCGGCGCTTCGATCGGCCGTGGTCGGACGAGCATGACCCGCGCCAGCGCGCAGGGCTCGTCCTCGCCTTCAGGCGTCAGCGCGTTGTCGATGATCGCCGCGCGTCCGCCTTGGCGGATGACCGTCATCTCCGAACGCAGCGGCTGCATCGGCGTGGGCTTCAAGAACCACGCGGTGGCGCTCAGCGCGAAGCCGAGATCTTCCTCGGCCGCGCGCCGCTCGATCTCGCCGACCATCAGTCCGGCGACCGCCCCGCCTTGCAGCCCCGACGGCCCGCGCGCCAGCAGCGTCGGCCGCCACAGCCCGGCCTCGTCGTCGCGTTCGAACACCGCCATCCGCGCGGTTCCCCTATCAGCGTGAGGGCGTCATCGTTCCGCGACGAATTAGACCAGTCAATATAATTTTAGCTGGGCAGGCCAGACGGGCGCGCTCACTCTCCCATCGGGCACGACAACACATGCGCGTCGAACACCGCGCCGACGAGCAGGCGGCCGTCGTGGACCGCGCCGACCGACGCGGCGTTGATCTCGCCCTCCAAAGCCGCGAACACGGTCTCGACGTCGCCGGTCTCGGGATCGAGGCGGAGGACCTGCGACGGCGAGATCACGGTCTCGTCGCCGCCGTGCGCGAGGAAGGCGAACACGTCCGGGTGCCCGGCGACGAAGAGCGCGCCGTCTTCGGCGATCTCGATGTTGTCGAGCCCGCTGGCGATTGGATAGCGCCGTGCGCGCGCCAGCGCGCCGGTCTCGGCGTCGCGGTCGTAAGCGGTCACGGCGCGGCCCAGCACCTCGGCGACATAAACCGTCCCGCCGTCATCTGACATTTCAATCCCGTTGGCGTAGGCCAGCCCGCCCGCAACGATCGTCCCGGCCTCGCCGTCGAAATAGGCCACCGAGGCGAGCGGCAGCGCCAGCCAGGTCTCGAGCGCGCCCATCAGCCCGCCGACGTTGCCGTGATCGTTGGTGACGTAGAAGCTGTCCAGGCCGACGCCGAGGATGTCATTGGGCGAGATCAGCGCGTCGAACGTGACGGTCTCGGCGTGGCGCAGCGCGAGGTTCTCGCCGACGTCGAAGACTTCGATCACGTGCGCGCCGTCCCTGCGGTGGCTGACCGCGAACAACCGTTGCGCGCCGTTCTCGCCGGTCCAAAGGCTGATCCCATGCGGATGAAAATCCGCCGGCACGTCGAGCGAGACGCGGCGCGGCGCGGCGCGGCCCGACGGATCGACGGCCCAGATCCCGTCCTCGGCCGAGGCGGCGGCCTGCTCGACACGGCGGACCGAAGCGGAGACGAAGGCCCAGCCGGTTTCGGGATCGAAGGTGACGTCCTCGGTCCCCGGATGCACGTCGATGCTGGCGCATTGCTCGGCCAGCCGCGGCTCGACCGAAGCAAACGCGCCGCTGGCGCGCAGATAGACCTGGGCCAGGTAGCCGACGCCCGCCAAGAGAGCGATCACCACCACCGCACCGATCAACCTTTTCATGAACGCCTCCCTCGCCGGCCGCGCGCACCCCGCGGGACGCTCGCACGCCGATCTCAAACCGGCCGGCAGTTGACGACGCGCCCGATCGCCGCGTCAACGCTCGGATAACTTGCAGGTTCGCGAACCTTGGATTTGCCGCAGGGCCGCCTTGCCCGTCCCGGCGGCTCGGGGTAGCTTCCGCGCGCCTGTGAACCGGGCCGGCAATCGCCGTTTTGGGCCGCCTTAGCTCAGCTGGTAGAGCATCGCATTCGTAATGCGAGGGTCGCGTGTTCGAGTCACGCAGGCGGCACCACCTACCCCTACTCCTCCACGCCCGGATCGTCCGGCTGATGGCCCGTGCCGATGAACACCGGACCGTAGGACCGGCGCTCGGTCTTCTGCGCGGGCGCGGCGGGCTGCGCCGAAACCTCGGGCGCCGGCATGGGCGCAGGCGCTTGTTCGGCTGACGGCGCCTCTTCGGCCGCCTCCTCCTCCGGCTTGGGCGCCTCGAGCAGCAGGTGCGTGGGCGCGGTCAGGCGCTCGCGCTCGAAACGTTCATGACGCGGATGAATCAGCTTGCCGGTGTCGCCGAAGGAATAGACCAGCCGCGCCCAGTCGGCGTTGTTGTAGTCGAACGCCGGGCCTTCGGGGTCGAGGTCGGACCAGTCCGGCTCGCCCGGCGCGATCGCCGCCTCGGCGACCCAGCGGCGCGCCGCAGGCAGATCGCCGCACGCCTGCTCGACTTGGGCCAAGAGGCCGCAGAGGCGCGCCGAGGGAGTCTCGTCGACGCCCAGCAAAGGCGTCAGCGCGTCGCGCGCCGCCTCGCCGTCATCTTCCGAAAGCGCCTGCTCGGCGACGAGGATGCGGCTTTCGCGATGCTCAGGGTTCAGCTCGGCCAGCCCGGCCATGCGCTTGGCGCGCGCCTTGGGCGTCTCGTCCGGTCTCAAGTCGCGGTAGGCCAGCGCGATCGCCGGATGCGGCGCGGCGGCCCAGGCATCCTCGAGCAGACCCGCCGCGCGCCAAGACTTGCCCGCCGCTAAGAGCCGGTTGGCCGCAAGCGCCGCGCCCGGGGCGAAGGCCGGCGCGAGGCTGGCGGATTGCTCGGCGAGATCGCGCGCACGCGCCGGGTCGGTGGTCTGGATCGACTCCGCCGCCGCGGCGAGCAGCACGGCCCGGCGCCGGCGCGCGACGTCCTCAGGCAGATGCTTCCGCTTGGTCCCCGCGTCGAGCGTCTCGATCACGTCCTCCCAGCGCGCCGCCTGAACCTGGGCGTCGAACAGAAGATCGAAGGCCCAGCGGGCGTTGGGATTTTCTTCGAACGCCTGGGCGGCGTGGAGGATGGCGGTGTCGTAGTCGCGGCGCGAGATCGCGGCGGCGGCGATGCCGCGGCGGCCGACCATCACCGTGCGGGCGT
>JASFUX010000009.1:0-30970 GCA_050050115.1 Maricaulaceae bacterium | reverse complement strand
AAGCTGCTTCTCGGTCTGATGTGCGAGGCTGTCGGCTTGGTTCTTCGCTTCGACCAGCTCGCGGCGCTTCTTGTCCTCGCCCGCGTGCGCCTCGGCGTCCTTGACCATCTGGTCGATGTCGGCGTCTGACAGCCCGCCCGAAGCCTGGATGCGGATCGCCTGCTCCTTGGCGGTCTTGGTGTCCTTGGCGCTGACGTTGACGATGCCGTTCGCGTCGATGTCGAAGGTGACCTCGATCTGCGGCACGCCGCGCGGCGCGGGCGGAATGCCCACGAGGTCGAATTGGCCCAGGAGCTTGTTGTCCGCGGCCATCTCGCGCTCGCCCTGGAAGACGCGGATCGTGACCGCGTTCTGATTGTCCTCGGCGGTCGAGAAGGTCTGGGACTTCTTGGTCGGGATCGTGGTGTTGCGGTCTATGAGCCGGGTAAAGACGCCGCCCAGGGTCTCGATGCCGAGCGACAGAGGCGTGACGTCGAGCAGCAGGACATCCTTGACGTCGCCCTGCAGCACGCCGGCCTGAATCGCCGCGCCCATGGCGACGACTTCGTCCGGGTTCACCCCTTTGTGCGGCTCGCGGCCGAAGAACTTCTTTACCCGCTCCTGCACCTTCGGCATCCGCGTCATGCCGCCGACGAGGACGACGTCCTGGATGTCGCTGGCGGACAGGCCCGCGTCTTTCAAAGCTTTCTTGCACGGCTCGATCGTGCGCTCGACCAGGTCGTCGACGAGCGCTTCGAGCTTAGCGCGGGTGAGCTTCAGATTGAGGTGCTTGGGGCCGCTCGAGTCGGCGGTGATGAAGGGCAGGTTGACCTCGTACTGGCTCGCCGAGGACAGCTCCTTCTTGGCCTTTTCGGCCTCTTCCTTGAGGCGCTGCAGCGCCAGCTTGTCCTGGCGCAGATCGATGCCGTTGGACTTTTTGAACTCGTCGGCGAGGTAGTCGACGATCCGGAGGTCGAAGTCCTCCCCGCCGAGGAAGGTGTCGCCGTTGGTCGCTTTAACTTCGAAGACGCCGTCGCCGATCTCGAGGACCGAGACGTCGAACGTGCCGCCGCCCAGGTCGTAGACGGCGATGGTCTTGCTCTCGCCCTTGTCGAGGCCGTAGGCGAGCGCCGCGGCGGTCGGCTCGTTGATGATGCGCAGCACTTCGAGCCCGGCGATCTTGCCAGCGTCCTTGGTCGCCTGGCGCTGGGCGTCGTTGAAGTAGGCCGGCACGGTGATGACCGCTTGCTCGACCTTTTGGCCGAGATAGGCCTCGGCGGTCTCTTTCATCTTTTGAAGGATGAATGCGGAAATCTCGGACGGCGCATAGTTCTTGTCGCGCCCCTTGACCCAAGCGTCGCCGTTGCCGCCGGCGACGATGCCGTAGGGCACCATGTCGACGTCTTTCTTGACGGTCGGATCGGACATGGCGCGGCCGATCAGGCGCTTGATCGCAAAGAAGGTGTAGTCGGGGTTGGTGACGGCCTGGCGCCGGGCGGGTTGGCCGATCAGGCGCTCGCCGCCTTCGGTGAAGGCGACCACCGAGGGGGTGGTGCGCACGCCTTCGGAATTCTCGATGACTTTGGCTTGGCCGCCTTCCATGACGGCGACGCACGAGTTGGTCGTGCCCAGGTCGATGCCGATGACCTTGCTCATTGACTACGCTCCTTCTCGGCGAGCTGCGCGTTCAGGCCCGAAGCGCCCGATATCCCGAAAACAGGGCTGCGCCGCTCCCATGCGTGGCTATGGTTGCAGCTCGCGGGCGCGACGGCGCCGCGAATGTCCCCGGATATGGTGTGGACTTCTTGGGCCTGCAAGTGCCCTGTCGATCCCTCCAAGAACTCCCTCCCCAAGGCGCTTCGGGCGCGCCCAGCTCAGCTTCAGCCCCAGCTTCAATTTGCTTCGATCTTCCGGGCCGGCCCGGCGTCGTTTTGTCGCCGCCCCTCGGACGGCGACCGCCCCGGCCGCGCCAAATTGCAGCGATACATGAGTTTTCCGCACACAGGAACCGTCCGGCGTGCGATGTTCACGGTTTCACCCACCGGGGGCTGGGTTTCGTCGGGAAGACAAGGCTTTGCGGGGAGCTATCGGATGAGGCGGCTGGCGTCGATCGCATGCGCCGGGCTGATGCTCGGGGGGTGCTGGTACCACGAAAGCGACGTTTCGGCGTTCGGGCCGGACGACCTGCCGGCGACGGCGCCGTTCGCGGACGGCGTCTATTGCACGCTCGAGGCGGACGAGGGCGCGCTCGAGCTCTCCGATCTCGATTGCCTCGGCTACGCCTGGAACGCCGAGCAACGCTTGATGGTGGTGACCGACCTGGCCGACGATGAGGCAGAGACCTTCATCGCGCGCGTCCTGCCCATCGGCGAAGGATTGACGCTCATCGAGCACGTTAATCCGGACGTCGGGGACGATGAAGCGAAGTATCTGATCGGCGTCATGGTCGCGACGGCGGAGGGGCACGCCGTCCTGCCGCGGCCGGCGGCCGCGCGTCTGGTGTCGATCGCTCAGTCGGCCGGAGTCGTGCTGGGCGATTATGATCCGGATGCGGAGAGCGACTATCCCCGCATTATCGGCGGCCAGCCGGAGGCCGTTCGGGCGTTCGCCCTGCTTGCGGCCGAAGCCTGGCTCGACGCGCCTGCGCCCGAGGGCGTGGACAAATTCGCACAAGACGACGCGGCGCAGGATGACGACCTCGGTCCGCAATACTACCTGCGGCTCGAGGCGCTGCCCGCGGCGCGAAGCGCCGCAGACTCACAGCAGGGCGCGGAGCCTGGTTCCGAGCCCGAAGACGCCGACCGGAACGCTGCGGTTGCGGCGAGCTATGCGCGCGTGCGCGCCGCGTTGGAGAACGCTGCGGAGCGTTAGTCGATATGGCGCGACCGCTTCCCGCCGGCTTTCGCTATCTGCCCGAGCGCTTCGACCGCGCCGCGCAGCGCGCGCTGCTTGAAGAGGTGCTCGCGGCGGTCGAAGCGGCTGACGCCCCGTTCCATCGCGGGGCCATGCCGCGGACCGGCGCGCCGTTGTCGGTCGAGGGGACCAACATGGGGCCGCTCGGCTGGGTGACCGACAAAGATCGCGGCTACCGCTATCAGCCGCGCCATCCGCTCACGGACAAGCCGTGGCCGCCGATCCCGCAGACGCTGCTCGATCTATGGGACGAGGTTGAGGCCTACTCAGCGCCGCCCGAGGCCTGTCTAGTCAATCTCTACCGCGAGGGAGCCAAGCTCGGTCTGCACGTCGATCAGGACGAGGAGGCGACTGAGGCGGCGGTGGTGTCGGTGTCCCTCGGTGACGACGCGCTCTTCCGCCTCGGCGGGTCCGCGCGGCGCGATCCGACACAGTCTTTGCGCTTGAGGTCGGGAGATGTCGTAGTGCTTTCAGGCGCGGCGCGGATGGCGCACCACGGCGTCGACCGCATCTACCCCGGCACCTCGCAGCTCGTGCCCGGCGGCGGACGGATCAACTTGACGATGAGACGGGTGACGCGAGTTTAAGCCGCGCTGCGCTCGCGCGGTTCGGCGCGCAGGACGAAGGCGAGCGCAGCTTCAAGATCGGCGATCTCGATCGGGGTGCGGACGGTGACGTCGACGCCGCGCGAGCGCAGCGTCCGGGCGTCGGACGAGCTGTCCGCGATCGCCAGGATCGGCGCTTGCGAAGGCGCGGCGGCGGCCTTGATCCGGCCGGCGAACATCGCGCCCACGGAGTCGAGCACGATCAGCTCGAACGCCTTGTCTCTGGCGGCGGCGCGCGCCGTCTCGAGCGAGTCGAAAGCCTCGACCTCGAGGCCGAGCGTGCTCAAGGCCTTGGAGATCTCGGTGCGCTCTTGCGCGCGGCGAACGAACACCAGCGCGCGACCGTTCAGGGTCAGCGGCTCGGGCGCGGGCTTGCCGCGCGCGGCGGATCTCGTCGTCTGAGGGAAGGCGCGATGCAGCTGGGCGATGCGCGAGTCGACCGCTCGCGGCGCGCCGGCCTGCGCGTCGCCGGCTTGGGCGGGCTCGACTCGGCGAACGACGATCAGGGTCGCGACGCCGAGCGCGCAAGCGATCATGGCGAGGAACGACGTCGCCACGCCCAGGCGGGACGACCGGCGCGCAGCCTGTGCGCGCTCACCGTCCACGGCGCGGGCGATGTCGTGCAGACGGGCGGTCAGCGCCGGCGCGTCGCGATCGCTCAGGATCTGCATGCGGCGCTCCGCGCCTGCGGGGCTGAA
Source organism: Maricaulaceae bacterium (assembly GCA_050050115.1). GTDB lineage: Bacteria > Pseudomonadota > Alphaproteobacteria > Caulobacterales > Maricaulaceae > JASFUX01. The sequence goes on along the minus strand of JASFUX010000009.1, from coordinate 26,775 downwards.
GCCGGCCATGTCGGCGAGGGCGTTCGCGTCAGTGAGGAACGCCAGCATCGGCGCGTCGACATCGGCGATCGCCGCGCCGACCTCGCTCTGCAGCTGGTCCGCCGCGTAGCGGGTCAGGGCGTCGTGCGCGGCGGCGATCCGGCTCAAGACGTTGGCCAGATCGGCCATGGCGCGGGCGCGCTCGCCCGGCGTATTGACCTCGCTGAGGCTCGCGGCCGCCAAGGGGCCGACGCGTGCGGCGAGGATCGGCTGATTGACCGCCAGTTCGGCGATCTGGTTGGTGCGCGCCATCGCGCGCTCGGCGCTGACTTGAAAGGCGATCGAGACGGCGCACGCGCACAGGCCCGCAGTCGCAGCCGCGATCAAGGCGACGCGCGCGGTAATCCCCAACCTGCGAGGGGCGTGTGACATCGATCAGCCCGACAGCGTGCGTCGCCGAAACGACGCTTATGAACACAACACCGTCACATAGTCCGATGAAAGTCAGGTTAACCTTGAGAAAACATTACGTTAACAGACGGACGAGGGAGGACGGCGAGATGAGGCTTTCAGCGCAAACGGCTCTGGCCGGCGTCGCGGCGGCGGCGCTTCTGGGCGCCGGGGCATGGAGCGGCGAGCTGGCGGTGGTCGGCAAGTCGTCCGACACGTTGACGATCCTCGACGCCGAAACGATCGAGCCGCGTGCGACCGCGCCAACCGGCGCCGGTCCGCACGAGGTCGCCGTCTCTCCCGACGGCCGTTTCGCCTACGTCGGAAACTACAATCGCGACGGTGTGATGGGCTCGACCGTCACTGTCGTGGACGTCGCGACCGGCGAGGTCGCTGCGACCTGGGATCTCGGCGAGCATCGCGCGCCTCACGGCATGGCCGTCAGCTCCGACGGCGCGGCGGTGTGGGTGACGGTCGAGGGCTCGGGCGCGCTCCTGGAGCTTGACGCGACGACCGGCGAGATCGCACGCGAATGGGCGCTCGAGCCGGCGCAGGGGCACATGGTGGTCGCCACGCCCGACGATCAGATGCTGTTCGTCGCCCACATCGCCGGCGGCGCAGTCTCGATCGTCGATCGCGACGAAGGCGTGCTCGCCGCACTCGAAACCGGCGCGGGCGCGGAGGGGATCGCCGTCTCGCCCGACGGCTCGACGGTGTGGGTCACGAACCGCTCGGCGAACACCCTTTCGATCATCGACGTCGCGTCACGGACGATCGTCGAAAGCTTTCCGGCGATCGGCGAGATGCCGATCCGCGCGAAGTTCACGCCCGACGGATCCGAGGTGTGGACCTCGAACGCGCGTTCGGCCGCCGTCATGGTGTTCGACGCGGAAACCCGCGAACATCTCGCGACGATCGACGTCGGCGCGGTCCCGGTCGGCATCCTGATGGAGCCCGACGGCCCCCGGGCCTTCGTCGCCAACACCGCGGACGACCGGGTGACGATCATCGACCGGGAAGCCCGCGAGGTGATCCGTTCCTTCGAAGCTGGAGACGAGCCGGACGGCCTGGCGTGGATCGCCGAGGACTAAAGCGACGTCGCTTCAGTCGTCGGCGAGGGCGGCGCGCACCTTTTCGAGAAGCCAGTCGACGCCCAGGTCCCGGTGGTCCGCGCGCCGCACCGCGAGCACAGTGCGCTTTGGCTGATCGTATGGCGGTTCAAGCACCTGCAGACCGAGCCTGGCGGCGTAGCGCTCCGCGAACGGTCGGGGACAGTCCGCGACGGCGTCGGTGCTCGCTACTAAGAGCATGGCCGTCTCCCAGTTCGATACGTAGGCGAACGCCTTGATCACGTCGGGATCGGGAATCGATCCGTAGGCCTCCTGTGATATTTCCCGGTCGTGCTGGTCGGATCCGAGGCCGCCGCCGACCGGCAGACCGAACCAGACATGACCGACCCGGGCCCAGGTCTCGAGGTCTATCTTGCCCCGCACCTTTGGATGGCCGCGCCGCGCGACCACGCAGTAGTCGTACTCGAACAGCGGTTCGGCGCTGAGGCCTGACGGTATGGGGCCGAACGCTCCGAGCGCCAGGTCCGCTTCGCCGCGCAGGACGCCGTCGAGCGCGTGTCCTAGGATCGCCGAATGGCTGACGAAGGTCGCGCCCGGCGCTTCGGCGGCGAACGCCTCGATCAGCGGCGGGCCGATCAGCGAGGTGACGAAGTCGGGTGCGGCGATCGAAAAGCATCGCCGGCTGCGGGCCGGATCGAATGCATCCTCCGCGCCCAGCGTCGCTTGCGCCAGTTCGATGAGCGCTTCGATGCGCGGCCCCAGCTCGAGCGCCCGGCGGGTTGGCTCGAGCCCGTGCGGCTTGCGAAGGAACAGCGGGTCGCCGAACAGGTCGCGCAGGCGGCCAAGCGCGTGGCTGATCGCCGGCTGGCTCAGCCCGAGACGGCGCGCGACCTCGGTCGTCCGCCGTCGCGCCAGCAGCTCACGGAAGATCAGCAGCAGACTCCCGTCGAGCTTCCGGATATCGATATCGTGAATAATAGTACTCATGTGATTTCATTATCATGATATCATCTTAGCCGCTAGGACTCCTGCGGAGAGATCGCGATGGCGAAGCGATCGGAAGCGGGAGGTTATGTATGACGCGCATGCGGGTGATGGCGGCAGCGTGGGCGGTCGCGACATGCGGGGCGGGCGCCGCGGAGGCCGAGCCGATCGGCGTGCTCTACCCGCAGGTCAGCGTCGTCAGCGACTACCGCTACTATGGCGTCTCCAACTCCAATCTGGAGCCGACCGCGCAGCTCTCGCTCTACCTGTGGCGGCCGGACGGCCTCTATGCGGGCGTCTTCTCGAGCGGCGTCGACTTCCTGATCCCGGATGGTCCGAGCTTCGAGCTGGACCTCTACGCCGGTCGAAACATCGAAATGGGCCGGACGACGCTGACGTTCGAGGGTATGGCGTCGCTCTTCCCCGACAACGAGGCGGCGGGGCCGACGCTCAACTTCTATCAAGCCGTCGGCAAGTTGAGCCGAAGCCATGGGGCGCTGACGATCGGCGCAGAGGCGGCGTGGACGCCCGCCGCGCCCTCGAACGCCGGCGAGCGTTGGCGGCTTCAGGCGAACGCCGGCTACGCCGCGGCTGACTGGCTATCGTTCGAGGCCCGCTACGGCTCGCTCGACTCCGAGCGCGGGCAGGACCGGCGTTATTGGGAGGTCGGCGCGGTCGCTTCGCGCGGCCCTCTGGCGCTCGACGTCCGCTACGCGGGCACGGACCTCGAACCTTCGGAGTGCTTCTTCACCGACTGGTGCGAGCCCGGCCTCGTCGGAAAGCTCACTTACAACTTGCCGTTCGGAGGCTGGGGTCAGCGGCGGTGAATCGCGCCCCCGACGCAGATGAATCCAAAGAAGGAGACGTCAGATGATCCGCATTCCTCCCAAGAGAGAGTCCGTCACGCTTCGTTCGGCCGGCGCGGCGCCGCAACGGTTGCGCGGGGCGGTCGCCGTTCTCGGCGCGGTCGTCCTCGCCTCCGCGGCCGCTTGCGACGACACCGTCACTGAGGAGTCCGAACTCGTCGAGCCGTTCTTCGGGAATACGATCGCCGTCGCCTTGCCCGATCTCTTCTACGAGGCGGAATGGCACGTCGATCCAGATCACACTTATCGCGTCTTCAGCTCCATGGGAGACGAGAGCGGCCGGTGGGATGTCGTCGACGGCGAGATCTGCTTTGAACGGACCGAGCCGCAAGCCGCCTCGTCGATGTGCTATCCGGCGGCGCGGCGCACGGTCGGCGAGAGTTGGAGCGAGATCGACCCCTACACCGGCAACACGGTCGAGATGAGCCTGATCGAAGGGCGATAGGTTCTAGGCCGTCGTATCCACTGAGCCGCCGGGTTCGGACGTTTCCGGCGCGGCTTCGCTTGGCGATCCGCCGCCCGCCGACACCGCGACCACCGCGGCGCGCAGCACGCGCTCGCCGATCATCCAGCCTGATTGGATCACCTCGACCACCGTCCCGGACGGATGGCTCGAGGGAATCTGCGCCGCGGCCTGGTGCAGGTTCGGATCGAACGCCGCGCCCGGCTCGACGTTGATCGGGCTGACGCCGTTGCGGGAGAGGGCGGCGACCAGCTCCTTCTGGGTCAGCTCGATGCCCGACAGGAGGGTGCGGCCCGCCTCGCCCATGTTCTCGCGCAGCTCGGGCGAGAGCGCATCAAGGGCGCGCGAGAGGTTGTCGCCGACCGACAGGACGTCGCGCGCGAAACCGGTGACCGAATAGGCGCGGGCGTCGGCGACCTCGCGCTCGGCGCGCTTGCGGGTGTTCTCCGCTTCGGCCGCCGCGCGCAGCATCTGGTCGCGCACCGTCGCAAGCTCAGCTTCGAGCGCTTCGATCGTGCGCTCGCCTTGCGGCGCGTCGCTCTCGCCGTCCGCAACCGCGTCGTTCTCGGCGTCAGGAGTGTTCGCGTCGTTGCTCATGCGTCTACCGTCCTTGTCATCCGCCGGTCGTCAGCAATCGTTCGACGACTCGGGCGGTGTAGTCCACCAGTGGAATCACCCGCGCGTAGTTCAGCCGCGTCGGACCAATGACGCCCACCGCGCCGACGATGTTCTGCGCCCGGTCCTTATACGGCGCTGCGACCACGCTCGAGCCCGAGAGAGAAAATAGCGGGTTCTCGGCGCCGATAAAGATTTTCACGGCGGCCGACGCGCGCGCCTCGTCGAGGAGCGCAATCAGGTCGTTCTTGCGCTCGAGGTCGTCGAACAGCGAGCGGATGCGTTCGAGGTCCCCGGCCGCCTCGACGTTTTCAAGCAGGTTCGCCCGGCCGCGCACGATCAGCGCCCGGCGGTCGGCCGCGCCGCCGCCCCATTCGGCGAAGCCGCCTTCGATCAGGTGGGCGGCGGCCTCGTCGATCTGATAACGCGCCGCCTCGAGCTCGTCGGCGATCACCGCGCGCGCCTCGGCCAGGGTGCGGCCCTTGAGCCGGGCGGAGAGGAAGTTGCCCGCTTCGATCAGGCTCGCCGGCGTGACCCCTTCGGGCACCTTGATGAGGCGGTTCTCGACCGTCCCATCGGCGAAGACCAGCACGGCGAGCGCTTCACCGGGACCCAGCGCGACGAACTCGATGTGGCGCAAGGTCGCGTCCCGCCGCGGTGCAAGCACCAGTCCGGCCGCGCCGGCGAGGCCTGAGAGGGCGTCCGAGGCGCGTTCGAGCACGTCTTCGACGCTCTCGGCCTTGCCCGAGACGCTCGCTTCGATTGCGGCGCGCTCCTCGCCCGAGACGTCGCCGATCTCGAGCAGTCCGTCGACGAACAGCCGCAAGCCCGCGTGGGTCGGGATGCGTCCCGCGCTCGCGTGCGGCGCAGCGAGCAGGCCGTGGGCGGTCAGGTCCGCCATGGTGTTGCGGATCGAGGCGGGCGACAGCGTGACGCCTTCGCGCTGGGAGATGGTGCGCGAGCCGACCGGCTCGCCGGTGGTCAGGTACGACTCCACGACCTCGCGAAAAATCTCGCGAGAACGCCGATCGAGATCGGCGATGGAGAGGGACCGTTCGGGGTCGGGCTCGGTCATGGGGGAGAAGAGATAGGGCGCGGGGGCCTGGGAGGCAATTGCGGCGGCTATCACGTCATTGGGTGCTGAGCTCAGGTTCAAGCTCGCTCAAACGGGCCTGCAGCTCAGGTTCGATTTGGCTCAGCGTCACACGTTCGGAGATCTTGCCCGCAGCACGGTACGCCGAGATCGAGGTTCGCTCGTCGAGGGCGGTCTTGAGCGCCTGCAGCCTGGGCAGTTGCCCAAGTACGCGCGTGAAGTTTTCGCCGAAGCAAGTTTCCGCGCGGTCGAGGGACTCATACACAAAGAAGTCCGACATCGCGGGCGCCGCGCCGCCGAAATATGTCTCGACCTCGAGGTCCGAACACAGCCGCTCCAGTTGCGACGCCTTCTTGGCTTGCGAGTCGAGAAAACTCTGCGCCGCATCGCGAAACGCCGAGTCCGGTTGATCGAGGGGCTGTCTGAAGAATTGCGAGTACGGCGTCTGCATGCCGAGATGGGCGGCGGAAACGATCATGTTGTGAAGACCGCGCGTCTCAAGGTCGCCCACGTAGGGCGCGTGCCCGAGGCGTTCGCCCAGGTATGATGCGATCGCCAGCGTTTCCGCGATGACATAGCCGTTCCATTCGAGCACCGGCAATGTTGAGAATGGCGCGACCTTGGCGAAACTCTTTGGCTCGGCGCGAAGCTTGAGAAACGTCTCGACGGACGGACGCTCGTCGCGGAACTCGATCCCGGAGTCCGCCAGAGCGAACCGCAATGCTTCGCCGCGGCTTCGGCAGTCGAAGTAGCGCAAGGTCGGTCCTGTCATTTCAGACTCCGTGCGGTCGCCTGGCCGCGAACGTGCGGGCGAGGCATCAGCGCCGACAATGCGAAAAACCGCCGTGCTGCGGGAAGACGCGTCCGCTCAACCATGCTACCTCGCGCGCCGAAACGGAACCAGGAGACCCCATGCCCGAGATCATCGGCGAGGGCCGCAGCGGCGGACGCGCGGACGACGCGCTTCGCGAGATCACGATCGAGACCGGCGCGTCGCGCTACGCCGAAGGCTCGTGCTTGATCAAGTTCGGGCACACGCACGTGCTTTGCACCGCCTCGTTCGACGAGACCGTGCCGCCGTGGATGCGCAACTCCGGCAAGGGCTGGGTGACGGGCGAGTACGGCATGCTTCCGCGCGCCACGCATACGCGGGGCCGGCGCGAAGCCGCCTCCGGCAAGCAGTCGGGCCGCACGCAGGAGATCCAACGTCTGATCGGTCGGTCCTTACGCGCGTGCGTCGACATGAAAAAGCTGGGCGAGCGGCAGATCACGCTCGACTGCGACGTGATCCAGGCCGACGGCGGCACGCGCACTGCTTCGATCACCGGCGCCTGGGTCGCGTTGAAACTGTGCTGCGACTACCTGCGCGAGGAGGGCGTGCTCGAAAACGATCCAATCATAGATCAGGTGGCGGCGGTGTCTTGCGGCATCGTCGGCGGGGAAGCGCTCCTCGATCTCGACTATTCGGAAGACAGCCGCGCTGAGGCGGACGCCAACTTCGTGCTCACCGCTTCGGGCGGAGTCGTCGAGGTGCAGGCGACCGCCGAGGACCGCGCCTTCGCGCCCCAACAGTTCGACGCGCTCATGACCCTCGCCCGCCAAGGCGTCGAAGCGCTGGCCGAGAAGCAGCGCGCGGCGGTCGGCTAGAACGGAAACGCCGTCTCCAGCTCGACCGCTTCGAGCGTGAAGCAGTGTCTCCCTGCGTCATGGACCGCGGCGATCGTGCGCGATCCGTAGCCCAGGCGATACCCCGAAGAGTAGGCGTAGGTCCTCGGATCATCTGAGTCGTCCGTCGGCAGATCGAACGTCGCGCAAAGCTCATATTCTGCGCCGTCGAGCGGCCTGTACTCGTAAGGCGCGTCGGTCGCGGGATCGCGCCGCTCGCCCCATCTGCAGCTTCCTGCGATCGAGGTGGTGCGCGCTCGCGCGTCGAGGAAACCCCGCATGGTCTCGAGGTCTTCGGGCAGCTCGCCTTCGTAGCTGTAGTAGCAGTCCACCGCGCCGGCGATTTCCGAGACCGCCTGCATCCGCGCCTCGTCGCGCTCCTGCATGCGCAAGCGCGCCGGGGAGTCGATCAGCGCGACGCCTGTGATCGAGGCGACGCCGCCGACGAGCGCGAGCCCCAGCCCCAGCGCCATTTCGAGCAGAAGCGGCGTTCCGGCGGAGTCGTCGCGCTCGGCCTCGCGGACGTAGTGGGCGAAGATGCCGCCGGCGATCGCGGCGATGACGGCGGCCTTCAAGAAGAACCTGAGCGTCAGCTCGCCGGAGAGCAGGTTGTAAACGACCGCGATCAGGTCCCCGATCAGCGTGCCCGCGGCGATGACCAGGGCGAGATAGGTCAGCCACTTGCGGATGCGAGAGCCCTGCATCGCCGGGTTGTTCCGCCGCGCCCGGGCGAGCCGCCAGCTCAAGATCAGATAGGTCGGCAGCGCCACGACCAGCGCCGAGACCGCCCAGCGGATCGTCCCGCTGGCCGTGTTGGCCATCCACGGCTGGATGACGTCCGGCGGAATGAAGATCCCGATCAACGTGAACAGCAGCGCGCCGAGGTGCCCCGCAATGACGCCGAGCAGGATGAAAAGAAGAATGTAGAGAAACGCCTCGCGCGCGGAGATGTAGGCGCTCGGCCTGGGTACGGGGACGACGAACGGTTCGGACGCATAGGCGCCGAGGGCGCTCTGGATCTGCGCCGCCGGCCAGCCGCTTTTGGCGAGCGCCGCCTCGATCTCGTCTGGCTTGGCCCCCTTGCCCAGCGCCTCGCGCACGAAATCCGAAAGCGCCTTGTCGACCATGTCGCTCTCCCGGTCGCAGAACGTCTGCGCGCCGATCAGCGCGCTCGGCGATCATAGCCGCTGAGATTCATGGCTGAATGGAGGCGGGCCTAGACCACCGCTTCGACGGCGTTCACTTCGGGGACGTAGTGGCGGAGCAGGTTCTCGATGCCAGCCTTCAAGGTCATCGTCGAGGACGGACAGCCCGCGCAGGCGCCGCGCATCGTCAGGAAGACGACGCCGGTCTCCTTGTCGAACTTGTGAAACACGATGTCTCCGCCGTCGCCGGCGACAGCGGGGCGCACCCGCGTCTCGATCAGGTCCTTGATCTCGGCGACCACTTCGGCGGTGTCTTCATCGTACTGGACTTCGGCCTCGCCCAAATTCGACGCGAGCTCGGACGCGTCCGCGCCGGCTTCGAGCATCGGCGCGCCGGAGAGATAATGGTCCATGATCGCGGCGAGCAGGGCGGGTTTCAAATGCTCCCAGGGCGTCGTTTCGGCCTTGGTCACTGTCAGGAAGTCCGGCCCGAGCATGACGCCGGTCACTTCGCCCGCTTCGAACAAGGCGCGCGCCAGCGGGCTGGCGTTCGCCGCCGCTGCGGTCGGGAAGTCCATCGTCCCCGCGCCAAGCACGTCGCGGCCGGGCAGGAACTTCAGGGTCAGCGGGTTGGGCGTGGCTTCGGTTTGGATGAACATCGCGCGCTCCTTGGCCCATGAGATGGCGGGCTGCGGGCGGTGATTCAACCTTATTTCGCTTGGGGTGATCGAACGCCGCCGGCGTGGAAGTCGGCCTACTCGGTCGGCGCAGGAACGAACGTTTCTCCCGTGCCCGGCAGGAAATACGGCCCGAACGGACCAGTCGCGCCTTGAAGAAACTGCACGTTCGTCTCGAGCGTCAGCGCGCGGCGGGTCGCCAGTGCAGCCTGAAGCGCGCGGTAGTCCTCCCCGTCGCCGCCGAGCCTGACCGCGTCGCGCGTCGCCTCCCAGTGCGCGAGGCTGGCGTAGCGGGTGGCGAGATAGACTTCGTCGTACTCGGCCGAAGCCTCTTCCTGATCGGGGCCGGGAACGACCAGCCACATGCCGATCACCCGCGCGCCGATCTTCTCAAAGTAGGGCCAGACGCCGGTTTGGCTGGCTTCGAGGAACTCGGGAAAGCTGCCCTTTTGGATTTTCCAGTAGCGGATGGTGACGATCTCTTCGCCAGTTTCAGCGGCGGCGAGATTACGCACCGGCCGGGCGGCGCCTTGCGCGGTTTCGGGCAACGCGACGCGGCCTTCGACCGGCGCGGCCGGCTGGCCTTGGGCGGGCGTCGTCGTCTCGCACGCGGCGACGAGCGCGAGGGCGGCCGCAAGGCCGAGCATGCGAAAGGTCATGCGATTTCCTCGATCTCCTGGCGGGTGAGCACGCCTGGCACCACGGCGATCGGGATCGCCCGCTGACCGAACATGCCCCGTCCGCCGCGCGCGACCGCCGAGACCAGCGGCCCGGGGTTCGCTCCGGCGGCCGAGCCGAGCACGAGGATGCGGATGTCGCGGTCTTCCTCGATCAGGTGCTGCAACTCGGCGCGCAGGTCTCCCTCTCTGATGATGAATTCGGTGTCTTCAACGCCGCAGCCGCGGACCTCGGCGGAGAGGTCTTCGAGATGCTGCTCTGCGGCCTCGCGCGCCTCGCGGCGGATTTCCTCGCCGACGCCCAGCCAGTGCTCGAAACCGTGAGGCTCGATCACCGACAGGATCGCCACGCACGCGCCGGTGTGGGCGGCCCGGAGGGCCGCGAACCAGGCCGCCGGCCGGCTTTCGGGCGTGCCGTCCGCGACAATCAGGAATTTGAACGGACGCTGGGCCATTACGCCGCCAGCGTGGCGCCGCTCGCCCGTTTCGCCAAGCGTTTCGCGCGCCAATTGGGTCTTACTTCGCCAGGATGTCCGTCATCTCGCGCAATCGCGCCCGGGCGAGCATGACGTAGAAACCTTGGATGGCGAGGTGATTGTTCGCCGCGACCCCGCCGCGCGCGCCGTTCTGAGTGATCAGCGGCCGGATCGTCGCGGCCTGCTCGAGATAGATCAACGCCTCGTCGTAGAGGTCCCCGATCTGGCGGGTCTCGATCACGTCGGCGAAGTCGGTCTGCAGCCCGCGCAGGATCATCAGATGGCCGTAGGCCCGGCCCTTGACGTTGTAGAGCAGCTTGTCGGCGCGCCGGTCGATCAGGACGGTGCGTCCCACCCTGATCTGGTCTTCGAGCTGCGCGCCCGAAGCGCCGAGGTCGAGCGCGATGCGATTGAGAACGGCGAGCAAGTTGTCCGAGCGCGGGTCGAACACGGCCTCGCCCGCCGCGAGGCGCTGATTGTAGGCCACGAGGTGGTCGCGCGCGGAGCGGTACTGATCTTCAGCAGAGGCTTCGGGCAGGAAGCGCCCCCAGCGCCAGATCCAGCGCTCAGGATCGTACTGAATGTCCGAGGCGGCCTGGACGAGGTCGGGATCGGTCGCCGAGGCGCCGCGCTGGCGGCCGACCTGGTCGCGCATCTCGACCGAGAAGACGCCCACCGCCGTGGTGATCCCGATCTGGAAGTTCATCATGTTGCCGCCGTACTTGAGCAGGGCGTTGCTCGCGAGCGGCGGCGTATTGGCGACCCAGCCGGTGTCGTCGATCTCCCGGGTGATCAGCGCGGCGGCGGCTGCGACGGAGTGGCTTGCGCCGGCCGGCACGGAGACTGGCGCAAAGCCTGGATCGTCGTTGATCTGATGATCGAGGATCGAGCCCAGCGGATAGTAAAGCGCCAGGACGAGCACGATGACGAGGGCGCCGCGGCGGACCCATCGCCAGTAGATCGGCCAGTTGCCGGTCTTCAGCCGCGGCGGGCGGGGCGGACGCGGCGGCGTCGCGTCCTCGGTCGCCGGACGCTCGTCGCCCTGCCGCGATCCCGAAAGCCCGCGGAGCCACCGCCGCACGCGCTGCCCGAACTGCATCGATCGCTCCTCTCAACTCACCCAGAGCGAAGCGAAACTCGCGTGCGAACACAAGCGCGACGATGCGCGGGCGCTAGTGGCGATTGAACAGCGAGCCGAGCAGCGTGAGGAACAGCGCGATCACGATCCGCGCGACGATCACGAAGAAGATGTAGGTGACCTGGTATTCGTCGACCAGAAAACGAATCCACACGGTGATCCGGGTCGGCACCTGGTCGGGAGAGAGCCAGCCTTCGACGGTGCGGCCGAAGTTCAGAATCTGCGTCATCGCGTCGGGCGCATAGAGCGCCATCGTCACGATCGCGAACGTCGCCAGCACGAACGAGAAGAAGATCGTCATGCTCGCTGACGAGATCCGAGCAAGGAACATCATGGCGCGTCACCCCTTCGCTGCGTCTTCCCCATCGCTGATGAAATGTTAACGCGGGGGCCGCGCGCCGTCCCGCGATTTCTTCAAGGCGCCGGCCGGCGGGGCGGTTCGAAGGTGCGATCGGGAGACAAATAGGGCGAGTCGCTGGGTTGCGGCTCGCCCGTGAGGTGCGCGTTTGGGACGCGCGAAGAGAGAGAACCAGCAAAATGCAAGTTGCGGGCCGGACGAGCAGAGCGCCGGAGAACCTCGCTCCCCGGATAAGGGGAGCGAGGTCGGCAGCCTTGCCTCAGTGCCCGTCGTGGTCGCCGTGGTCCATGTTGGAATGATCCATATGGGCCTCGTGGTCCTCCGCGCCGGCTTCAGCGTCGTTCGCCATGTGCATCGCCATGGTTTCGACGTTGAAGGTCACCTCGACCTCGCCGGCGTTCTCGAACGTCAGGGTCATGTTGAAGTGATCCTCGAAGCCAAGCGTCTGATTGAGCCCGATCAGCATGAGGTGCGCGCCGCCCGGTTCGAAGGCGAACTCTTCGCCCGGTGCAATCTCGACATTCTCCACCGGCGTCATGCTCATCACGCCGTCGGTTGAGATCATCCTGTGAAACTCGACCACGCCGGCGGCGTCAGTCTCGGCCGAGAGCAGCCTGTCCGCCGTCTCGCCTTCGTTGCGGATAGTGAAGAAGGCGCCGCCGTTGCCGCCGGTCTGCACCGCCGGGGACGCCCAGGGATGATCGACGACCAGATCGCCGACGCGGAAGTCGTGCGCGAGCGCGGCGCCGGCGGCGGTCAGCGCGGCGACGGACGCGAGAAGAAACGTACGCATGTGATGCCTCTTTGTGTTCGGGGGCTCCGGTTCAATTGAAGGTTCGTTTGAACCCTGGGCCCGACGCGTGGAGCGCCTGAAGACATTGGGGAACAGGCGCTGTGTGTTTGGCGAAAGAGTGTCCGGCGCAGGACGTTTTGCGAACAGCGTTCACATTCATTTGAGCCCCGCGCCGGTCAGGCCTAGCCGCCGAAGGCGTATTGCCAGCCGATCGTGGCCGTCAGGTCGGTCTCCATCTGCGGGCCGTTCAAGTCTTCGTAGATCGGGGTCGAGATCTCGAATGCCAGGCGGTGACCTGCGATAGCGCCCGACTGGCCGATCAGGTTGAGCCCGATCCCGAAGTCGATCCGCTCGCCGCCGTAGAAGTCGGGGTTCGCGGTTTGCACCGGCGCGGCGATCATCGCGTCCGCTCCGTCGATCTGGCCGATCGACTGGCCGGAAAGACGCAGCGAGGCCGAAGCCGCCGGGCTGAAGGCGTAGGACGTCCAGGCGGTCGCCTTGAACTCGTCGCCGAGGTGATAGTCCTCGTCGTTGTCGTGCAGGCGCAAGAGCGCCGAGCCCTGAGCGCCGAAGCCCCAGGTTCCGGTGTTGCGCGCCCAGGTGATCGAGCCGAAGGGGTCGTAGGTCCCCGAGCCGAGCTGCATCGCGTAGGGCGTGCGCAGCGTCGGCGTGGTGTTCATCGGCGTGAGCACCGCGGCCGTCTCGTCGATCGAGCCGGTCGGCAAGGTCAGACCGACGCCGGCGACCAGCCGGTCCGTTTCGGTGTGGCTGAGTGAAAAGAGCGCGGAGACCTTCGCGTCGCCGAAGCCGTCGGTCTTGACGGTGAAGGTCCCAAGCTCAGTCGTCCCGGCCATGCCCATGTAGGTGGTGTGGTCCATCTCCTTTTCGATGTAGGGCAGCATCGCCATCAGCGTGACCCGGTCGTTCGGCGCCCACATCGCGCCGAACATGTGCATGTCCATGCTCATGTCGGTGGGGACCACGCGCAGGGTCGCCGGCGGCGCATTGACGTTGGGAATGGTGGTGACGATCTCGTCGGGCGAGATCGAGTCGGTCCCGACGCGGTTGCCGGACATCTCCATGCGCATGTAGCGGTAGGAGAACATCACCTCGCCCTGGTGGTGGGTGTGCTCGCCCATGACCCCGATCGGGCCGTGCGCGTCGGCGATGTTGTCGCCGAGCGCGGCCGGGCTCAACGCCATAGCGGCGGCGCCGGCTAGAAGCAGTCTTTTCATGTCAAACCTCGAACAGCTCGTTCGCACCGATCTCGCGGCGCGGAATCCTGTGGTGAAAGCGCCGCCGCCGACCGGTAACGGTCAGAAAGCGGATGATTGCGTTCGGTCAGATGTCAGGAGAGCTGGAGGGGCGGCGCGCGCGAGCCCAGCGGCGGGCCTGTCTCACCCTCATGGGCCGCGAGAGCTTGCCGAGTCGCATAGGCGTGCGCGATGGCGATGCGGATGAGCGCGTATTCGCTCTCCGGCGCGGCCGTCATGACGGCGACCTTGGACATGCACGCCGGGCATTCATGGACGCCGCCGTGATGGTCGTCGCCCTGATCGGCGTCGTGGCTATTGGCGGCAGGCTGAGCTTGGTCCGTCGCGACCGCCGGCCCGTGCGCCATCGCCGTCATCACAGCGTGACCGTTGTGATCGTGAGCTTGGCTCGCCGTTTCGGAGCCTTTGTGTGCGGCGGCCTTGAACTCGAGGAGGTCGGAGACGATCGGGCACCAGTCCCGCGCGCCGGGCACGCCGAGGGCGTCCGCCGTCAGGGCGACGACGCTCCAGGACGCCTGCAGCGCCAGAAGCGCTACGGCCAAGCTTGCAAAACGATGGCGCAGTTGCGCCTCCTCCCGTTTGCGGATGCGTATCAATAACCGCAGAGCTCAGACTACACCATATATGGCGTGCATGCTCGCTGGCCGCCTGCGTCGCTTCGGCGCGGTGTCGCCGAGATGTGACAGCGGCGGCGGCTTCGCCATGATCGGCGCGGCTCGGTATAGTCCAGCCGTCGGACCAAGGCGGGAGCGAGTGGTTGGCCAACCGAGCCGAGCAGAAGAACAAGCGGCGCACGCGCGCCTATGGCGAGGAATCGCGCGAGCTGATCCTCGACGCGGCGCGCCGCCTGTTCGCCGCGCGCGGTCTTCACGACGCCTCGATGGCCGACGTCGCTGCGGAGGCGGGCGTCTCCCGCGCGACCGTATTTAATCAGTTCGGCTCCAAGCGCCTGCTGGTCGACGCGATCGCCGCGCGGACGCTGGCGACCTACCGCGACCTACTCGCCGCCGCACTGAAGGACGAAGCCGCGCCCACCGCCGATCTGGTTCGTCGGCTCTATCAGCAGATGGCGGATGGCCTTGAGACCAACCGCGCCTTCTATCGCGAGGCGTTTCCAGAAATCCGAAAGATTGCCCTGGGCCTTGATGCTGACGGCGACGCGCCAGTCGTCAGGCGTGAGGCCTTGGCTGCACTTGAGGCGATTTTCGCGCGAGGTCAGGCGCGCGGCGAGATCGTCGCCGAACCTTCCGCCGCAGAGCTTGGCGCCGCCTTCGACAGCCTGCTTTCCGGCGCCGTGACCCAGTGGATCCATGCACCTCCCGGCGAACCCCTCGCGCCGTCGCTGCGCGCCATGGCTGAGGTACTGCTAGGCGGCGCGTCTGCAACCACGAGGCCTCCGCTCGGCGACGAATCTCATTGAGTCCGCACCGCATTTGATTTAGACTATAGTCTAAATTCAACGATGTCGGGGAGGATGTCGAATGGGGCCGTCGCATCGGACGCCCGCCGTGGTTGCGGCGATGGCTTTCATCTGCGCGTTCGCAAGCGGGACTTGCGCCCAAGCTCAAGCCGAGACCCAGTCTGAGCCCGTTCCAGCCGAGAACACCGCGCAGCGCAGCTTTCCGCCCGACTATTTCGCACCGTTCAATCCAGTGACGGCTGAGGACATGGTCCGCCGCGTGCCCGGTTTCACCATCGACGATGGGGCCGAACGCCGCGGTTTTGCCGGCACGGCGGGCAACGTGCTGATCAACGGCGAGCGCCCCAGCTCGAAAGATCCGATCTCGGAGCAACTCTCCCGCATCGCCGCGCGCGACGTCGCCGGGATCGACCTCTACTCCGGCGGCGCCGACAGCGCCGGCGCGAGCGGTCAGACTCTCTACGTCGACGTCAGGCTGCGCCCGCGCGACACGGGCGCCACCAGCACGTTCGTGCTCCAGTTCTCCCAGCTCGACCCGTCGGGCAGCATCAATCCGCTGATCGTCGGCACGCGGGCCTTCCGCGCCGGGCCGGTCGACTTCAACCTCGCGATACAAGCCCAGCCCTCCCGCCGCGGCCGCATCGAAACGGTCGAGGAGGTTTTCGAGCCCGACCAAACGCTGCGCGAGCGCAGGGAGGGATATCTTCAGGGCAGCTATTGGGAGTATCGCTTGAGCGCCGCGGGAACATGGGCCGCGAGCCCGCGCGACACCGTGCGCTTCAACACGCAGTTCACCCCGTCGCAGAACGGTCGCCACACGCTGCTCCAAGTCGACGACGCGCTCGGCGATCCGCTGCGCGTGGAGACCAGCAACGTGACCGGCGACGACGCTTGGTCCGGCGAGTTGGGCGGGGACTGGGAGCGTCAGCTTTCCGATCGCGCGTCGTTCAAGCTGATCGGCCTCGCTGGCGGTTCGGCTGACGGTTCCTCGGAGATATATTCGACCAATCGCGTCAACGGCTCTTTCGTCAACACCTACATCGAGCGCGCGACGGAGACGCGCGAGTACATCGGCCGCGGCGTCTGGACCTTCGCCGCGACCCCCGAGCATGCGATCGAGGCGAGCGGCGAGCTGGCGTTCAATTCGCTCGACAGCACGCTCGGCATCATGCGCGACATCGGCGGCGGTCCGTTCCTGGTCCCCGTGCCGAACGCAGACACCCGCGTCGAAGAGCAGCGGGCCGAAGTCGCGCTCGCCGATGCGTGGCGGGCGCGGGACAATCTGCGCATCGAGGCGAGCCTCGCGGTCGAGACCTCGACGATCACCCAGTCGCGCGACGGCGCGCGCGAACGTGACTTCACCTACGTCAAGCCGCGGCTGCACTCGACTTGGACCACGGCCGACACCGGCGAGTTCCGCCTGCTGCTCGAGCGCGACGTCGCCCAGCTCGACTTCGCCGACTTCGCCACCTCAATCTCCCAGTTCGACGGCACGGTCGATGCGGGCAACTCCAACCTCGAGCCCGAGCGCACCTGGCGCGTGCGCGGCGAGTGGGAGCGCCGCTTCGGTGAGAAGGGCGCGCTCGTCCTCGCGGTCTTCCACGATGAGGTCGAGGCGGTTCAGGACCAGGTCCCGATCACCGGCGCGTCGGGTCAGTTCGACGGGCCGGGCAACCTGGGCGACGGCCGACGCTCGGGGATTGAGCTGAACGCCACCGCGCCGCTCGACGCGTTGGGGCTGTCCGGCGCCGAGCTGCGCCTGCAGGGCGTGGCGCAGGAAACGCGGGTGGACGATCCGGTGACCGGCGCGCCGCGGCGCTTCTCCGACGAGCCTGATTGGACCGGCTCGATCGACTTCCGCCAGGCGCTGCCGGCGCGCAACCTGGTGTGGGGCGTCAACTATGAGGACGCCGATGCGGTCGACCTCTTCCGCCTTGCCGAGCTGCGCTCCACCGGCTTCATCGATCCGCACATCGATCTTTTCATCGAGACCACTGCGATTCGTCCTTTCGTGATCCGCTTCACGGCATCCGACATCCTTCAGCCATCGGACATTCGCGAGCGCCGCTTCTTCGAACCCGATCGCACCGATCCTGCGAACCTCGAAAGCATCGCGGTGCGCGACGCGATCGGCGCCTACGGCACGCGATCCTACGGCGTGCGGATCTCCGGACGGTTCTGAAAATGAGCCCCCGGCTCGATCCGCCAGACTACGCCGCGCCGCCGCCGGCAATCGAGGAGGGCTATCACGCCGTCTACGTTGCGAAGCGCGAAGTTCCGATGACGCCGGCCCAGCTTCGCGACTTCTTCGACCAGAACCACATGGCGCAGTTCCTCACCTCGACGGCTGGCGTGGCGCGGCCCGTCGAAATGACGAACCTATCCGGCGCCTTTCCCGAGGAAGGCGCGCTTCATCGCGTGCGCCTGGAGAACGGCGAATATGTCGCCGAGCGCGTGCTGGAAAACGACTACCCGTCGCGCATCCGCTACCAGCTCTACGGTATGACAGCACCGGGCGCCTTTATCATCAAGTACGGGATCGGCGAGTTCGCGTTTCTCGACGCCGGGCGCGGGCGCGCGACGTTTTCATGGACCTATAGGCTTCGCCCCAAGGCGATTTTCTTCAGGCCGATCGTTGCGCTGGCCGCGAAAGAGCATTTCGGCCCGTTCATGGAAGCTGGCGTCGAGGCCATGACCCAAGCGGCGACGCCGGTGCTTGCTCACGCGTGACGGATGCAAAGCGTTCGCAGGACTTTCCGACGAGTTCGACGAGACTGGACGAAACTGGGAGAGACGAGATGGCCGCAACATCGCTGAATGCGCCGCCGGCCCAGGCGCACAAGCCGGACTGGGCGCGAGCCAGGCGCGCCGCTCGCGCGCTCCTGGATAATCCTCAGTCGACGCAATACGCCTTCGAGGTCATAGACGCACTCGATCCCGACCGCTACGAGCGCGGATTGAAGCGACTGCTCAGCCATCCCGAGGGCCGGCGGCTCGTCGCCCGCCGCCCGGATTTGCGCGCCGCGCTTGTCGATCGGGATGTGCTCGCGCGACTGCCCGCGGGCAGCTTCGGGCGCGCCTATTTCGATCACATCGAGCGTTGGGGCCTCATGCCGACGAAGCTCGCCGAGCTGCAGGGCTTGCAGCCCGACAGCGAGAAGCGGGGCGGCGAGGAGGAAGGCGCCGCGGATGCGGACGTCGCCTGGTACGCCATGCGCCACACGCTCGGCCACGATCTGCGGCACGTGCTGACGGGCTACGGCGCCGATCAGCTCGGAGAGACGGCGCTCCTGTGGTTCAGTTTTGGCCTCGAAGGGGGGCGATCAAACGCGCTTTTGATGACGAGTTCGGCGCGCAGGATGGCGCGCGCTTACGGTTGGCGCGTCTGGGGCATGTTCTTGAAGGCGTTCTGGCGCGGCCGTCGCGCCAAAGCCTTCTTCGTGCTCCCGTTCGAAGAGCTGCTCGCCGCGCCGCTCGCGGAGGTGCGCGCCTCGGTCGGACTGGCGGGCGTGGAGCCGCGCTGACCGGCCTCGCGCCGCCTCATCTGCACACTTCAGGCGCCTCGTCGTCCAGACCAAGAAGGTCGAAGTAGCTTTGTCCGAGCGCGATGTCGCGGAACGCGTCGTCGTCGAGGTGCGCCAGGATGCGGCTGGTGACGTCGAGCTCCTCGACATAGGTCTCATAGCTCTTGGTGTGCGCGGCGACAAAGTCCGTGCCGGGAATGACGCGGCTCGAATGAGCGTTGAGGAATGCGACGTAGGCCGGACGACGCGCGGGATCTGAGAAGTAAAGGTCGTCGATCACCGTCCAGGAGATGTCGAGATAGAGATTGGGGTGCGCGTCGAGCAGTCCAGAAAGTATCTCGACGTGCGTGGTCGGGTCGATGTTCGCCAGCTCGCGTGAAAGCCCCAAGTGCATCCAGACGATCTTGTTGTCCGGGTGCTGGTTCAACACCTCCGTGAAGAGATCGAGGTGCGCGGTCTGATCGTCGTCCGAGCCGAGGTCGGCGTGGATCGCCAGCGGGATGTCGCGATCGCGCAGGATCTCCATGAACGGCGCCCAGGCGGCGATGTCCTCGACCTCGGCCGGCTCGTGCCCGTTGTCGGTCAGCGCTTGTTTGTAAAGGTTCACCTCGCCCATCCAGGCGAACATACCCGGGTATTCCCGGTCGATGAGGGCGATCTGCGCCGGAATCTCTTCGGGGTTGGCCAAGTCGGGGAAGGTCATCGACAGCGTCAGATGAACGCCTTCAGGCCGCAGCTCGAGGATATCCTGGGCGTTGGCGAAGTCGTTCTTCATCGAGGGGAGCGCCGGCGTGCCGGGGCAATCGAGATAGTATTCACACGGAGAGTCGACCGGCAGCGATTGGCCGATGCCGTAGACGTTGGCGTAGAGCACGCCGGTGCGCTCAAGGAAGCTCACCGTCTCGTCGAACGGAATCGGCGGCCCGCCGAAGGGGCGAAAGTGCAAATGGCTGTCGACGACGGCGGTGTAGGGCTCGCTCGCGCGATCGTAGCAGGCCGCGTCTTCACCGTAGTGGCGCGCGCGGCGTTCCGATGCCGTCATCAGGAGGGGCGGGATGTAGGTCGCTTCGGCGTCGGCGTCCGCCGCGGCTTGGTTCGCCTGCTCCCCGCGGCCCAGTACGGGCAGGCCGTCAGGCATGGCGGCGCAAGCGCCCAGCGCGCCCGCCGCTGCGAGCGCCAATCCAATCTTGCGCATGAAAGCCCCCGCATTTGGATTGTCTTTGAGCGGCATTGGGGCTCGACGCGCCAAACGCCGTCAAGCCGGTGCGCCGATCAAGCCGTGGACAGCACGTACCGGACAAGACGGCAATGGCTCAAGAAGGCGAATTACGTTTTGGCCGCGCCGCTTTCTAAAGAGGCAACGGCATCGGTGGAGAGCTCTAGTTCGTCGCCTCGTTGAAGGGGTCAGGATCCTTCAGCTTCAACCTGCCGCGCGCTTTTTGAATCCAGAAGAGAAACGCTCCGATCGGAAATGAAATCGTGAAAATCCAAGGACCGTACGGGGCTTTGGCGGCGCTGGCGCTCAACAACTGGAACTGAGCAAGATTGAGCGTGTACCCGTTCGGATTGGCCACAATGATAGAGGAGCCAAACTCGCCGGTGGACCAATTGAATAGCAACGCGCCGATACCAAGCAGGCAAAAGAGCGACCAGAGAATGCGCCTCTTGAGACGCCTCGTCGTCCAGACGGCGCCAATGGTCGCGAGCGAAAGCACAGGCAGCGCGATGAGAAAGCCGAAGACCACGTAGTGCGCGAGTGATTTGTCACGCAAGGAGAACTGCTGCGCCGCAATCTGTTCCGACGTGAGGCAGGCCACATTGAAGTACAAAAGTTCAAGCGTGTCGTCGGTGCGGACAAGCCGATAGGTCAATACGCAGGCGCCGTCGCTCAACTTCAGTTCTCGAAAGATTTCGATCCAAGTGCTCGAACCGGTTGTCGTTGTCGTCGTGGAGAACCGATATCCAAGCCACTTGCTATCGATCACGGCGAGGTCCGCTGGAAGATACTCGCTGTGAGCGGTCAAGAATTCGTCGGTTATGGTCGCGGCGGCGTCCGGGGTCATGAAGTTTGCCATTGCTGGATCAGCCGAAAGCACAAGCGGTTCTACCTCGGCGACGAACGCCTTCACGTCGTCAGGGACCATGTTCTCTATCGTTTCGCTAATCGAGCAGGCCGACAAAAAAGCCGCCGCGATTGCGCACGCCGTCAAAGCGATCCGCTGCGGTTTGATCATGTCCCCTCCGGCGCATCCCAGACTACACGTTTAGCGTGTCGCAACTTGTTTGTCGCGGTGATCTGCAGCCGGAGGATGCTGGAGTAGCGGACTGGGGCCGAGGTCTGAGTATTTGAGACTGGGTGCTCGGCTACGCCTTCGCCCACAACCCCACGATCTCCCACACTTCTTTGAGGATCGGATCGGCGATGGCGCGGGCGCGCTCGGCGCCGTCGTTCAGCACTCGGTCGATTTCGGCCGGGTCATCGATCAGACGCCGCATCTCCGCGGTGATCGGCGCGAGGGACTCGACCGCCAGCTCGGCGAGCGCGGGCTTGAAGGCGCCGAAGCCTTGACCGCCGAACTCTTCGAGCACCGCCGCGTCGGTCTTGCCGGCAAGCGCGGCGTAGATGCCTACGAGATTCCGCGCTTCAGGACGGCTTTCGAGACCGTCGACGGACTCCGGCAGCAGCTCCGGATCGGTCTTGGCGCGTTTGATTTTCTTGGCGATCGCGTCGGCGTCGTCTTTCAAGTTGATCCGCGAGGTGTCGGCCGGGTCGGACTTCGACATCTTCGCCGTTCCGTCCTTCAAGCTCATCACCCGCGCGCCGGGGCCTTTGATCAAGGGCTCGGGCAGCGGGAAGAAGCCGGGCGCGTCGTAGTCGATGTTGAACTTGTTGGCGATGTCGCGCGAAAGCTCGAGGTGCTGCTTCTGATCTTCGCCGACGGGCACGTGCGTGGCCTTGTAGGCGAGGATGTCGGCGGCCATCAGGTTCGGGTAGACGAAGAGGCCCGACGAGGCGCGCTCCTTGTCCTTGCCCGCCTTGTCCTTGAACTGCGTCATCCGCTCGAGCCAGCCCATGCGCGCCACGCAGTTGAACACCCAGGCGAGCTCGGCGTGCGCGGTGACGGCCGATTGCGGGAAGATGATCGCCATCTTCGGATCAATCCCGGCGGCGAGGTAGGCCGCGGCGATCTCGCGGGTCTGGGCGCGCAGCTCGGCCGGGTCCTGCCAGACGGTGATGGCGTGCAGGTCGACGACGCAGAAGACGCAGTCGTGCTCGTGCTGGAGCGCGACGAACTTCTTGATCGCGCCCAGATAGTTGCCGAGGTGCAGGTTCCCCGTCGGCTGAACGCCGGAGAATACCCGCTCGGGGCCTTCATACTGCGGGGCTTCATCGGAAGCATTTTGCGGGGCGTCGGTCATGGCCCGCGCCTTATGGCCGGGGCCGGGGCGGATCGCAAGCCGGCCCGACGCCGAGGCTCAACCCTGGCGGCGCAGCGCGGCCCTGAGGTCCGCCAGCCCGGCGCCGCCCAGGATCAGCGCGGCGATCGCATAGGCGATGAGGCCCAGCGCGGCGACGGCGAGCGCGGCGGCGAGATCCTGGATCAGAGAGATGTTGAGGTAGGCGGTCGCGGCGTTGGCCGCGAACCAGACGCAGACGCCCATGACCGCCGAGGCGGCGAGCAGGCGCGGCAGCCGGATCCGTACTTTGGCGTCGAGCACGAGCAGGCCGTCGCGATGCAAGGTGAAGCCGAGCAGCCCCGCGTTGACCCAGCCCGCGACCGACGTGGCGACGGCGAGGCCGACGAAACCAATCGTGAAGAAGAGAGCGGCGCCGAGCGCGACGTTGATCGCCGCCGCGATCGACATGAAGATCATCGGCGTCTTCGTATTCTCTCGTGCGAAAAATCCTGGCGCGAGCACCTTGATCGCGACGAACGCGGGCAGGCCGGCCGCGAAGGCGGCGACCGCAAGCCCGGTCAGCTCGGCGTCCTCGCTGGTGAAGGCGCCGCGCTGAAACAGCGCCGAGACCCAGAACTCGCCGGTGATCGCGAGCGCGACGGCCGCCGGCAAGGTGAACAGCGCCGCGATCTCGATCGCCCGATTCATCGTGTCGTGCGCGCCGTCGATGTCCTCGGCGCGCAGGCGCTTCGATAGCGTCGGCAGGAGCGCAACGCCCATTGCGATTCCGATGACGCCGAGCGGCAGCTGATAGAGCCGGTCCGCATAGCCGAGGATGGAGATCGCTCCGTCTTGAAAGGAGGCGATGAACTGGCTGACGGCGATGTTGATCTGGGTCGCGCCGGCCGACAAGGCGCCGGGCACGCCGAGCGCGATCAGGCGTTTGACCCCGGGGGTCAGCTTCGGCGGCTTCAACGTGAAGCGCACCCCGGCGCGCCGGCAGCCGAGCGCGACGGCGCCGGCCTGCAGGACGCCCGAGACGAGCACGCCGATCGCCATCAAGACCGCGACGCGGTTAGGGTCGCTGCGGTCGACGACGAGCAGCAAGCTGACCAGCACGACGTTCAAGAGCATTGGCGCCGCGGCGGCGAGGGCGAAGCGATCGCGCGCATTCAAGATGCCGCTCAGCATCGCCATCAGCGACATGAACAAGAGGTACGGCATGGTGATCTGCAGCATCAGCACCGCCAGCCCGCGCCACTCCGGATCGGACGCGAGCCCGGCGGCCTGCGCCCAGACCAGCCAGGGCATGGCGAGCTGCGCCGCGACGACGAAGATCGCCAGCACGGTGACCAGGAACGAGAAGGTTTCGGACGCGAACGCATCCGCCTCGCCTGCGCCTTCGTGCTCGAGCCGTCGCGCGTAGAGCGGCACGAAGGCGGAGTTGAACGCGCCCTCGGCGAACACGCGGCGGAAGAGGTTCGGAAAGCGGAACGCCACCCACCAGGCGTCGGCCGCCGGGCTGGTGCCGAGCGTGGCGGCGATGAGCGCGTCGCGCGCAAAGCCGAGCACGCGGCTCCCCGCCGTCAGCGAGCCGATGACCAGGGTCGAGCGAAACAGGCTCATCGCGGCGCGCTCACCGCAGCGGACTTTCCGGCGCGCGGGCGAGTTCCTTGCCGTCGGCCGTCGGCGGGGTCGGTTCGCCGTCCGTGAACGCCTCGAGCAACCGCGTCTTGATCTCCTCGCGGCGCGCCTCGTCGAGGATCTTTCCGCCGCCTTGCTCGCAAGCGTAGAAAACGTCCATCGCCCGCACGCCGATGCTCTCGACGTTAGCCGAGAGGATGTTGAGCTTGAGTTCGGCGAGGGCCTGTCCGAGCGCAGCGAGCAGGCCCGGCCGGTCGCGGCCCGAGACCTCAATAATGGTGGCGAGGTCCGAAGCGTCGTTGTCGAAGGCGACCGATGCCGGCACGCGGAACGCCGCGGCGCGGCGGGAGACTTTGCCTTCGGGCGGGCTCGGCGGCGCGTCGGCCGTGATCGCCGCCAACGCGGCTTTCTGCAGCCGGCCGACCCAGGCCGCATCATCGTGCAGATCGCCCTCAGCTGCGGGCGTGACGCGGAAGAAGTCGACTGCGAGACCGTCCGTCGTCGTATAGATGCGCGCCTCGCGCACGTTGCCGCCTGAGCGCGCGATCGAGCTGGCGACGGCGGCGAAGACCCCAGCGTGGTCGGGCGTGATCACCAGGAGTTCGACGCCGCCGGCGGTTCCGTCCCAGCGCGCCTTGACCTCAGGGCCCGCAGCGCCCTTGCGCGCCTCCGCTGCGACGTCGCGATGCCGAGCGTGCGCCTCGTCGTCGAACTGCAGCCAGTAGGCGTCTTCAAGACTCTCGGCCCAGGCTTCGGTGAATGCTCGTTGCTCCGCGCTCGCCCCGGCGATGAGGCGTTCGCGGGCGGCGGCGGCGCGTTCGGCGAGAACGTGGCGCGCCTGCTCGGCCGCAGCCCGCTCGCCGCGGAACGTCGCTTCGGTCAGGGCGTAGAGATCCTGGATCAGCCGCCGCTTCCAAGGGTTCCAGACGCCAGGGCCGACGGCGTTGATGTCGGCGATGGTCAGGAGGGTCAGAAGCCGCAGCCGCTCGGTCGTGCCGATCTCCTCGGCGAAGTCGGCGATCGTGCGCGGCTCGCCGATGTCGCGCCGCTGGGCGACGTCGCTCATCACCAAGTGGTGGCCGACGAGCCAAGAGACCAGCTCGATCTCCTCCGGCGCTAGACCGAGGCGCTCGCCAGCCTCGAGCGCAAGCTTGGCGCCCTCGATCTGCTGATCGCCGTGTCCCTTGCCGACATCGTGCAGCAATGCGGAGAGATAAAGCGCGCGCCGCCCCGACAGCTTCTCGAAGAGCGGCGCGGCGAACTCGGAGTCCTCGCCCATGTCGCCGGTCTCGAGCGCTGCCAGCCCCGAGACGACGCGCAGCGTATGCTCATCGACCGTATAGTGATGATACATATTGAACTGGGTGCGCGCGACGATGCCGCCGAACTCCGGCATCACCGCGCCCAGGAGGCTCGCCTCGTTCATCATCCGGAAGCCGCGGTCGACGGTTTCGGCGTTCAGGAGGGCCGCAAGGAAAGCCTCGCGCATCTCATCGGTGCGCCGGGCGCGGTCGTCGACTCTGTCGAGGGCGCGGTCGACCACCGACAGCGCGTCGGGATGCACGTCGACGCCGATCCGCGCGGCTTCGTTGAAGAGCGAGATCATCGCCGAGGGATCGCGCTCGGGCTGGGTGGTGTCGGTGAAGGCGATGCGCCCGGCCTCGAGCTTGAAGCGCGGATCGGACGGCTTTTCGGGCTTCTTCGACAGGCCGAACATCTCGATCAGAGTCTTCGGCGCGTTCTTGGTCTCCTCGGCCTCGAGCTTGGCGCACATGATCCGCGTCAGCGAGCCGACGTCGCGCGCGACGAGGAAGTACTGCCGCATGAACCGCTCGACCCCGGGTCCCGCCGGCGTGTCCTCGTAGCCCATCAGCGCGGCGATCTCCGGCTGGAGGTCGAAGCTGAGCTTTTCCTGAGCGCGACCGGTGGCGAAGTGCATGAAGCAACGCACCCGCCAGAGGAAGTCCGAGGCGCGGTCGAAGCGGCGCGCCTCCTCGCGGCGGAACAGGAGCGCCGCCGCCGCCGAGCCGCCGCGGCCGGCCGAGACGCCGCGCGCCAGCCAGTCGAGCGTCTGCAGATCTCTAAGCCCGCCCTTGCCGTTCTTAACGTCGGGCTCGACCATGTAGCGCGAAGCGCCCTGGCGGATCAGCCGCGCGGCGCGTTCGTCGAGCTTGGCCGTGACGAACTCGCGGGAGCGTCCGAGGAGAACCTCTTCACGCAGGCGATGCGACAGGGTCTCGGGAAACTCTGCATCCCCGGCGATGCGCCGCAGGTCGAAGAGGTTGGTGAGGACCGTCCAGTCCTCTTTGGCCAAGCGCACGGCCTGATCGATAGAGCGCGCCGAGTTGCCGACGATGATCCTCATGTCGAAGAGGCAGAGCAGCATCGTCTCGATGACGCTCTCGATCCAAGGGCTGAGCTTGTAGGCGCGCACGAAATGCAGATCGAGATCGGAGAAGGGCGCAAGCTCGCCGCGACCGTAGCCGCCGCCGGCGCATACAGACAATCGCTCACCCTCGGTCGGGTTGCGCGCCCGATGAACGTGCACGGTGGTGAAGTCGTAAAGCGCGCTGACCACGTCGTCGGCGACCTGGGCGAGGGCGCGCGCGGTCTCGAGCCCGCCGCCGCCCGCATAAAGATGCCGCCGCGCCGTTTCCCGGCCCTCCGACCAGGCGGCGCGCAGGATCGGCAGCGCCGCGGCGCGCTGCGCGGGCTCGTCGCCTTCGTGGGCGAGCGCGGCGTCGGTGAGCGCCCGGCGCAGCGCCGCGCCGTCGATCGGAGATGGCTCGAAACCGGTGTTCACGCGTCCTCCGCCAAGCGCTTTAGCCGGTAGACCAGATCAAGCGCGCCGCGCGGGGTCAGAGCGTCGGGCTCCACCTCTTGAAGCGCCGCGCGCAGCTCGGCGCAGGCGGCGACGTCTTCCGCATCCGAAGCGTCTTCGTCGGCCGCATGAGGCGCGGCGGCGAACAGCGGCAGGTCGCCGAGCTCGGCGCCGCCGGCTTTGGTGGCTTCGAGTTGAGCGAGCACGTCTGCGGCGCGCTTCACCGCCGCCTTCGGCAAGCCGG